>CP003096.1:832500-1132500 GCA_000233775.1 Thermovirga lienii DSM 17291 | reverse complement strand
TATCTATGCTCTGAGGGAGCCAGATTTCCATGTTATGGATGCTGTAACAGTTATGGAAGGTAATGGACCTTCTCACGGTAATCCTAGGACAGGGGGATGGATTTTCGCTTCGAACAATGCACTGGCTATAGACATGGTTGCTGCCTATCTTATGGGGTATGAGGATCCTTTAAGTGTTCCTCTTTTGAAAGCAGCTTCGGAAAGGAAATATGGCCCGTCTTCATTGAATGATATCGAACTTGTTGGAGCGACCTTGGAAGAGCTACGTATTGACGACTACAAGAGGGTTGTATCTTTCATATCCCAGATGCCCTCTTTTATCAGAGGAATGGTACATAACCTTGTATATTTCTATCCTTTCCTCAATAGGGATACTTGTCTTAAATGTGGAATATGCAAAAAAGTCTGCCCTGTAGATGCTATTCGAATGGAAACTTTTCCAATCATAGATAGGGCAAAGTGTGTAAAGTGTCTTTGTTGTCATGAAATGTGCCCCAACGGTTCCATGGCGCTGCGGGAAAGTTTGCTGAAAAAGATAATCAAAAGATGATTGTTAATTTAGTCATAAACTTAGGGAGGTTGCAGATCAGCAACCCCCCTTAAGTTTGCAAATTTATTGATTCCTTTATTGTTACAGTATTAGGTTATTCTTTTATCCTTTCAAGTACTGTCTTGTAGCCATCTGCTCCGTATTCTAGGAACTTTTTGACTCTGCTTATAGTGGCCGTACTGGCACCTGTTTGCTGAGCGATTTGAGGGTAGGTATAACCTTCGCTCAACAACCTAGCTACTTCCAATCTCTGCGCCAAAGCTCTAATTTCACCAATCGTCGCTATATCCTCCAATAGAGCATATACTTCCTCTGGGGTTTCCAGCGACAAAATGGCCTTGCACAGTTGATCGGTCAACCTGTCCTTCCACTTCTCAGTCATGTTAGTCGTCCTCCTTCGCAAAATTATGTCATTAAACAACTCAAGTATTGTGTTCTAGTCTATTTTAGCAACATGTTTTACAATACACAAGTATTGCCGCGTGAAACTGCTAAATTCAACGAAAAATGCACGAGTTGTCAGGAATTTAAAATATAAAGCAGCAGAGGGCTTGACAAGGTACCTATTGGAATCTAGAATTGTCGCCGGCACTTGGGAATTGAGGCCAGGGGCTGTAGCGCAGAGGGAGCGCGCTTCCTTCGCACGGAAGAGGTCGGGGGTTCGAGTCCCCCCAGCTCCACCAGAGGGTTGTAAAGCTGGTCTTGTTTGTGTAGAATATCGGGGCGTAGCGCAGTCTGGTTAGCGCACCTGCTTTGGGAGCAGGGGGTCGAAGGTTCGAATCCTTTCGCCCCGACCAAGTAAAGGCGGGAATAGCTCAGTTGGCAGAGCGACGGCCTTCCAAGCCGTAGGTCGCGGGTTCGAATCCCGTTTCCCGCTCCAGGTTTCAAACGCGCTTGTAGCTCAGCTGGACAGAGCAACGGACTTCTAATCCGTAGGTCGCAGGTTCGAATCCTGCCAAGCGCGCCATAATATAAAGATGGTGGGCGTAGCTCAACTGGTCAGAGCGCTGGACTGTGGCTCCAGAGGTTGGGGGTTCGAGTCCCCTCGCTCACCCCATCAAAAGCGCCCGTAGCTCAGCTGGATAGAGCGGCGGACTTCGGATCCGTAGGTCGCGGGTTCAAATCCTGCCGGGCGCGCCAAAGTAAGCTAGGTAAATGCAAAGGGCCATTAGCTCAACTGGTAGAGCACCTGACTCTTAATCAGGGGGTTACAGGTTCGAGTCCTGTATGGCCCACCATTTTTAAGTTGGTAAAGTTCCGGATGCTGTCTGGAACTTTTGTTTTAATTTAGGCTTTATTTTAAGGCTTATAAGTTGTTGACAACGTGGCTTTCTCTCTTTAGAATGTTCTCTGTTTTGTTTATCGGGTCATTAGCTCAACTGGTAGAGCACCTGACTCTTAATCAGGGGGTTACAGGTTCGAGTCCTGTATGACCCACCAATTGCGAGAGTGGCGGAATTGGTATACGCGCTGGACTTAGGATCCAGTGCCTTCGGGCGTAGGGGTTCGAGTCCCCTCTCTCGCACCAAGAGTGAAGCTTATGAAACCCCTTCTTGTATGTGGAGGGGTTTCTTTTGTTGGCAACGCCATTCATCTTTTGTATCTTTCTATAAATGTGTGTTTGTGCTAATATTTCTTGAGTTGTATAGATTTATGACAGTAATCTTTTATGTTGTAACAAAAACTAAAAAAGAAACTTGGAGGGAGTTGTAGTAATTGCGTTCAGAAATAATATCTCAAGAGAAAAATGTGGTAAAAATACAGGCTCAGGTGTCTCAGGAAGATTTTAAGAAGTCTTTTGAGGCAGCTATTAACGAATTGCGAAGACGAGCTAATATCAAGGGTTTTCGTAAAGGTAAAGTTCCGAGAAACGTATTGCTTTTGCACCTTGGCAAGGAGGCTATTCAGTCTGAGGCTCTTGAGAAACTTATCCCTGAAATGCTGGATAAGATCGTGGAGGATTATGGGCTTGACTTGATAGACAGGCCCAAAGTGGAAATTGATGAGATAAAGGACGACGAACCTATCAATTTGACTTTTACCTTTGAGACTCGCCCAGAAGTGGAACTTCCAGAGATAGAAGAACTGGAGGTTGAGAAGCAAGTTGTAGATGTGAACGATGAGCTGGTTGACAAGGCTATAGAGGAGATAAGGGCCTCTTTCTCCGAGAGAGAGCCGGTGAAGGATAGGCCGATCAAAGAAGGGGACATAGTGGAGATCAGCTATTCCGTGCAGGTAGAGGGAAGCAAAGAGCAGCAGGAGCCTCAGAAGACTACAGTAGAGGCTTCGCCCAATACGTTGAGAAAGGAATTTCTGGATGCCCTGTTAGGCAAAGAAATTGGCAGTAAAGTGGAAGTAGAGCTTGACGTACCAAAAGAGAAGAACGAGACCGAAGATGAAGGTGACGGGAACGCTACAGAAAAAGTTAGGTACGAAATAGAGGTTCTCGCTGTCTTTGAGAAGAAACTTCCCGAAATTGGCCCAGAACTCTTCAAAAAGGTCTTTGGAGAAGAAGTTAATGACGAGGAGGCATTCAGACAGAAAGTTAAAGAAGCTCTCGAGGCAAGGTTCAATGAAGAGAGCCTAGAGGCGCTGAAAGAGAAGGCTGTTGAGTTAGTGTGCGAAAAAAGCTCAGTGGAGCTGCCTGACACGCTGGTCGAGCGGCAAATGGAAGAGCTTAAAAACGAAGATATGAAAATGGTTCAGCAGCGCTTTGGAAAGTCATGGGAGGAATACGTCAAAGAGACAAACCTAAACGAAGAAGAATACATGGAGAATCTTAAAAAATACGCTGAAAAGCTGGTGAAACGCTCTCTTGTCCTGGAGGCTATAGCGGACAAAGAAGGGATATCGGTGGACAAAGAAGACCTTCAGCGTGAAATAGCCAAGCTCGCCCAATCAGTAAATGCGGACCCTGAAAGGGTGCAACAGATTCTCGCGCAAGACAAGGAGCGTTTGTCCAACATAATAGGCAAAATAAGGTTTGAAAAAACCGTCAATAATTTGATGGAGCGCATGAAAGTAAAAGAAGTCTCTGCTGGTAAAAACGAGGATGAAGTTGGTGAAGGAGAAGCAAAAAACGATAATTAATAACTGAAGGTTAGGAGGTATGCCTATGCTCATACCTATGGTAATAGAACAGACTGGACGAGGTGAAAGGGCATACGATATCTACAGTCGGCTGCTAAAGGACAGAATAGTGTTCATAGGAGAGGCTATTGACGATCATCTAGCAAACCTGGTTGTAGCTCAGTTGCTTTTCTTGGAGAGCGAAGACCCAGAAAAAGATGTCTATGTATATATAAATAGTCCTGGGGGAGTTATAACGTCTGGTCTAGCGATATATGACACTATGCAATATATAAAGTGTCCAGTATCTACTATCTGCATAGGACAAGCGGCCAGTATGGCAGCAGTTCTTTTGGCTGGAGGGGAACCTGGTAAGCGGATAGCTCTTCCAAGTGCGAGGATAATGCTTCATCAGCCGCTGGGAGGAGCGCAAGGACAGGCAGTAGACATAGAGATTCATGCCAGGGAGATTCTGAGGCTAAAGGAGAGGTTGAACGATATACTTACGTACCACACTAAGCAGCCTAGGGAAAAAATAGAGGCCGATACGGATCGGGACTTCTTTATGTCCGCTGAAGAAGCAAAAGAGTACGGTATAATCGACCAAGTAATCGAAAAAAGGTAAAGCACGACTCGTGAGGAGTTTGCATTTAAAAGTGGGCGCGAACGAAGGGAGTCCAATAGCGGTCTCCCTTCGTTTCTTGTAAAATAGCATGAACGAAATACAAAAATGTGTTGTGCGAATTGAGAGGTGCACATAAATGAGCAACGTTACAAGAGGAAAGAGTGGAAGAAAAGAAATTGAACATAGGTGCTCTTTTTGTGGAAAATCCCAAAGAGAGGTAAAGAAACTTGTGGCAGGTCCAGGAGTTTACATATGCGATGAATGCATAAATTTGTGTAATATCATTTTAAAAAATGATTTGATAGACACGCAAGACGATGCATTGAGTAAAGACTATAACATGAATAGACCTGCCTCTGCTAAGGCAGTTGGTACCAACTTGCCCAAACCCACAGAGATAAAGAAATTTTTAGACCAATACGTTATAGGTCAAGAGTACGCGAAAAAAGTCTTAGCAGTGGCAGTTTACAACCATTATAAAAGGATTTATGAGTTCGACAGGAGCGAAGATGATGAAGTAGAAATGGCCAAGAGCAACGTGCTTTTGATTGGGCCTACGGGATGTGGTAAGACGCTATTGGCTGAGACTTTGGCAAGAATGCTGGAAGTGCCTTTTGCTATAGCAGATGCAACTACGCTGACAGAAGCAGGATATGTGGGAGAAGATGTAGAAAACATTTTAGTTAGACTTTTACAAGCTGCTGACTATGATGTTGCCTTAGCGGAGAGAGGTATTATCTACATTGACGAAATCGACAAGATATCCAGAAAATCTCAATCGGTTTCCATAACGAGAGATGTATCTGGGGAGGGTGTACAGCAGGCCCTACTGAGAATAATTGAGGGGACGGTAGCCAACGTCCCTCCAAAGGGAGGACGCAAGCATCCACATCAAGATTTCATACAGGTGAATACCAAGAACATTCTTTTTATATGTGGTGGTGCATTTGATGGTCTTGAAGAAATTGTGGAAAGGCGCTTGAACAAAAAGATTATAGGTTTTGGAGGTAAGCTCGCATCGGAGGACTTGGATGCCAGGAAGATTTTACGGCATGTTATACCGGAAGACCTACTTGTGTATGGTTTCATACCAGAGTTCGTAGGCAGGCTTCCCGTTATAGCGCCCATGGACGCTCTGGATACTGAAGATTTGGTTAAAATCCTTGTGGAGCCTAAAAACGCTCTTATAAAACAATACAAAAAGGCATTCTCCTTGGAGGGAATAGAACTTGAGGTTACAGAGAAAGCCCTTTTGAATATCGCAGAAGAAGCAAAGAAACGAAATACTGGTGCAAGAGGGCTTAGGTCGATTTTAGAATCATTGATGCTCGATTTGATGTATGAATTCCCAGAAAAGGCTCAGAAATTACGAAAGGTGATAATTGACGAGGAGTACGTGAAGGACAAGAAGGGACCAATTATTGAGTACAACGATAAGGGTGAGAATGAGGAGGTAGCGTAGATTGACCAAAGATACAGTGGAAAAGGATCAAATGAACGATCTAAAGGAGGACACAGGGGCGAAAGATGAAAAAACCGTTCTTCCCCTTTTACCAGTTAGGGATATAGTACTTTTCCCTGGGGTGGTTACTCCTCTTTTTGTAGGTAGAGCTCGCTCCAAGAAAGCCCTTGAGTGGGCATTGAACAATGGGGACAGAAAGATCTGTATTGTGACCCAAAAGGATGTGAATATTGAGGAGCCAAGCCTTGATGATCTGTATAAGGTTGGAGTAATCGCTAACGTGCTTCAAATGGTGAGATTGCCTGACGGAACAGTAAAAGTTCTAGTTGAAGGCGTAAAGAGGATTTATGTGGAGGAGCTAATTGATTCCGATGATTTTTATATGTGCTCCTACAAACAAATAGATGAACTAGAAAATCAAGATGATGAATCATTGGAACCATTGAAGAGATCGGTTTTGAACCAATTTGAGAGGTACGTGTCTCTACATCCAAGGATACCTCCTGAAATTTTAATGACTTTGTCAGATGTTGAAGACCCATCCCAGTTGGCTGATTTGGTGGCGTCTCACCTAATGGTGAAAATAAAAGAGCGCCAGGATATCCTTGAATCCGTAGACGTGAAAGAGCGATTGGAGAAAATTTTAAAAGTCTTGTTTCAAGAAATAGAATTGCTCCAGCTTGAGCTGTCGATTCAAGAAAAAGTGAAGCAGCAACTGGAAAAGAGCCAAAAGGAGTACTATCTCAGAGAGCAGCTTAGGATAATTCAAAATGAACTAGGGCAAGAAGAGTATTCAGAGATAGAACAACTAAGAAAAAGCATATTAGATGCAAAAATGCCTCCTGAGGCCCAGGAGAAAGCTTTACATGAACTTGAGCGGATGGCAAAGATGCCGCCCCTTTCGGCCGAGGCCACTGTTGTTCGGACATATATTGATTGGCTCATAAATATGCCATGGGAGAAGCGCACCAGGGATACAGTAGATATAAGGTTGGCCAAGAAGGTTTTGGATGAAGATCATTACGGTTTGGATGAAGCAAAGGAAAGGATATTGGAGTTTTTAGCTGTCAGGAAGAGAGCCTCAGGTAGGGTAAAATCTCAAGTTTTGTGCTTCGTGGGACCTCCAGGAGTGGGTAAAACATCCTTGGGCAGATCTATAGCCAAAGCTACAGGCAGGAAGTTTGCCAACATGTCCCTTGGAGGAATAAGAGACGAAGCAGAGATAAGAGGACACAGGAGAACCTACATAGGTTCTTTGCCTGGAAGGATAATACAGAAGATACGACAGGTTGGAACGAAAAATCCCGTAATATTGCTGGACGAAATCGATAAGATTGGGGCTGACTTCAGGGGAGACCCCGCAGCAGCACTCCTCGAGGTTTTGGATCCTGAGCAGAACTATGCTTTTACGGATCATTTTTTGGAAGTTCCTTTTGATTTAAGCAACGTAATGTTCATAACTACAGCTAACGTGGTGCACACGATACCTAAGCCACTTTTGGACAGGATGGAAGTTATTAAACTCCCTGGCTACGTAATGGAGGAAAAGTACCAGATAGCCAAAAGACATCTAATTCCCAAAGTGCTCAAGGAGCATGGTTTAAGTGAAAAAGAGTTGATAATATTACCGACAGCGATAAAAAGGATAATATCAGACTACACTAAGGAAGCAGGGGTAAGGGAGCTAGAACGTCAGTTGGCGAAGATTGCCAGGAAGGTGACGAAACGCATCGTTGAATCAGAACAATCAAATAAGGGTGCCTCTGCCACAGAAAAAATAGGGGTAAAAAACCTTCGTAAATATCTAGGTGTGCCCAGAAATTATGACACTGGTATTCCTCGGGAACCCCAAGTTGGAGCAATGGTAGGCTTAGCATGGACTCAATTCGGAGGAGATATCCTGATAATAGAAGCCGTAACAATGAGGGGAAAAGGAAACATTATTTTGACTGGAAATCTAGGCGAAGTTATGCAAGAGTCGGCTCGGGCAGCCTTGAGTTATCTGAAATCTCACTCGGATGAGTTGAACATTAAGGATGTCAAATGGGATGAAATAGATATCCATGTGCATGTGCCTGAGGGAGCAATACCTAAGGACGGTCCTTCGGCGGGTGTGGCACTTGCCACAGTACTTTACTCCGTCGTTTCAGGGAAAAGAATTCGCAATGATGTCGCCATAACGGGAGAAACAACCCTAAGAGGCATGGTCCTTCCTGTTGGCGGAATAAGGGAGAAAATTTTGGCTGCCAAACGATACGGCATCAAGGAAGTTCTTTTACCTGAAGGGAACAAAGTAGACGTTGAGGAGATGCCCCAGTGGGCGATAAAAGGTCTTAAAATAACCTTCATAGGAGAAGTAAGCGAAGCAATAAATAGATGTGTGAGTGATAACGGAAAATGAAAAAGTGGCATGGGGAATTGATAAAAACCGCATTTACAAAAGAACAGTTTCCTCCCGAAAGATATCCTGAGATTGCCTTTGCTGGGAGATCTAACGTGGGGAAATCATCACTGATAAATGTGCTGCTGGGGACTAAAATAGCTAAAGTAAGCAGTAATCCCGGCAAGACGCGAAGCATTAACTTTTACATGGTGGAAGCCAAAAGTAAATTCTATTTAGTAGATCTGCCGGGTTTTGGTTACGCTAAAAGGGATAAAGGAGAAAGAAATAAATGGGCAAAACTAATTGATTTTTATTCAAAAAACAGATCATCTCTTCTTCTAATAGTCCATCTGGTAGATTTTCGCCATGGATTTTTGGAGAATGACATCATCCTTCAAAATTGGATGAGCAGCCAAGGGCTTCAAAGTTTAGTGGTTTTCACCAAAGTAGATAAAGTTCCTACTACTAAAAGACTTAGTTTCTTGAAAAAGTATGCAGGGCAAATGCCTCCTGAATCTTTTGGTCCTTTGTGCGTTTCCTCTGTGAATAAAACAGGGGTTGAGGAATTGAAAAGTTTTTTAATTAATTACATAGATTCAACACTCGAAGAAAAGGCAAAAGACCTGGGTTTTTCGATCAAAAATTAAAAATAACAACAACGGAGGAGGACATGCTATGGCTCAGAAAGCAAGAGAAATAGGAAAAAGCTATGACCCTATGCCTTTGGAGGACAAGTGGTATGAGCGCTGGTTGGAATCGGGCATTTTTCATTCAGAGCCTGATGATAAGAGGAACCCTTTTTGCATAGTTATACCTCCTCCTAATGTGACAGGGTCTCTTCATATGGGACATGCTTTGAATAATACTCTCCAAGACATTTCCTGCAGATACAAGCGGATGGCTGGGTACAATGTGATGTGGCTTCCAGGAACTGATCATGCAGGAATAGCAACTCAAAACGTAGTGGAAAGAAAACTTCAAGAGGAAGGTAAGACCAGACACGACCTTGGAAGGGATGTTTTTGTACAAAGAGTATGGGAATGGAAAGAAGAATATGGGAGCAGAATAATAAACCAATTGAAGAAATTAGGGGCCTCCTGTGACTGGGAAAGAGAACGATTTACCATGGATGAAGGCCTATCTAGAGCCGTAAGGGCAGTATTCGTGCGACTATACAAAGAGGGTTTAATATATAAAGGAAAGTACATTATAAATTGGTGCCCTAGGTGTCATACCGCCCTGTCTGATTTGGAAGTAGAACATACCCCCAAAAAGGGAAAGCTTTATCATGTTCTGTATCCCTTCGCAGATGGCTCAGAGGGAGGAGTCGTAGTAGCCACTACCAGACCAGAGACTATTTTGGGGGACGTGGCCATAGCCGTTCACCCCAGGGATGAAAGGAACGCAGCCTATATAGGGAAAAAAGTGGTTGTCCCACTATGTAATAGAGTTATTTCGATAATAGAGGACAACATGGTAGATCCAGAATTTGGAACGGGTTTGGTTAAGATTACCCCGGCTCACGACCCCAATGACTTTTTGGTTGGCCAAAGGCATAATCTGCCACAGATTCAGGTAATAGACGAGAACGGCAAGATGAACGAGGAGGCAGGCAGTGCCTTCGTGGGGTTAGATAGATTTGAGGCAAGAGAAAAAATTGTGGAGATGCTCAAAGACGCTGGACTGTTAGTAGAGGTAGTGGAGCATGAGCACTCGGTGGGGACTTGTTATCGTTGTGGCACGGTAATTGAGCCTTACCTATCGGAACAGTGGTTTGTAAGAACAAAGCCGCTTGCAGAAGAGGGAATCAAGGTTGTAAAAGAAGGGAAGATCAAAATTATCCCGGGACAGTGGGAGAATACTTATTACCAGTGGATGGAGAATATAAGAGACTGGTGCATTTCCCGACAACTGTGGTGGGGGCATCGCATACCTGCATGGACATGCTCTGATTGTGGACACGTTACAGTATCGGAAGAGGATCCTACATGTTGTGAAAAGTGTCAAAGCGAAAACATATCTCAAGACGAAGATGTGCTTGATACTTGGTTTAGCAGTGCGTTGTGGCCTTTCTCTACACTTGGATGGCCGGAGGAGACAGATGATCTTAAGTATTACTATCCTACCAGTCTCTTAGTGACAGGATTCGATATTCTCTTTTTCTGGGTAGCAAGAATGATAATGATGGGGCTCAAATTTATGAATGATGTACCTTTTAGACATGTTTATATTCACGCGTTAGTGAGAGATGAGCATGGACAAAAAATGAGCAAATCCAAAGGGAACGTAATTGACCCCCTAGAGATAATCAATGTGCATGGGGCGGATGCACTGCGAATGACGTTGGCAGCTTTAACGGTGCAAGGTAGAGATATATACTTGAGCAAAGAGAGGATAGAAACCTATAGACATTTCCTCAACAAAATATGGAACGCTGCGAGGTTCGCCCTCATGAACACCGCTGATTTCCAGGAGGACCACGTCGGCGATCTTGCTCTAAGAGTTCATGATACATGGATAAAATCCAAATTGAGCAAAGTCATAAAAAACGTAACAGAGTATCTAGAAGGATACTATTATGGTGAAGCCGCTAGACTTCTTTATGATTTTGTTTGGAGTGACCTTTGCGACTGGTATTTGGAGATGGCAAAACCAGCTTTGAGGGGAGATGAGGGAGAACATCGCAGAAGGACGACTCAAAAGGTCCTGTTGGATGTTTTTAGAGATGTCATCAAACTTCTTCATCCTTTCATTCCATTCGTAACTGAAGAGTTGTGGCATGCGTTCGGCTTCTCCAATCAGTTCTTAGAGAAAGAAGATTGGCCTGTAGCGCAGGATCTCGTAGAAGAACAGGACGCAGAAAAGAACATGAACACCTTACAGAATATAGTTAGAGATATAAGGAATCTAAGAGCAGAAGCAAGGCTTGCACCTCAAGAGAAGGTGCCTGAATGCTATTTGTTTGTAAAGGGTTCAAAGGATTTACAATTTGTAAAGGAAAACGAAGATATCATAAAGCTACTGACCAAGGTGGAAAACATAAAGTTCATTGAGCAAGATGGCTCGAAGCCAAGTAAAGCTTTGGCATCTGTATCTGATTATGGAGAGGCTTTCTTGGTAGTAGATGGAATTATAGATATCGAGGAAGAAATAAAGAGGCTAGAGAAAGAGAAAAGTAGTGTTCTTGAGGCCATAAAGAAATCTGAAAATAAACTGAGCAACGAAAAGTTTTTGGCAAATGCTCCCGATGAGATAGTGGAAAAGGAGAAAAAGAGGCTAGAGGATAATAAGGAGAAACTTAAAAGGATAGAAATGAACCTGGAAAGGTTCAGATGAGATTATTTGGAACATGGGAAAGAAAATTGAGACCTTCGAAAAAATTGAACGTTTAATATCAGATGTATCAAGCAATAGTATAAAACCAGGATTGGGCAGGGTTGCCAAGCTCCTTAAGGAGCTTGGCAACCCTGAACGCAGGTTTCAAGCTATACACGTTTTAGGTACAAACGGTAAAGGTTCTACCGCCTGTTTCATCAAGTCCATATTAGAAGAAACAGGAGCCCGGGTTGCCCTTTACTCTAGTCCCCATATTCATCACTTTGGTGAACGGCTCGTAATTGGCGACGAACCTGTGGATAGCGCTATATGGTTGGATAAACTTGACGAAGTGGAAAAGATCTTGAAAAAAATTAATGATAGGCCTTCCTTCTTTGAAGTTTCTACTGCCATAGCATTTTCTATCCTAGCGGAGGCTGATGTGGATTTTGCGGTAATAGAAGCAGGTCTTGGAGGAAGATTGGATGCAACGAATATTGTACCCAACGTGTTAGTGTCGGTTTTTACTGATATAGCGATGGATCATCAGGAGTTCTTGGGCGATGACATCTTATCCATAGCAAAAGAAAAATTCTCGGCTCTAAGGCCCCAGGGTAGAAGCTGCTATATAGGAGGAGAGGCTTCAGTTGAGGATTTATATATAACTATATCTCAGAGACTCGGAAATGAAGGGCATCTTGTCGTACGTGAATGGGAATTTAGATTAAAGAAAATGGATCTAGCAGGTACTGTATTTGACATATATACCCCCAATGGACCTTTTGAGGACTTGAAAGTATCGTTGAAGGGGATCCATCAAATAAGAAATGCGGCCAATGCCCTAATGGCCATAAAACTTTTAGAAAAAGAGGGGACAATTACCGTATCCGAGAAAGATATACGGAAAGGATTTTTGAAAGCCAAATGGCCAGGCCGTTTTGATGTTGTAGAAAAAAATGGAAAGACCATTATTTTGGATGGAGCTCATAATCCCCATGGAATGGCTGCGTTAGTGTCCTCCATGAAAAATATCTTGCCCAATGTTAAGCCCTCCATTCTCTTTGCGGCTATGAAGGATAAAGATTACGCAGAGAGCCTGAAGATACTAAAGGAGATAAAGGGCGACCTTTTTGCTGTATCGGTACCAGGAATGGATAGGAGCGAAAGACCTGAGAATTTGGTTTCTACTGCCAGTCGTATAGGATGGGAGGGGCGGTGTGAACCAGTGGACGACCTCCAATCCGCTTTAATTAAAGCCATGAAGCGCAACGATATCATTTTATGCTGTGGCAGCTTGTATCTAATAGATAGACTCTATAAGCTTTTGTAGGAGGTACATCCTTGCAAAACTTTGCCATAAATTACGAAATAATAGAAGACAACGGTCAGCATATACTAAGATACGTGGCACCTCCCCCGTACAAAGGTGAATTTCAGCTGTTCATGAGGGGCAGCCTAGTAGACGGAAGTTTTGGCGATCCACAGCGACTTGCCGAGAAGATATCATATTTAACGGGTAAATACCCTATGATAGCGCCAAGACAAGTGCACGGGGTAACGATATTGGAACCGTCATCATCCATATATCTTCCTTGCAGGCCTGAAGGAGATGGCATATTTATTGATAAAACAGACGTTTACGGATCTTTGCGGTTTGCTGATTGTTTCCCCATAGTAGTTCAAGGCTTATCCCCAAAACCATGGATTGCCATGGCTCATTCTGGTTTTAAGGGAACCCTTAAGAACATAGCCAAGGCACTCATTGAGAAAGTGATGATAAGAAGCGATATCAAAGATGCTATAGCATGGATAGGTCCGGGCATATGCAAAAAGTGCTATTATAGAATGAAGAATGACCCTTCTACTAAATCCGCTACCGCTTGCTTCTCAAAAGAGTATTGGAAAGAAGAAAAAGATAAGGTTTTTTTCGATATGGCCGGAATTATAAAGAGTCAGTTGCAGGAAGTAGGCCTAGTAGCGCAGAGGATTAGGATAGTAGATCTTTGCACCTCATGCGACAATGATTTATTGTATTCTTACAGATGCGGAGATATGGAAGACAGAAATTTTTTGTTAGGCCATCTTAGCCTATAAATTATACAGATGTGGTTTGACGATGCCAAAAAGAATATTGTCCTGTGATAATTAAATTGAGTGGGAAGATTTTCAAAAACCTGGAAGGTGGTTTGTATGAAACCTGTTCGCGTTGGCGTTATGGGAGTAGGTCATTTAGGTTTTCATCATGCAAGAGTTTATACGGAATTATTGAATGCTGAGCTGGTGGGTATAGTTGATATAAATGAAGATAGAGCAGCAAGTATAGGAGAGCTTCTAAAGGTTCCTCACTATACCAATGTGGAGACTTTTTTGGATGCCACCAAGCCAGATGCAGTGAGTGTGGTCGTTCCAACGAGTGAGCATTATGAGGTTGCACGGAGGGCTTTAGAGAGAGGCTGTCACGTTTTGATAGAAAAACCTGTGACTGCAACAGTTGAGGAAGCGGAAGAACTGCTAAAGATTGCTGCTTCAAGACATCTAGTCCTCCAGGTAGGACACATAGAAAGGTTCAACAGCGCTATACAGTACGTGCAAAAGATTATTAAAAAACCTATATTCATTCAATCGAGACGTATGGGTCCCTTTAACCCAAGGATCAGTGATGTTGGTGTAGTCTTGGATTTGATGATCCATGATATAGATATAATCTTGGCTTTGGTAGGCTCAGAGATTGAGTCCATTACTGCAATAGGAAGAGCTATAAGAACGAATATGGAAGATGTAGCTTCTGCCCAGATATCTTTTACCAACGGAGCATTAGCTCAGATTTTGGTTAGCAGGGTCTCAGAGAAAAGACAAAGACAGCTGGAAATTATGGAACCTGAAAGGTTCATATCGGTTAATTACGAGACTCAGGATGTTTCCATACATCGTTGTATAAGAGAAAAAGGTTCTGGCATGGTCGAAGTTATTGAGCATCCTGTCTTTCCGAAGAAGGAACCCCTCAAACTTGAACTGCAGCATTTTGTTACCTGTATACAGGAAGGAAGACAACCGCTGGTTGGAATATCTGATGGTAAAAGAGCCTTAGAGGTGGCTATACATGTTTTGAAGCAGATAAATTCGTCCAATTTTGATACTAGTATTTCTCAAGTTTAAGTTATTTTTGTAGTATTATTACATAAGTAGACATTTGTGGCGCGAAAAGTCCGGGATTTCCCGGACTTTTCGCTGTAAAGTGTTCTTATATTGTTTAGCTGGTACAATACTCTTGTAGTTATTATCTCAAGATGAGGAGGAATAAGATGCCTGCTATTAATATTCAGGCGCTTTTGGCGTTACTTTTTTTCATTTTATCGCTTTTAATATCGAGAGCCGTGGTGAGAATTAATGAGGGCAAGTGGCCTGGGGGCCCAACGTTGATTTTTTTCTTGCGAGTGCTTCTAGGTTTTGTTTTCGCTGCGGCCATATATTTTGCCTTTTATGCCTTTGCAGGGATAGATATCTTAAACAAATAAAAGCAAGTAAAGCATTTTATAAAGAAAGAGGTGGCCCGTTTTGGAGAAGCTAATTGAAAAAGCCCTTAACGGCGATGCAAGATCAATAGCAAGGTTGATTACGCTGGTTGAAAGCGAATCTCCTTACGCAGAAAGCTTGATGAAAACCATTTATCCCCATTCTGGAAAAGCTCACATCATAGGTATTACTGGTAGCCCAGGAGCAGGAAAAAGCACGTTGGTAGACAAGATGATAAAAGAAATGAAATCGAAGGGCAAAAAAGTGGGGGTTATCGCGGTAGATCCCTCAAGCCCTTTCAGTGGCGGAGCAGTTTTAGGAGATAGGCTTAGGATGCAGCAACATTCGGTGGATAAAGATGTGTTCATAAGGAGTATGGGGACTCGTGGTTCTTTGGGGGGGCTGAGCAGGGCAACTTATGAGGCTGCTTTGATCCTAGATGCTTGTGGTAAAGATGTAGTGATAATTGAAACTGTAGGTGTAGGCCAATCCGAGGTAGATATAGTAAAGATTGCAGACACTGTTTGTTTGGTTCTAGTTCCAGGAATGGGTGACGATATACAAATAATGAAGGCTGGAATAATGGAGATAGCAGATGTCTTCATAGTCAATAAGGCTGATAGAGATGGTGCGGAAAGGATAGCAACAGAAGTAAAGATGATGCTTGATTTGATGCCGAAACGGTCGTGGCTACCTCCGGTTGTAACAACCATTGCAGAAAAGGGAGAAGGCATAAAGGAGCTTTGTAGCAAAATTGAGGAACACTATTTCTTCTTGACAAATTCGGAAGAAGGGAAACGCAAAAAATATCAAAGGCTCACCAACGAGGTAGAAGCTATCCTGGCAAAGGAAATTGCTCGGATAGTGGAGGACGCTTGGGAGAACATGAAAAGCAAAGAACTGTTGGATGATTTAGCTCAAAGGAGGAAGGACCCGTACTCTGTAGCCAAAGAACTCCTTGACAATATCTTGTGCGGGGGTAATTTAAACGTATAAACATATAGAACAATTGGGAGGAAAGGATAATGAAAATTGCCTTGGGATCTGACCATGCAGGGTTTAGCCTAAAAGAAGAAATAAAGAAACATCTCAAGAATTTAGAGCCTGACAATTTTGAGGTTTTTGATTTTGGGACGGACAGCGGGGACGTGTCGGTGGATTATCCCGATATAGCAGTGAAAGTTGCAGAGTCTGTAGCCAACAAAAAATGTGACAAAGGAATATTGGTCTGTGGTACTGGCATAGGAATGTCGATTGCAGCAAATAAAGTTCCAGGAGCATATGCGGCGCTGGTGTGCAGTGTAGAAATGGCTAGGTTGTGTAGAGCTCATAACGACTCAAATATACTAGCTTTAGGGGGAAGAACTACAAAGTTAGAAGACGCATTGGCAATGGTAGATGCGTGGTTAGAGACTAACTTTGACGGAGGCAGACATAGCAGAAGAGTAGAGAAAATAAGAAACTATGAAAAATGTAAAAGGACGGAATATTGCACCAACAAGAAAGTGGAAAGGCTCAATATTGTTGAGCATCCCCTCGTAAAACATAAAGTTAGCATTATTAGAGACAAAAATACCACGGTCAAAGAGTTTAGGGAACTTGTGCAGGAAATAGCGGGGCTCATGGTTTATGAAATTACAAGAAACCTTCCCCTTGAAGAAGTGAAAGTTGAAACCCCCATAACAGAAACGGTAGCTTATTCCCTTGCTGGAAAGAAAATGGCGATAGTGCCCATTCTACGTGCAGGTTTGGGCATGGTAGATGGAATACTTCAGTTGATCCCCAACGCTAAAGTAGGTCATGTAGGGCTTTACAGAGATCCTGAGACCTTGGAGCCTGTGGAATATTACTGCAAACTGCCTGGAGATATAGGAGAAAGAGACATTTTCATTCTTGATCCAATGCTTGCTACAGGGGGATCAGCTGCGGCTGCCATAGAACTCGTGAAAAGAAAGGGAGGGAAAAAAATAACCCTCGTTTGTCTAATAGCAGCTCCAGAAGGAGTGGAGAAAGTCCACAGCCAACATCCCGACGTGGACATATACACTGCTGCTTTGGACGACCATTTAAACGATCACGGTTACATAGTCCCTGGCTTGGGGGATGCGGGGGATAGGCTTTTTGGGACCCGATAGGTAAATAATAGGTAATAAGGTTATGGCTACCCAGGCAATAGTACTTAGCTGGAAAAACGCGGCTTTCCTGAGTTTGTTGTTTTTTGCGTGGGGCATAGCCGCCACCCCTTTGTCGATTGCATTGGCAAAGACGTTTAGAATAGTTGATATGCCAGGCGGCAGAAAAAAACATAAGGGAATAATTCCAAGAGGCGGAGGCCTGACCTGCTGGATAGGTTATCTTTTTCTCTCGTTTGTGTTATTGGGAATTTATCCTGAAATGGCTCCTATAGCTACTGGTGCAACAGTAGTCTTCCTGGTGGGGTATGTAGACGACATGAGGCAACTGCCAGCATGGGTAAAGTTGTTCTTCCATTTGTTGGCATCAACCTTCATCGTATGTTTTTTGCCTGTGAGTTTACCCTTACGAGCTCTTTTGGTTTTGTGGATTGCAGGTGCAACCAACGCCTACAATTTGATTGACGGTGTTAATGGCTTGGCCCTTTCTCTTTTCATGCTTTCATGTGTATTGGGAGCCATTACGACGAAAATAGGAATTTTTTTCCCTCTTGCCGCTATGGCATTGGGTGTGTTCTTTTGGAATTTCCCTGTAGCGAAGACGTTTCTTGGGGATGGTGGGAGCACCCTTTTGGGCTTTCTCTGTATGGGCCACTTATCTTTTGCTATGTGCCCTCTTTTAGTTGAAAGAAGCCCAATAATAATCGTGCTTTCCCTGTTTTTGATAGGTGGAGTGCCTTTTTTAGATACTTTCTGGGTAGCTTCTAGGAGGATAGTTTTGCGTAAATCTCCTTTTACCCCCGACAGAGGCCATATACATTTTATTTTGTTGGATAAGGGCCTTAAAATAGAACAAACATTGTTTTTGTTATTATTAATCCATGGATGCATAATAGCAATGGGGTACGGTTTGATTTTAGGCAAGATAAGCTTGTTATCGTACTTCTAGGTAAGTAATAAGGAGGTTATGCATGTCCCATAAAAAGAGAATTTGCTGTATCGTGGGGACTAGGCCTGAAGCAATAAAAATGGCGCCAGTCATCCAATTGCTGAGCAAGTCAGATATCTTGGAGCCGTATGTTCTTGCCACAGGGCAACATACTGATATGTTGTACCAAGCGTTGGGTTATTTCGATATCGAACCTGACTGTGACCTTTGCGTCATGAAAGACTCACAGAGTCTTGATTACCTTACTTCTGCCATATTGCTAGAAACCGGTAAAGCCCTGGATGAAGCCAAGCCCGACGCTGTAATGGTTCATGGTGACACGACTACTGCTCTCGGATCTGCAATGGCAGCTTTTTACAGGAAGTTACCTATAGCACACGTTGAGGCAGGTCTTAGAAGTGGGAATATACATTTACCTTTTCCGGAAGAGTTAAATAGAGTAGTTGTAGATAAAATTTCGGACATACTGTTTGCCCCAACACCTAGAGCAAGAGAAAATCTTTTAAATGAAGGAATCAACGCTGAAAAAATAGTTGTAACCGGTAACACTGTAATAGATGCATTAAGATTGACGTTGCAGAAGCTATCCGTTCCGTCGGAGGAGAAGTTATTTGCTATTCCTGAAAAAACTCATTTGCTCCTTGTAACAGCCCACAGGAGAGAATCCTGGGGGACACCTTTAAGAAACATTTGCGAAGCAGTGAACGAGATAACATCACGGTATAGCAACATATGGGTAGTGTTCCCTATGCACAAAAATCCACAAGTAAGGGAAACTATACAGGAAATATTAGGTAAGAATCCGAGGGTAATTTTATGTGACCCATTAAATTATCCTGACTTTGTGTGGACAATGAACCGCAGCTCTTTGATACTAACTGATAGTGGAGGTGTTCAGGAAGAAGCTGCTGCATTGGGTATACCAACTTTGGTAATGCGGGATGTAACAGAAAGGCCTGAGGCTTTAGAATGTGGTACAGCATTCATTGTAGGAACCTCTAGGGATAAGATTTTGGAAGTCTCCATACAGCAACTTTCAAAGATGGTTGACAAGGAATATAACCGAAAGAAAGAAAGATTGTTCAATGCAAGCAATCCTTTTGGTTCTGGCAATGCCTCCAAGGTAATAGTGGAAGTCATGGAAAGATACTTCAAAGGAAAAAGTAAGAGCAGTTATTGACTCGGATGAGGTGATTTTAATGTATTCTAAAATGTTGATTAAGGGCGGTAATCCTTTGAGTGGAGAAGTCACGACACAAGGAGCTAAAAACGCAGCATTGCCTGTAATAGCAGCTTCTTTGCTGCTTAAAGGAAAGAGATTGAAAATCAAGGATGTTCCTAAATTAGAAGATATATATACCATGGCTGATTTACTGAGGCAATTAGGGGTAGAGGTTAACCATGTAGATCATAGCATGATACTGTCCGTGCCTGAAGATCTATGCTGGGAAACCCCTAAGGCTTTGGTCAGTAAGATGCGAGCATCATCTCTCGTTTTAGGCCCCTTGCTTGCTAGAATGGGAAAGGCTGTCTTACCTCTTCCTGGCGGTTGCGCTATAGGTAGCCGACCGATTGATCTCCACCTTAAAGGATTAGTGAAGCTAGGGGCAGAGGTAGAGCTCCTTCATGGTGCAGTTCATGCCAAAGCTAAGGAACTTAGGGGTACTAGAATATACTTGGATTTTCCTTCCGTCGGGGCTACTGAGAACATTATGATGGCGGCCGTGTTTGCAAAAGGAGAGACCGTTATAGAGAACGCAGCAAGGGAGCCTGAGATCACCAATCTAGCGGAAGCTTTAAAGCTGATGGGATGTAATATAGAGGGTGTAGGTACCGGAATAATTCATATAGAGGGTACTGACTCCCTAGAGGAAACTGAAGTAAAGATAATTCCTGACAGAATAGAAGCGGGGACGTACATGGTGGCAGGAGCTATAACAAGAGGAAAGGTAAAAGTGAAGAACGTAACGCTAGAACACATAGACGCCACTTTAGCCAAGTTAGAGGAAACAGGAGTGACAGTAGAAGTGGAGAAAGATGCTGTTACTGTTGATGCGAGAGATTGCAAAATGAAAGGAGTATCCCTTAAGACGTTACCTTATCCAGGCTTTCCCACAGATATGCAACCGCAGTTTACTGCTTTATTGACCATAGCAGAAGGTACTAGCGTGATAAAGGAGACCATTTTTGAATCCAGATTTTTGCATGTAAGTGAGTTGAAAAGGATGGGTGCTGATATAGAATTACAAGGCAACACCGCCATTGTCAACGGCGTACCAAAACTTAAAGGAGCAGAGGTTAGGGCCACAGATCTAAGAGCGGGAGCTGCTCTTGTGTTAGCGGGGCTTGCTGCAGAGGATGAGACAGTTGTGTATGGATTAGGTCACATAAGACGAGGTTACGAAGATTTTCAAAATAAACTGAAAGCCTTGGGGGGCGATGTGGAGGAATTGCCATCGGAAGAAGATGGGAGCGCTAAGTGGTAAGTTATAATACAGCTTCTGAACAAAGGAGGAAGCATTATGTGGCTTAAAAAAGTAGTTAGGGAGGACTTGAAATCAGTAGGGAAGTACCGTTATGGAAAACCTATTGAAGAGTTACAGAGGGAACTAGGGTTTGAAAAGATTGTTAAACTCTGTTCAAATGAAAATCCTTGGCCTTTGCCCGATTCTGTGAAAGAAGCCATAATAAAGGGAACCAGCAAAGTGCATAGATATCCCGATCCAGGATCTTACCTTTTAAGGAAGAGGGTAGCTGCCAAATGGGGGGTATCTCCTCAGGAGGTCATAATAGGCGCTGGAACTGAGGGGATTTTGCATTCTCTTTTCCACGCGATCATTAATCCTGGAGAAGAGATCCTCCTACCAACACCTACTTACCCCCTTTACAAACTTGCTGCTATTGCTGCTTCTGCCAAATGCGTAGAGGTAAATGCGAAAGATGAAGATTACTGGGCAATAGAAGATTTAATATCTCATTGCAGCGAGAATACAAAAGCGCTCGTTATATGTAACCCTAACAACCCTACAGGGAAGATGCTGAAAAGAAGCGAGATGCTCAAGCTTGCGCTCGAACTAGAGAACAGAGGAATCCTTCTGATTGTGGATGAAGCGTACGCAGAATATGTAGAGGATGCTGCCTATCTGGCAGGGGTAGAGCTGTTTAGGCAGGTTGGTAGAGTAGTTGTGATAAGAACTTTCTCCAAGATATATGGACTCGCTGCCTTGAGGGTTGCCTATGCTATTGCCCCTAAAGTAATAGTGGATGCCTACGATAAAACTCATCCAGTTTTTGAAGTAAACAGCATTGCGCAAAAAGCTGCAGCAGCAGCTTTGATGGAGGAGGAGTACATCAAGGAAGTGCGCCTCAAAACGATCGCGGAGAGAAAAAGAATTCTGGATTCCCTTATGGAATTGGGTATGCAGACCGTAAATACCTGCGCTAACTTCCTGCTTATCAAACATGCTAAATCTGACTTGATATATGATTTGTTACTGAAAGAAGGAGTAATAGTAAGGAAAGGAAGCGATTTAGGATTGCCTGGACACCTTAGAGTTTCCATAGGCCTGCCGGAGGAAAACGACAAATTCTTAACCTCTTTGAAGAAGGTGTTGACTTCCGTTGAACTCTAAAAATCACCTAACCGAATTTTCAAAAAAGGAAGTGATCAAAGGAGTAAAGGTGATTGCTTTTGTAGGACCTGCTGGCACTGGGAAGAGTCAGAGAGCTCAGCTTGTGGCAAAGGATTTAGGTGCGGATTATATTATTGACGATGGATTGGTAATAAGGAAGGGACAAATTGTTTGTGGTAGAAGTGCCAAGACGGAAAAAAACCAAATAAAGGCCATACGGAGAGCCTTGTTTCAATTTGAGGATCATAGAGAAGCAGTAAGGTCGTTTTTGAAGAAGGCCCAACCTTGTACTGTAATGATAATATCTACTTCGGTTGGAATGGTTGAGCAGATAACGAACAATTTAGGGCTTAACACTCCAGAAAAGATAATACGGATAGAGGAAGTAGCCTCAAAAGAAGAAATAATGAACGCCCGGCGAGAGCGTGCTATCAAGGGGCAGCATGTTATTCCTGTATCTCATGTGCAAGTCAGAAGAAACTTTGCAGGGAAGCTGGTTGGTCGGTTGAAGGTTTTTCTATCCGATAAGCAAGAGCATGAAGGAGAAAAAACCATAGTGAGGCCACCATTTAAATTTTACGGGAGCTTGCACATCGAACCTACGGCGATAGAACAGATAGGGAAATTTGTTGTAGCAGGAACCAGGGGAGTCTCTAAAGTTATTGATGTAGATGTTAAATCCTTGGATGAAAAGGTAGCCCTTTCCGTACAAATAAGGGCAATATGTGGAGAATTGCAGTTTTTCGAATTGGGCAAACTGATCCAAAAAAGGCTTAACAGCGCAATATCAACTTTTACGGGACTAGAGGTCGCAAGGATAGATCTGATTATACAAGAGGTGGACTTTCGATGATCAATGAGAAAAAGGAAAGGGCCTGGGAGAAACTCAGTGACCTTATAGAAAAGTGCAATAAATGTCCTTTAGGAACCCATAGAAAACAGGCTGTAATAGGTTATGGCAACAAAAATACTGACTTGATGTTCATAGGAGAAGGTCCAGGAGCAGAAGAAGACGAAAAGGGTCTTCCTTTCGTGGGAAGAGCTGGGCAACTATTGGATAAAATTTTCGAGTCCGTAGGCATCAAGAGAGAAGAAATATACATCACCAATGTAGTAAAGTGTAGGCCGCCCAACAATAGAGTGCCCACCATCGAGGAGATGACATCTTGTGATCCATATCTGATGTCTCAAATTATATTGGTAAACCCTAAGATAATTGTCTGCCTAGGATCTACTCCCACAAAATGGCTTTTGAAAACGACAGAGGGTATCTCAAAACTTAGGGGGAAATGGTTCAACTGGCGAGGGATTTTAATAAGACCCATGTTTCACCCCAGTTATCTTTTGAGGAACGCTTCCACGAAGGTTGGAAGCCCTAAATACTATACATGGATAGATATACAGGAAATAAAACAAAAATGGATGGAATTACAAGGTGAGCAAAGTGGAAAAATCATTACACAAAGATAGCCCAAGTAATATACCTGTACATGTAGCCATAATAATGGACGGTAATGGGCGATGGGCCCAAAAAAGAAAGCTACCAAGGCTTTTTGGCCACAAAGAGGGTGCAAAAACTGTAGAGAGAGTCTTGGAAATAGCCATAAAAAGGGGTATTAGGTACTTAACCCTTTATGCATTCTCTACAGAGAACTGGAAGAGACCCAAGGAAGAAGTAGAGGGACTTTTCTCCCTTCTAAAAAACTATTTGACTAAAAAAAGCGGTGATTTACAGCAAAACGACATAAGGTTACGTTTTGCGGGAAGAATAGAGTCTCTTCCAGAAGATGTGAGAATGGCCATGGTAAAAGTCCAAAAAGAAACATCTAATTGCAAAACTTTGGATCTAATTCTTTGCATAAATTATGGAGGAAGACAGGAAATCATAGATGCAGCGAGGAAGTTACTGGACATTTACTCCTCCAATATAGACGAAATCGACGAGGTATCTTTTAGATCTTGTTTATACTTACCTGATGTACCGGATCCTGATTTGATAATAAGAACAAGTGGAGAGATGCGATTGAGCAATTTCTTGTTATGGCAATCAAGCTATTCAGAGCTCTTTTTCACTGAGACACTGTGGCCTGATTTTTCGGAAAAAGATTTTGACGAAGCTCTTGAATCATATGCAAAGAGGCAAAGGCGCTATGGGGCAGTTTGACATAAAGAACGAGA
Organism: Thermovirga lienii DSM 17291; assembly: GCA_000233775.1. NCBI lineage: Bacteria > Thermotogati > Synergistota > Synergistia > Synergistales > Thermovirgaceae > Thermovirga > Thermovirga lienii. The sequence goes on along the minus strand of CP003096.1, from coordinate 1,108,692 downwards.
CCATAAAAAGAGCTATCAGTGGTTTCTTTATTGTTGCCGCAATAATGGGTTCTCTGTACCTTGGTGGTTATCCGTGGTTTATTCTTTGCTCTATTGTGGCTTTGGGGTCTTTGTTGGAGTTCTATCGTATACTGAAAGGTTTCTTTCACGTTTCAAAGGCAACGGGCTTTTTTGTTGGCATAACGATTTTAGTTCTTTCGTTCTTTCATTTTTACAATGCGATAGTTCCTTCTTTGGTTATGGGTACCTTTTTTGTAATGTTAGTTGAGATAATACGCAAAAGCGCATCTGGGACCAGCTTCGGTATCCATAGTTTGAGCGGCACCGTTGGTGGAATAGTTTACTGTGTTCTCCCGTGGTCTTTCATGATTATCCTTAGAGAGCATCAGTGGGGATTTTTCATTCTGGGGACTTTGTTTTTTTGCACATGGAGTTGTGACATAATGGCATACCTTGTGGGTTGTAATTGGGGTAAAACCCCCCTTGCGCCCAATGTTAGTCCTAAAAAGACCATGGAGGGATTCTTTGGAGGGCTGGCAGGAAGTCTCATGTGTGCAGGGCTTTTATCCTTTTTTTGGCAGCTTGAACCTATCCCATTGCTTTTGATAGGTTTGCTGTGCGGCACTTTCGGTCAAGCAGGCGATCTTGCAGAATCTCTCCTCAAGAGGGAGGCAGGAATAAAAGATTCGGGAAACATCATTCCAGGTCATGGAGGGTTCTTGGATAGGTTTGATAGCGTGGTAGTTTCTGCCACGCTGGTGTATCTTCTTTGGGGCAATTTGTGGGGTTGATTTGGCATGTATAAGATAGCTTTGATTGGAGCCACAGGAAGTGTTGGAAACGCTATTTTACGCGTAATAGATGCATATCCCGACGTGTTTTCTTTACACTCTGCGGCTGCTTACAGCAACGGCGAAAAACTAATAAGAATATGTAAGAAGTTTGGTACTCCAAAGGCATATTTATTCAGTCCCCAAATGGGAAGTTTTAAAAAAAATGATGATATCCCTGATATTACCGTGAGGTTTGGCCCTGAATCTTTGGAGGAGATGGTTTGTGATCCCGAGGTAGACAAGGTTGTCTTTGCCTCTTCCGGGGTCACATCTTTGAAGGCCATTATACTTGCGCTTGATAACGAAAAAGAAGTGCTAATAGCCAACAAGGAATGTCTTATCGTTGGTGGTAAATGGATCAAGGAACACGTCAAGTATGACAACCAGTTGCTGCCACTAGATAGCGAGCATAATGCCATTTGGCAATGTTTAGGAAAAAGCTGTAAACCCTTTGGAGTGAAGAGAATGTTCATCACGGCTTCCGGTGGTCCCTTTCTCAATTATCCTCTGGATGCGTTGCCAAGGGTTACACCTAAAGACGCGCTTAAGCATCCTGTATGGCAAATGGGAAGCAAAATAACCATAGACAGCGCAACCATGATGAATAAAGGACTGGAAGTGATAGAGGCATCCATACTGTTCGATATTCCCATAGATAGAATCGAGGGAATAATTCATCCTGAGTCCAAAATCCACGGAGGAGTAGAATTTGTTGACGGCTCCATGCAGCTTGCTGTATTTAACCCAGATATGTTCCTGCCCGCCCTGTCAGCTCTTTCTTATCCACAAAGGCTTGATGTACCCGTTGAAGAGTCCCCGCTGGGTTTCGGAACCTTAACCCTTGAGAGGATAGATCCCAAAAGATTTCCTTGTTATTTTATAGCTCTGGAGGCTGCCAGAAAAGGTGAAGCTTGCAGGGCGATTTTGGTGGGAGCCGATGAAGAGGCTGTAAATCTCTTCATCGAGGGGAAAATTTCCTTTGGACAGATACCTGAGCTGATAGAGAAAGCCCTTGACTCTTATAGCGGGGGAGAACCTAAGTCTTTGGATGACGCTTCAGATTTGGTAAATGTTGGCAAAAAACTAGTCAAAAAACAAGTTAAGTAATCTCTTTAATTTTATGATAGGGGTGCGGTGAATGTTAATAAGTACTTTATCTTTCCTTGTCGTTATTGGTATATGTGTGATATCCCATGAGTTTGGGCACTACATAACGGCCAAATGGAATGGCATTCAAGTGCACGAGTTTTCCTTTGGAATGGGGCCTTGTTTATACCAAAGAAGGATAGGAACGACAGTTTGGTCCTTGAGGGTCATTCCTATTGGGGGGTTCGTAAGACTTGCAGGCATGGGCGAAGAGAAAGACAACGAGCAGGTGTTACCAGGGATGGATTTCATGGGGAAACCCGCATGGAGGAGGTTCATAGTCCTTGCAAGCGGTTCCGTTACCAATATAATGGTCGCCATATTGTTGACCGCTTTTTTGCTTTCAACTCACGGAGTTTTGGATTTGAACTCTGCAAAAATAGGAAACGTTCTGAAGGGTTACCCTGCTGAAAAATATGGTTTAGAAAGAGGCGATGTCATACTTGCGGTTGGAGATAAGCCTGTCCACGACTGGAAGGAAATGTCTCAGGCTATAAAGAAAAGTGGAGAAACACCAGGACCAGTAAAAATAAAAGTGAAGAAGGTTAATGGAGAAGTTAGGGTGATCTTTGCGGAGATTCCTTTGGATCCAGAGTATGGATACCCTTTATTAGGCATACAGCCTTCAAGAGTAACTTACAACCCTTTATCTGCCACCTTAAAATCCGTAAGCTACATTTGGAACTTCAGTGTTCAAATATTGGAGGGGATTGTTAGATGGATATCTGGGAGTTCCGGCATATCCGTCACAGGCCCTCTGGGAATAGCGTCCATGGCAGGAGAAGCTGCAAAAGAAGGTCTTTGGAGCTTTTTATCCTTCCTTGCCCTGATAAACCTTCATCTGGGAATTTTAAATTTGTTCCCTTTTCCAGCTCTTGATGGGGGAAGGTTAGCGCTTGTAGTCGCAGAAATGATCTTTAGGAGAAGGATCCCAGAAAAGTGGGAACAATATATCCATTTTATAGGTTTTATATTGTTACTTTCTCTGCTGGCCGCAGTAACATGGAAAGATTTAGTGAAAATTTTGACACGAGAAGGGAACTGATTGAAAAGAATGAGCGATAAAAAAGGTAGATGTGTTTTCATCAGTGGAATGGGAGTGGGTAGTGGTTATCCTGTTAGAGTAGAAACTATGCTTAAAGTTCCCCTATATAACCTTGAAGAAGTAGTATCAAAGGTTAGGGAACTGGAAAGAGAAGGTTGCGAGTTGTTGCGTGTTGCTTTTCCATCGTTGGAGCTTAAGGAGCAGCTCCAATGTTTGATAAAGTCTACTAATATTCCAATCATGGCCGACATACATTTTGACCCTAATTTGGCCCTGTCAGCCATTGAAGCAGGTTGCCCCTCGGTAAGGATAAACCCTGGCAACATGAAGAACAAAAAAGCCTTACGAGAGATTGTAAGCGCTGCAAAAGAAAGGGGTGTAGTGATAAGGATAGGCGCTAATGGAGGCTCGTTGGCTTCAAGCTTTTATGAAAGAGCACAAGGTGATCAAGCAAAGGCCTTAGTATTGGCAGTTGAAGAACAAATAAAACTCATGTGGGATGAAGGCTTTGAGGACCTAATAATTTCAGCCAAGGCAACTTCAATAAATGCAACGTTGAAGGCCAACATTTTGCTAAAACAGAGGTATCCTTACCCACTGCATATAGGTATCACGGAGGCAGGACCAGGAGTACATGGAGTAACTAAAAGTAGCGTGGGCATAGCTTTAATGTTATCCCAAGGGATCGGCGACACGATAAGGGTAAGCCTAACGGACTCTTCAGTTAAGGAGATCAAAGTGGGGCAGGAGATACTTCAAGCTCTCGGAATTAGGCGTTTTAGAGCCGATCTCGTGTCCTGTCCTACGTGTGGCAGAAAGAGAATCGATGTGCAGACCCTCGTAAAGGCAATAGAACCAGTACTTGATAAGTTCCCAAAAGATTGGACCATAGCAGTAATGGGCTGCGAAGTTAACGGTCCCAAGGAGGCATCAAGCGCAAACTTGGGTGTAGCGGGGACTTTAAGTGGTGTGGTCTTTTTCCAGCACGGAAAGATAGTAGGCAAATGTTCTGTCGAAGATATTGAAACCTATGTAAAAACACTCATCAAGCACTTATAATAAAACAAAATTTCGCATCAATCAAATTTATTAATTGACATGTACCCCTGTAACGTTATAATTATTCCGTTTTTCAAAAGGTATCATAATAACAATAGCTAGGAGGCAGTGGAAATGTTGCCAATACCTGAGAAGTTTACGTTGTCAGTTGGTAAGGGAGAGGGAAAAGAGAAGCTGACGGCTTTCGATGCAGCTTTACTTGATGCAGGGATAGGAAACATGAATCTTTTGAGGGTCAGCAGTGTCCTTCCCCCTCGCTGCGTCTACGTGGAGAAGATGGACATGCCTTTTGGCGCACTTTTGCCAATTGCCTATGGTTCCATAACAAGCGATGTGCCTGGTGAAACCATAGCAGCTGCCATTGGCGTTGGAATTCCTGAAGACGCCGATAGTTTCGGCATGATCATGGAATTTTCTGGTTTCTGTAAGGCCGATGAAGCTGCCCAAAGGGTAGAGAGCATGGTTGTAGAAGCTTTTGATATGAGGGGTTTAAAGTTAAAAGAAGTAAAAGTTAAGGCTATAGATCACGTAGTTGAGGTGTGCGGTTCCGTTATAGCCTCTTGCCCCTTATTCTATAAGCTATAACTGTAAAATAAAAAATTTAGCGAAGTGGTTGGTGAAAAATGGAAAAGAGAGTTGCAGATCTTTGGGTTACTGAGTACCAGACTAAAAATATGCGTCTTGGCCTAAGGATAAAAGAGGTATTATGCAACAAAGATACCCCGTATCAGCATCTTTTAGTTGTTGACACCTTAGAGTACGGGAAGGTAATGCTGCTTGATGGTGCAATTCAGATAACAGAAAAAGATGAGTTTACATATCATGAGATGATGGCCCACATCTTAATGTGTTCCCATCCTAACCCCAGAAGAGTTTTAGTCGTAGGAGGAGGGGATGGAGGAACAGTTAGAGAAGTTGTGAAACACCCTTCATTGGAAAAGGTCTATTTGGTAGATATCGATGAAGAGGTAATCAATGCATCAAGAAGATATTTCCCTTCAGTAAGTTGCGAGCTTGATAACGAAAAAGTTGAAATCAAACCGATGGATGCAATTCAATTTATAAAGGAAAGAAAAGATTTCTTCGATATTGTTATAGTTGACAGCACAGACCCTGTAGATTTTGCAGAAGGACTTTTTAAAAGGGATTTCTATTCAGATGTTTTTCACGCATTAAGACAAGATGGTATGATGATTGCTCAAACTGAATCGCCTTTCGCAGAAGCGGACATAGTTAAAGATGCTTATAATGAAATGTCCAAAGTTTTTCCAATTGTAAAAATGTGCTGGGGTGCTATGCCTACCTATCCAACAGGCATGTGGACGTATACGATCGGAAGTAAAGGTCCTGACCCTGCAAAGCCCCTTAGAGATGTGCCTGCAAAGACAAAATATTACAGCAGGTCCTTGCATGAGGCCTCCTTCGTTTTGCCTGGTTTTGTCGTGCAGCTTTTAAAGGGGGAGGAAGGTAAGTAAAATTGAAAAGGTTTATTTCTGCTAGTGCGTCTGGATTCAAGAAAGCGGAGTGGATATTGTTAGGTGCGCCGTTGGACAGCACAGTCTCTAGACAGCCAGGTAGCAGCAAAGCTCCACAGTCCATAAGAGATGAATCGTGGAATCTTGAAACCTTTAGCTTTTCGATAAAAAGGGATCTTGAGGATGTCAATTTCTTTGATATTGGCGATTTGGTTCTACAGTGCAGGCCCATCGAGATAGCTTTAGATATAATTTATAAAGTAGCAAACCACCTTTTCAAAAATAGGAAGAAAGTGCTTTCCTTTGGAGGGGAGCACTTAGTTTCTTATGGGTTGATAAAGGCCGCAGCAGAGACTCACCCCGGTTTGCATGTCATTCATTTAGATGCGCATGCGGATTTGCGCGATACTTATCATGGAGAGAGATTTACTCATGCAACCGTTATGAGGCGAGTGGCAGAGGAGTGCCTCGATACCCCCTCAAACTTGTACCAATTTGGAATTAGATCTGGCACAAAGCAAGAATACGAGTGGGGCAAAAACAATACCAGGTTATTTGAGGAGCAGGATATAGTTTCAGCTTTGTCCAACGTTATTAATGATTTGCAGGATAAACCCATATATATAAGCCTTGACATAGACATTTTTGATCCCTCCATCGCACCTGGAACAGGTACTCCCGAACCAGGAGGCGTTATAGATTACAGAGAAGTGCTAAATTTCATGACGACTATGAGCTCTTTGAATATTGTAGGAATGGACATTGTAGAAGTTTGTCCTTTATTGGATATCAATAACATAACCTCAGTATTGGCAGCTAAAATTGCCAGAGAAGCTTTGTTATTGTGGGGGGTGGAAAAGGTTGTTTGAGACTTCTTCTAATTTGGGAATGCACATATTGGTTGAAGCTTATGATTGCGAACCTGAGAAATTGGATAACTTGAAGGGAGTTCAGTCTGCCATGGTTGAAGCTGCCGAGTTGGCTGGTGCCACGGTTTTGGATGTGGCCTTCAGGCAGTTTGCTCCCCAAGGAGTAAGTGGCGTTGTTATCATTTCTGAATCCCATCTGACAATACACACATGGCCAGAGTACGGCTACGCCGCCATAGATCTCTTTACATGTGGGACTAAGGCTGACCCTTGGAAGGCCTTTAAGCACATAACAAATTATCTTAAAGCGCAGAAAGTCACCACAATGGAGGTCAAGCGAGGTTTTATACCCAGCCAAGCACCAGAACGAAGCTTTGAACCTGAAGAATTAACCAAAGTGGAAGGCAGGGTTTAACCCTGCCTTCCACTTTTTTGGAAATATATCAAAACGTAGTGCATTTTGAGACATCTTGTTTTATAATAAGCAGTAATAAAATAAACTTCACTTTTAGTAAGGTTTATTAGAGGGGGAGAAAAATGAAGGAGAAGAGTGCGGCTTTTAGCGTTACCTCAGAAATTGGACGGCTTAAAAGGGTTATGCTTCATAGGCCGGGCCGAGAATTAGAACGTTTAACCATCGATAATAAGGATAATCTATTATTTGACGATATCCTGTGGGTGGAAGAAGCTCAAAAGGAACATGATGCTTTTGCTGACTTATTAAGAGACAATGGAGTTGAAGTAGTTTATTTCAAAAATTGTCTATCTCACATACTAAAAGATGAAAACATCAGAAAATCTTTGTTGGAAGACGTTATCGCACTGGAAGCCCTTGATATACCTCTTTCAATGGCACTCCTAAGCGAATTGATGGCCATGCCTTCTGACGAACTGGCAGAGATATTGATAGCAGGATTGACTAAGAAGGAAGCTTTACAGATTTTGAGTCCTTGTACTAGCTTGGTCCTTAATTCTATAGGCGATTACGATTTTTTGATTCGTCCAGTGCCTAACCTTTACTTCCAAAGAGATCCTTACAGTTTCGTGCAGGATGGTGTAGTAGTAAGTGTTATGAACTTCGAAGCTAGAAAGAAGGAACCTCTATATGCCAAGTATATATTTGAAAACCATCCTTATTTTAAGGGACTAAAAATATTTTATGGCACTCAGTCAAGAGACACATATCCATATCATATCGAAGGTGGTGACGTGCTGGTCCTCTCTGACAAAGTAGTCGCAATAGGAATTAGCCAGAGAACTTCCGCTGGAACCGTGCAAATCGTGGGCAGCCGCTTAGCTAGAAGCTCTTCCGTCAAGACTATACTGGCATTTGATATCCCCAAGACAAGGGCCGCTATGCATCTGGATACTGTTTTTACAATGGTAGATCGCGACGCATTCACGGTTTACCCGGGACTCAGCGAGACTTTACGAATTTGGGAACTTAATTATGAAGAAGACGGTACCCTGACCTCCATCAAGGAACACAGCAGCCTCAAAGAATGTATAAAGAAAGTTTTTGATATCAGCAATGTGAGGTTTATAGAGACTGGAGGAGGGGACCCAATAGCAGCGGCTAGAGATCAATGGAACGACGGCACTAACACATTAGCATTAGAACCGGGTGTAGTGGTAACTTACAGGCGCAACGTTGCATCTAATAGGGCATTGAGAGAAAATGGAATAAAAGTTTTTGAAATAAAAGGAGCAGAGCTTGGGAGAGGCAGAGGAGGCCCTAGATGTATGAGTATGCCCATCTGCAGGGAGAATATACACAAATAAACTATAATATATTTAGAAGGAGGAGAAACAAATGGCTGTAAATTTGAAGGGAAGACATTTTCTCACACTTTTGGATTTCACCCCGGAGGAAATAGAATACTTGATCGATCTTTCTGCTTCTTTAAAACTGAAAAAACGCGCAGGCATAAGAGGAAATGCACTGGAAGGTAAAAGTGTTGCCCTTCTATTTGAAAAACCTTCCACAAGGACAAGGTGCGCATTTACTGTCGCTTGCATCGATGAGGGAGGACATCCAGAATACTTGGGGAAAAACGACATTCAATTAGGGCACAAGGAAAGCGTAAAGGATACCGCGAGAGTTCTAGGCAGAATGTTTGATGGCATCCAATTCAGAGGGTTCAAACAAGAAACAGTGGAAGAGCTCGCTAGGTACGCTGGCGTTCCCGTATGGAACGGTTTGACCGACATGTATCACCCAACCCAGATATTGGCTGACTTTCTCACGATAAAGGAAAATTTTGGGTACCTGAAGGGAATAAAGCTTGTCTTTGTGGGTGACGGCAGAAACAATATGGCGAACTCTATGATGATCGGTTCGGCCAAGTTGGGCTTACATTTTGCTATAGCTTCCCCGGAAGGGTTGAGACCTTCAGACGAACTTGTCAAAAAGTGCGAAGAGTTCAACAAGGTTTCTGGCGGGACAATTGAATTTTTCGAAGACCCGAAAGAAGCAGTAAAAGGAGCCCACGCAATATATACGGATGTGTGGGCCTCTATGGGGGAGGAGAGCAAGCTCGCCGAACGCATTGCCCTTTTGAAGCCCTATCAAGTTAATAAAGAGCTTATGGCCGCTTCCGGTCGCAATGACACTATCTTCCTTCACTGCTTACCTGCAGTAAAAGGAAACGAAGTTACGGAAGATGTATTCGAATCACCTCAATCCAAAGTTTTCGATGAAGCAGAGAACAGACTTCACACTATAAAAGCAGTAATGGTGGCAACGATAGGAAACGTTTAAGCCCAAACCTCAAAGAAGGAGGGCAGGTAAAATGACTCAGGAAAAGAAAAGAACCTTTCGTTGTGCTATGTGTGGAGAAATCTTTACGTTGGAAGGGGACAAAAACGAGATAAAATGCCCTAAATGTCGTTCAAAGGCCGTAATCCTCGAGTCGGGGGATTCTGTTGGCAAGAAAAGAGGTTGCGCCCCTTCAGGGTGAGGAATATAGGTAAAGGCCGCCTGTAAGGCGGCCTTTATACTATAGCCGTGAATACCGGTTTAGTGTGATGAACGCTCTTCAGGCCATTCAGAGCATCGACAAATTCTTTCACTTTATCAGATGAACCCCTCAGTACCACTACCTCAAAACAGTGGTCATGGTCTATGTGTATGTGTGTCGAACACACTATTATGTCGTTGAAATCGTGTTGGAGTGAGGTAAGTTCCTGCGCTGTGTCGTGGGAGTGATGGTCGTAAACAAGGGTAACGGTGCCATAGACTTCTTTGGTGCCTTCCTCCCAGTAAGTTTCTGAGATGTAATTCCTAATCAATTGCCTAAGCACGTCCGATCTGCTGGTATGCCCTTTTTTCTCTATCCAACGATCAAATTCTTCCAACAAAGATTCCGGCAGCGATATGCTGAAGCGAGCTAACCGTTCCATCGTAATCCTCCTTTTGTTATGATTTCTATTTAGAGGTGATCTGATATGATTGAAAAATCTATTTCCATATCAATTATCCAATGTAAGGATAAATATGACAACCTGATGCAAATAAAAGACCGTATGGCTGAAATTTTGAACAGAGAAAACAGTGATGTCGATCTGATCCTAATGCCTGAGTTCCAGCTTGCGCCACCATCGAAAACCGAAGAGATAGAAAGGGTGCTTTTAGCTTCCTTTAAAGGTTATGCAGAACGCTTAGGCTGTTGGATTGTTTGCGGGAGTATTCCATGCATATCTGACGAAGGTCTTACTCAGAGGACCTATGTTATAAACGATGCTGGTATAGTTGCTGGACATTATGATGAAATTCATTTAGGTCCCATAAATGTAAGGGAAGACAAATATGTTCATGGAAACAAGCCGTTTTTCTTCAATTTTGGAGATAGTAAAATTTCAGTAGCTACGGCAAACGACCTGTATTTTCCTGAATTTATTAGGTCAATGGCATTAGCTCAAGTCTCTGTAGTATGTTCTCCTGTATTTTGTCCTCTGGAAATGGCAGAAATCTTTTCCTCTATGTTGGTAACAAGAGCTTTCGAGAACGATATCTTAATCGTAAGAAGTGGAAATTTAGAAGGGATATCTGCCGTGAGTCCAAACGGGACAGTTCTTGCCAAGACAACGGCAGATTTTGAAGAGCAAATAAAACTAAAAATAGATATGACTAAATTGAAGAAAGCCTCGTGTTCCAGATACTTTCGTTACGTCAGGAAAGACCTTTATTTTTATTGACAGCTATAAATTTTGATCTAATCAGAAAAATCTAATTCCTCCCTGTACGGCTCCAAGAGGGAAGGATCGTCTAGGGCTGAGCAAACTTCTTCGAAGTTTGTAAAAGGTCTTTTTAAAAGAAGTCGTTTGGCTCTGGACCTTCCAATTCCTGGCAAAGCCTCATAAGTGGCAATGGAGCAACTGTTTACTCTGATAGGACAAGGTACTCCAGTCACAGATCGTCTTCCATGTTCCGTTATCAGCACTTGAGGTATAACATCTCCCTCTTTGATTCCTTCAGCTATTACTCCTACTAGCAAGGGATAGCTCCCCAGAGGACGACCATAGCATATATGTCCATTTATTTCCTCTATTTTGACGTCTTTTATTATTGTGCCTGTGGGGGCTACTCGCTTTAGGAAAACAGGATCAACTTCCTTCCTTACCCAATCCTTCCATTTATGGAACTCTCTTTCCTTTATCTTACTGGGATGATCTTTTATTATCTGAGAAAAATAAGTCCCCTCCAAACCCCCTATAACTTGACGGATATTGATCCTCCTTACAGCAAGGCCTTCATAGATAAGTTCTTCAAGGAACCTTTTGTTTATGTCCAATGACTCACGGTCTTCGCCAGGCAGCCCATAAAGAAAGTTGAGTCCAGGCAACAGAGCCGGTAATCCCTTAGGTCTTTTGGTGTGATTGCCTATTTGGTTGATCAACTGCACGGCAAAAAGAGCGCCTCTGTAATCAACTTTCAAATTATTTAGTTTAGCCACCTTCGGGTCTAAATTCTCAAGACCAAGGGAAAGAACGTCCCCTTCCGTGTTGTGAGTGGCTATTTTTTCGAGGGCTGAAGCTGCTTCATCTGGATAATTTACTATGCTCAAAGGGTTACAGTTATCGGTATGAAGGACCTCAAGATCTGGAGCCTCAGTTCTAATTGATAAATACAAGTCCTCTATTGCGTTGGGATTGGGCATTATCCCCTTATCATTCTTTGTTCCGCCAAAGGCCAATATATTTGCACATCTTCCAAGCCTGAAAGCTTTTACTCCTTGCTGGTAAAGAGCCTTTACTTCTTGGGAGATACTCTTTATTGGCCTTTCTTCATATTTTTTTATTGTGCCCTCAGAACAAAAGCTACAATGCCCTTTAAGTCTGTCGCAGCCTCTGGACAATTCTATTTCTGCTATGATCCAAGGATACCAAGGGTGCTTGATCACCACTTCAGCTCCCAAGCTGGCCCATAGAGAGAAATCATTATCGTATGTTCTTTTCCTACAGGGGTCTATTTCGTTTGTCTTCAAAAAGTGGCCCAGTACGGCCTCAATATCACCGTAGCAAAGGCAGTCCACACCATGCAAATCAAGCTTAATGGCCTTTGTGCCACCTTTTAGGCTGTATCCATGTAAGATTGGACCGCCCATGAAAAGGACACCTTTTCTTGGGATAGACAGGATACGTTTTATCTCGGATAAAGTTATAGGAGAGCCACCTCTGTAGCGCCCCGGTACGGTCATTCCGGCTACTATGACTATAATTTGGGATTCCTTTATGGCACTTTCATTATCTACTTTTCGCCAGGAATCCGCTGTTTCGTATCGAATATCAAAGTTGTAATAAGATAATACACCGTAGACATACCTAACGTACGGTGAGATATAAGGAGGCACTCCAAAACATGCTGGTTCGTCAACGTATCCATCCAATAATAAAGCTTTAGGTCTCATATCCTTCCCCCAATTTAAAAAACTTACACCTATGATAGAATATCACGTGTTACGTGTCGAACTAACTCTAAAGATAGGCATAAAGTTACGTCCATATAATTGTGTAAAATTAAGAGCCAAGGCAAGGTCTCTGGTTTAAAATGGTAAGCGGAAAAACAAACCCAAACCGGAGGTGACCTTGCAATGGCTCAGTACAATATTACCATCGACTCAGAATTACTGCATCAGTTATTTTTGTCGGACAGTAAGGATTCTGGAGTATCTAAGTTATTGGAGTCGGTATTGAATCAAGTTCTTCAAGCCCAGGCAACGGAACAATTGAGAGCAGAGGCTTACGAGCGGACAGAGGAAAGACGAGGGTATCGCAACGGAACATACCCGCACAGGCTTACGACGAGAGTAGGGAGCCTTGTTTTGAGGGTGCCCAGGCTTCGTAATGGCAAGTTTTCTACGGAGCTTTTCAGCAGATATCAGAGGAGCGAACAGGCCTTTATTTTGGCTTTGATGGAGATGGTAGTAAATGGGGTATCAACCCGTAAGGTATCTGAGATAACCGAGGAGTTATGTGGAGTAAGGATATCCAAGTCATTGGTGTCGGAATTATGCAGGAGGCTGGATCCAGTTATAGAAGCGTGGAGAGATAGGTCTTTGAAGGATAAGGAGTATCCCTTTCTGATTGTAGATGCATTGGTTATAAGGGTGAGGGAAGAAAACAGGGTCTTACATAGGAGCATGCTTATATGTGTGGGTGTGAACAGAGAAGGTATACGAGAAGTTTTGGGGTTTGTGGTAGGAGATAGCGAATCAGAGGAGAGCTGGGGGGATTTTTTCGGTTGGTTGAAAGATAGAGGTTTAAGAGGTGTGGATTTAGTGGTATCTGACGACCACAAGGGATTAGTAAAGGCTTTGAGGAGAAATTTTCAGGGGTCAAGCTGGCAGAGGTGTCAAACTCATTTTATACGGAACATACTATCTGCTTCACCTAAGGGTCTTCAGGGGGAGCTCAAGACTCGGATACAGGCTATTTTGCATGCTCCGGATATGGGGACAGCCAGGATGTTGTTGATGAGGGTTTTAGAGGAATACGAAGAAAAAGCTCCTAAGGCGATGAGGATTTTGGAAGAGGGATTTGACGATGCTGTGGCGATATTGTCTTTGCCGGAGAAGTATCGTAAGCGTCTGAGGACGACCAACAGTGTGGAGAGATTGAATGAGGAGATAAGGCGTAGGGAGAGGGTTATACGGATATTTCCAAGCAGGGAATCGGCAGTAAGGTTGCTTGGCGCAGTTCTTCTTGAGATAGACAACAAGTGGGCTGGTGGAAGGAAGTACCTTGATATGGATGAGTACTATGAATATCTTTCACAACAGCAATCTAGATCAAGCCCTAAAATCTATTGCCTTTAACAAAAAATAAGAAAAATGCATAAGACCATTACCAGAGACCAAAACAAATTTACACAAAATATAGGACTTGACCTAGGCATAAAAATATAAATAAAAGAGGTGTATTGATGCAATGTATAGGGATCCGGCACTTTTAGCCGATAAAATAAGTGAGTGGCTGGCCTTAAAGATAAAAGAGGCCAAAAAATCTGGAGGAATTGTGGGACTCAGTGGAGGAGTCGATTCAGCCGTTGTTGCAGCCTTACTGAGGAGAGTCTGCGGTAAAGATATGCTAGCTTTAATTTTGCCCTGTCAGAGCTTAGCTTCTGATATAGAAGATGCCAAGCTGGTTGCTGAGGTCCTTGATGTTCCATATCGTGAATTGGATCTTACATCGACATATGAAACCCTAATGAAAGAAGCAGAAGCCCTCGAAGGACCTTTTGAAAGGCTTCCTGCAGCCAATGTTAAACCACGGCTCAGGATGACAGCCCTATACTTGTTTGGGCAACAAAGAAATTTCCTTGTATGCGGAACTGGCAATAAGGCAGAGATAACCATGGGGTATTTTACTAAGTATGGAGATTCTGGAGTTGATGTGTTGCCACTAGGGGACTTACTCAAGGGGGAAGTTTTCAAGTTGGCAGAATATTTAGGTGTACCGGAGAAGATATATAAAAAACCCCCTTCTGCTGGACTGTGGGAAGGGCAGACCGATGAAGAAGAAATGGGAATAAGTTATCATATGCTAGATTTGTATCTCGCAGGCAAAGAGGTTCCACCTGACGTCGCAGAAAAAATAAGAAAAGCAAGTTTGCGAGCAGAACACAAACGGAAAACGCCACCTATCTGTAAGATAGGGTAATTAATTTTACTATGTAGAGGTGATAGATATGGCAGGTCATTCAAAATGGGCAAATATAAAACATAGAAAAGCTGCTCAAGATGCAAAGAAAGGCAGAGAATTTCAGAAACATATACGCGCCATTATGGTTGCGGCCAGAGAAGGAGGAGCAGACCCAGCTCTTAATATAAGACTTAAGGCGGCTTTAGAGAGAGCAAGAGCGGCAAATGTCCCAAATGACAATATCGAAAAAGCCATCAAGAAAGGCGTAGGAGATGTAGAGGGAGTCAAATACGAGGAAGTAATCTACGAGGGGTACGGCACCTCAGGTGTTGCTGTAATGGTAGAGACTCTAACAGACAACAGGAACAGGACAGCATCTGAGATGCGATATATTTTCAGCAGAAACGGCGGAACCCTGGGCGAGACCGGTTGCGTATCATGGTTGTTTGATAGAAAAGGAATAATCTACGTAAAAGGAGATAACCTTGACGAAGATGAACTTCTTATGACCTGCCTCGAAGCGGGGGCTGAGGACATGACTAAGGCGGAAGAAGGCTATGCCATCTCTACAGATCCCTCGTTGCTCTCAGAAGTAAGAGAAGCCCTTGAAAAGGCAGGTTATTTGGTCGTGAAGACCGAAATGGATATGATCCCCAAAACAACTGTGTCCATAAATTCTCCTGATGATGCAGCAAAAATTTTGAAATTGATGGACGCATTGGAGGATCATGATGACGTTCAAAAAGTATATGCAAACTTTGACATACCTGATGAAATATTAGAAGGAATGGCAGGATAATCAATTTATGTCATTGTGTTTGGGACTGGACCCGGGGATTGGCAGATTGGGATATGCTTTTGTAAGCAAAGAAGGCGATACGTTTAAGGCGGTAAACTTTGGCTGCATAGAAACGTCTCCGAAAAAAAACTTAACGGAGCGCCTTCTTGATGTGCATATTACATTGGGTAAGATGATTGAAGAAAACAAACCCGATCTTTTGGCGGTAGAAAAGCTTTTTTTTGGGAGGAATACCACAACAGCAGAGGTGGTATATCAAGTAAGAGGAATTATACTCTTGAACGCTGGATTGCAAAAAATTGGGGTCGTGGAGCCCAAACCAACCCAAATTAAAATGGCAATATGTGGTCATGGCCGTGCGACCAAGAGGCAGGTTCAGTTGATGGTTCAAAGAACCTTGGGACTGGCTAAGCCCCCGACCCCTGACGATGTTGCCGATGCTTTGGCTACAGCTATCGCAGGTCTTTTGTTACACGAGTTTGCCCAAAAAACAGGAGGACCTATTGATGCTCCGCTATCTTGAGGGTACAGTTTTTGAAAAAAAACAGGATACCATTGGACTGATGGTCGGTGGGTTTGGTTTCTTGATCCAATGCTCAAAGAAGGTCATGGAAACGACCATTTTAGGAGAGCAAAAAGGGCTTTACACTTATTTGCATGTAAGCGAAAACGGCTTCAGCCTTTTCGGTTTTCAAGATGAAGAGGAGCTTGAGGTGTTTCAGATGCTGATGAAAGTAAAAGGGGTTGGAGCCAAGTCAGCTATGTCATTTATGCGTTTCTTAAATCTGGAAGAAATTACACGTGCCATAGCTTTTTCGGAAATAGCCCTGTTGACGACCGTCCCTGGTGTGGGTAAAAAAACTGCAGAAAGAATATGCTTTGAGCTGAAGCAAAAAATGTTAAAACATGGAGACTCAAAACCAGACCTTGCCTTGGATGCTCATATAAGTAATAGCGTTACCGAAGCCATGATAACGCTGGGATTTTCTCCGGGCGAAGCTGTAAGAGCTATACGAGGAGCGCTGGAGAAAAAGGGCGGTTTTTCTTCAGAAGAAGAGCTGCTACAAGCAGCACTACAAGAAGTTCAGGTCCGCAAAACTTACAGTGATTAGGAGTTAAAAGTATGGGGAAAAACACTGAGAATCTTCTTACCCCTTCTGGCAAACCTGCGGAGGACGAATTAAAGCTACGTCCCAAATCTTTGGACGAATTCATAGGCCAAGAAAAGATAAAAGAAAAGCTGCTCATATATATAGAAGCAGCCAAAAATAGGGGAGAACCTTTGGATCACTGCCTTCTTTATGGACCTCCAGGGTTGGGCAAAACAACTATTGCAGGAATAATAGCCAATGAAATGAACGGCCAACTGAGGGTAACAACGGGACCAGCCCTGGAAAGGCCAGGAGACTTGGCGGCAATATTGACAAACCTGCAACCCAACGATGTATTGTTCATTGACGAGATACATAGGCTTCCTTCGGTAGTCGAAGAAATATTATACCCAGGTATGGAAGACTATCATCTGGACATAATTGTGGGTAAGGGGCCCATGGCAAGGAACATAAGGCTTAAGCTTCCTCCATTTACGCTCATCGGAGCCACCACTAGGTTGGGCTTGCTAACATCGCCGCTTCGCTCCAGATTTGGCATAGTGGAGCAGCTGACTTTATATAACCCAGAGGAGCTGGCTAAAATAGTAAGTAGAGGAGCAATGGTGCTTGGAGTGAAGGTAACCGAAGATGGGGCTTTGGTCATAGGGGAAAGATCCAGGGGAACCCCCAGGATTGCCCTACGACTTTTGAAAAGGGTAAGAGACGTGGCTCAGGTAAAGAATTGTTCCGTAATAGATGGTCCTCTTGCAGAAACAGCCCTTGAGATGCTGGGCGTAGATCACATGGGGCTAGATGAAAGCGACAGGAAATATCTTAAGGTTATGATTAGCCTATTCGGTGGAGGACCGGTAGGCCTCACCACTCTGTCCGCAGCACTTAACGAGGAACCACAGACCATAGAAGATATATATGAACCATTTCTTATCCAATTAGGATTAATTGAAAAAACCCCAAGGGGGCGCAAGGCGACCATAAAAAGTTATCGGTACTTGGGAATAGAGCCCAATATACCTGCTTGGGAACAAGAACAATTGAACTTGGAGGAATAAACCCATTCTCGTAAAGGGGGGGATGGTAATGTTTAGCAGCATAGGCAAGACGTTCTTGTTTTTGGGTGGGGTTCTTATCTTTTTAGGATTAGTCTTTATTTTGATTGGCAACGCTAATCTTCCTTTTGGGAAATTACCCGGTGACATAGTAATAAAAAAACCAAGGGTAGTGTTCATATTCCCAATAACCAGCATGCTCATACTAAGCATAATTTTAACACTACTTCTAAATCTTTTTACTAAATTTTTAAAATAATTTCAGGAGAATGAATAATATTATGAGAAAAGAGCCTAATCTTTTTAAAGTTTGCATTTTAAGTTTAGTGTTTGCCTTTATTGTGGGGTTGGTTGGTATAGAAACGGCATGGGCCACTGGCACCTCCTTGAAGATTGGCCTAGCGACGAACCAAAGAACAGGGTATGTCTTTTCCAAGAGCATGCTTTATTTCAAAGACGCCTCTGGAAAAAGTTTTAAGGCTTCAGGAAAGGTTCTTTTAAAGACCAACTCTCCTAAAAAAATATACGTAAATGACAAGTCCGCCACTTTACCTCTAGCTATCACCAGTAAAACTCCGATATATTGGGAAAATCGCCCGTACAGAGGATGGCTACAAATTTATCCTTCTTCTCAGGGATTCAACGTCATCAACGTGATAAGCGTGGAGCAATACCTTAGGGGAGTCCTCAAGATGGAGGTAAACCCCGCTTGGCAAATGGAAGCTTTAAAGGCCCAGGCTGTAGTGGCGAGGACCTATGCTTTGAGAAATAAAGGGAAACATAGCTCGCAGGGATTCGATCTCTGCGCATTGCCTCACTGCCAAGTCTACAGAGGAATAAACGCAGAAGATCCCAAACTAGACAGGGCAATAACCAGCACCAAGGGTTTGGTGCTCTATTACGGAAGTAAACTGGCAGTTACACCTTACCATTCTGACAGCGGAGGATACACTGCAAACGTCTGGGACGTTTGGAGTGGTAACATTCCTTACCTTAAAGCCCAAAAGGAACCCTTTTCGTACGTATCTCCTTATTCCAATTGGAGAGCAGTCATACCTTTGGGCGAACTTGAAAGCAAACTAAAGAAAAATGGTATCAACCTTGGGAAAATACAACGGATAACTATAGCAAAACGAGATGAAGGAGGAAGAGCAGTTTCCATACTGATTGAAGGAACCGGTGGAAGAAAAACAATTAAGGCCAGTAAATTTAGAATGATAGCTGGTAGCGACAAAATTAGAAGCACTAACTTCGAAATCAAAGGAGTAGGCAAAAATCGTTCCACCCCTACTGGGAGACTTTCAAATCAGCTTTCTGAAGAGGCTGTACTTAATGACCACGATGGGAAGCTATTGTCCTCCCTCGTCAAAGAAGGAGTTTTCTCTACAGAAGAACTAATGGACATGCTGGTACATCCTGAAAGGAAACCCCACTATCTCAGAGTAGCTCTTCAAAGACAAAGTGGGACAAAATCAAAGACATCTTATTATTTTGCTTCGAGCAATGACAACGCTTTGGTCTTGGAAGGTAGGGGTTGGGGGCACGGCGTTGGAATGTCTCAGTGGGGAGCTAAATCCATGGCTGAACACGGTTGGGACTTCAAAAAAATACTCATGTACTACTATCCTGGAACCAAACTGAAGAAAATATATTGATATTTCTTCGCGAAAGCACATAACAAGTGAGGTTACTAAAGAATATGGACATTAGTAATTGTAACCTATACGATCTTTCAAAATATGATTATCACTTGCCGGAAGAACTCATAGCACAAAGTCCCGCTGAACCTCGAGATTCTTCTCGCCTGCTCGTTCTTCATCGCAATAGTGGAGAAATAAACCATGCCGTGTTTCGAGATCTACCTTCGTACCTGAGAGAAGGAGATGTCATTGTTTTAAACAATACAAAAGTAATGGCCGCAAGGCTTTTTGGCAAGAAAGAAGGAGGAACAGCAGAGATAGAGGTGCTACTTCTTTGCCCTTTGAGTCATGATAACTTGGCCTGGGAGGCTCTGGTAAGACCGGGCAAGAGGGTAAAACCAGGACGCAAGGTTGTTTTTCCAGGGGGAGAGAAGATTGAAATCGCAGAATCCCTGCCTTCGGGGACACGAAGAGTCCTATTTGAGCAGGGAACGGACCCTTTCAAAATGATGGAAACATATGGCAGGGTCCCTCTTCCTCCATACATACGCTCTACAGATGCTGAGCCTGACCGCTACCAAACGATCTTTGCAGAAAGATTGGGCTCTGCTGCAGCTCCTACTGCGGGGCTGCACTTCACTCCCAAATTGCTTGATGAATTGGAGAGAAAGGGTGTGAAGATAGCACATGTAACTCTCCATGTAGGTATTGGAACGTTCAAGCCCATTGCAGCAAAGGATGTGCGCCAGCACAAGATGCATGCTGAATTTTGTTCTCTTCCAGACGAAACAGCTAAATTGATAAATGAAACAAAGCGCAAAGGAGGTAAAATCGTAGCTGTAGGAACTACAGTGGTAAGAACCCTAGAAACCATGGTGGACGATATGGGAGCCGCTATTTCAGGCAGTGGTTGGACTCAAAAATTCATATATCCAGGATATACTTTTCGTATCATAGATGCGCTAATAACCAACTTTCACCTTCCCAAAAGCACGTTGATGCTTTTAGTATCTGCTTTCGCAGGTTACGAAAATATAATGAATGCTTATCAGGAGGCCATAAAGCTGAGATATAGGTTTTATTCCTTCGGAGATGCCATGCTCATCATTTGAAGAGTATGAATTCGTCCTCTATCTTGCTTTTAAGTAGCATTTTGCTCTCTTCACTGAGGTTTAGGCCTAGGTTTTCTGTTTCAATGTAAACCCCTATACCCGGCCTTGAATCCACTTTAAACATGCCGCTTTCTTTTATTTCTTTCAACGCCCTGTATGCAGTCCTATCCGATATACCTACCATCGATGCAATTTCGTTGAAACAGCACCTACTTTCGCCCCACACCGCTTTTTTCAACACATAGCCAAGCAGGAGCAACCTTGCACCAACAGAAAGAGGTAGAGTAACCACGTTCACGACAGCTGTGAAGGTTTTCTCATTGAATCCCGTCGAAAACAATCCCATAATACTTATATCGTCAGGGTTGTTACTCTGTGGGGGCAAGGATGATGCATTCTTTTTCAGTAGGGCATCTAAGGCCTCTTCCAGACTGTCTAACGCTTTAATAACACTCAACTCACCTTTTGTGGTTTCTTCTTTGAACAAGTTCTATCTCACCTCTTTTGTCTGGGTCTTAGCAAAAAGGCGACTATCTCTTAGCTTATATATTAGCAGAATAAAGAAAAAACTCATAATTTTATATAATATATATATAGGGCAAAAGCAAAAAGGAGGGATTAAAATGTGGGATTGGGCAGCTCTCATGCCGCATGCTCCTATACTTCATAAAGAAATTGCAGGACCAATGTTGGGAAGATGTTTGTCAACTGTGGAAGGTATCAAAAAATTAGTTTCCCAAATAGATGTTGATTCGACCTCATACATTTTCTTGGTAGATCCTCATGCTTATTACTACAAGTTAGGCTATCTTGCCGTTGAGTTAGCACAAAAATATGAAGGCTCTCTTGCAAATTTTGGTGCTCCTGAACTTAAGGTAGAAATGGAAGGTCCTGGCGGGGAAGGGGAAAGTATTCTGAATCATATAAAAAAACACATTTCTGTTTCCGTACACAGTAAAGAAATCTACCCTCTAGATCATGGAGCTGTGGTACCTCTCGTCTTTTTGAATAATAACCGCAAGAAATTACCAAGACTTATATTGGTAAATCCTATAGGACTTTCTCTGGCTGACTCTTATTCCTTAGGGAAAATATTAAGAAGTTACACATCCAATGAGAGATGGGGTCTTTTGGCAAGTGGCGATCTCTCTCACACATTGACTCCTGACGCACCAGCGGGATACACGAAAGAAGGAGCGATCCTTGACCGCGCAGTGGTTTCATCCTTGAAAAACTCTTCTCCAGAACCTATTTTTAGCCTCAATGAGAGGGTAATCGTTAACGCCGGGGAATGTGGCCTGAGATCCGTGCTGATTATGTTGGGGCTAATCTCGGGGGAGCAGGTTGAAGTGCTCTCTTATGAAGGCCCATTTGGTGTGGGGTACTGCACGGCCTTGTGGAAAAGGAGCTCATGTGATAAGGAGGGATACTAAATGACGACCTTCAATCCTTTTACTTTTTTAGCGCGAAGGTCTATCGAAGCGTGGTTGATCAACAGAGAGAAAATAGACGTAAAAGCCTTTCCGCTAGAGGAATGGGATGAAAGCCTCCTGAGGCCAAGTGGATGTTTTGTTTCTCTTAAGAAAAAAGATGGTTCCCTTAGGGGCTGTATTGGGACTATATCACCTGTTTATGATTGTCTAGCAGACGAAATAGCTGCTAATGCCCGTTCAGCCGCAACGTCGGACCCCAGATTTTTGCCTATGAACAAAGATGAGCTACCTGAAATAGTAGTATCAGTTGATGTTCTTTCCCCATTGGAAAGGATCCACTCTCTGGACATGCTTAACCCCAAGAAATACGGAATAGTGATAAGCAAAGGATTTTCCAAGGGAGTACTGCTGCCAGACCTGCCTGGAGTTAATACCGTAGAGGATCAGATAAAAATCGCCATGATGAAAGCAGGAATCGCATCGCTGGAAGGAGCCACAATTGAAAGGTTTACTGTGAGGAGGTACTCTGAGAGCCAAGAATAAGGGGGGTCCAAAGTGGATACATTGCATGATGCCATGTGGTGGCGTAAAGAAGATCAAATAGTAATATGCGAACTTTGTCCTCATTTCTGCAACATTCCTGAAGGCAAAAGGGGATTTTGCGGTGTTAGATTTAACTATGGCTCTTCTCTTAAAACTTTGAACTTTGGTAAGGCAAGCAGCGTAGCAATAGATCCAATAGAGAAAAAACCTCTGTACCATTGGTTCCCAGGAAGTCGCATATTGTCTTTTGGAACTGTGGGTTGCAATCTCAATTGTCCATTTTGTCAAAACTGGCCCATCGCGAGATGGGCAGACTCTGTGGATTTGATAGAGATTACCCCTCAAAAGATAGTGGAGTTGGTGAAGAAAAACGGCCTAAAAAGCGTTGCTTTCACATATAACGAACCATTTGTATGGTTTGAATTTGTATTAAAGTCAGCCCAAGTTTTGAGAAAAGAGAACATCCATGTTGTATTAGTCACAAATGGCTACATTAACGCCCCCCCTTTAAGGGAGTTGTTACCTTATATCAGTGCAATGAACATAGACCTCAAGGGCTTTTCTGAAAAAGTTTATTCCATTCTACATGGCTCACTAGAACCAGTAAAACGCACCATAGAGACATCTGTCGAGGCTGGTGTACATGTTGAAATAACTCACCTTTTAGTGCCAGGCATAAACGACTCTACAGAACAGTTTGTTTCAATGATTGACTGGCTTTCAAGTATATCTGCCAACATACCTTTTCATTTAAGCAGGTACTTTCCAAACTATAAATGGCATAAAGAACCAACTCCTCTAGACAAGATGAAGGAATACGCAGACTTGGCTAGAGAGAAACTCAAATTTGTCTACCTGGGCAACATCTTAGAAGGAAACGACACCTTTTGCCCTAAATGTAACGCTTTGATAATAAAAAGAACAGGGTATCATATAGAAATATTCAACTTAAAAAAAGATGGAAGATGTAGTCTATGCAATACCCGTACGGGTATTGTCACGAACTGATTTTACATATATGCTCTATATACAGCACTTAAAACTTTACGTTCCTTTATGCACATTACCGTTAATGAGGGGAGTTGATTTAGTTGGAATTTTTAAAACTAAACGGGCACTCACTTAAAATTTCCGACGTCGTAGACGTGGCAAGGAAGGGCAAAAAGGTCGTCTTAGATGATGCCGCCGTTGCATTTGTGGAACGGGGAGCCCAAATGGTAGAGTCCTGGGTAGCGGAGGGTAAATCCATATACGGCATAACAACAGGATTTGGCGATTTGGCTTCTACCATGATCCCCCCAGAGAAGAGCAGACAGTTACAAGAAAACCTTCTCAAAAGCCATGCATGTGGAGTAGGGAACCCATTTCCAGAAGATGTAACCAGAGCAATAATGCTATTGCGTATAAATACGCTCATAAGAGGGTTTTCAGGAATATCCCTTAAAACATTGAACCAACTTGTTGCCTTCCTGAATGAAGGCATTCACCCGTTGATCCCTGAACAAGGATCAGTTGGAGCAAGTGGAGACCTCTGTCCTTTATCGCACCTTGCAGCCGCCTTACTGGGGATAGGTGAGGTAATGTATAAAGGCAGACGTATGCCAGCTCTTAAAGCAATGGAGGAAGCAGGACTAAAACCCATAAATTTAGGACCTAAAGAAGGTTTGGCCCTGAACAATGGAACTACGGCCATGGCTGGTATAGCGACCTTGGCTTTACACGATGCCTTTACGGTAGTCAAAACTGCCGATATAGCAGCAGCCCTTTCATTAGAGGCTTTGACAGGGGTGCCATACGCATTCGATCCAAGAACTCACGAATTGAGGCCTCATGAAGGGCAGAAGAGAGTCGCCCAAAACATCAGGGCCCTTATCCAAGATAGCGAAATCATAGAAAAGCACAAACATGCCAGGGTTCAGGATGCTTACTCTCTACGTTGTGTTCCCCAGGTACACGGCGCTAGCAGAGATACCCTGGATTTTATAGCCCAGAAGATGCAGATAGAAATAAACTCCGTAACAGATAATCCTCTTATTTTCCCAGCAGACGGGGAAGCAATAAGTGGCGGCAACTTCCACGGTCAGCCCGTGGCTTTGTCAATGGACTTTTTCGGTATAGCTATGGCTGAAATAGGAAACATTTCAGAACGCAGGATAGCCCGGATGGTGGATCACAAGCTTTCCTATGGGTTGCCACCGTTCCTCGTCAAAAACAGTGGAGTAAACAGTGGGTTTATGATACCTCAATACGTAGCAGCTGCTTTGGTCTCAGAAAACAAGGTTCTGGCACATCCGTCTTCGGTCGATTCTATTCCCACCTCGGCAAACCAGGAAGATCACGTATCCATGGGAATGTATGCAGCTCGCAAAGCTAGAACCATCCTGGAAAATGTCAAAAAAGTGTTGGCGATAGAACTTTTGACTGCAGCTCAAGGAGTAGACTTCAGAAAGCCCTTGAAGTTGGGCAAAGGTACTTCAGCTGCTTATGAGGTCATAAGAGCAAGGGTTCCATTCATGGAGGAGGACGAGTTTCTGCATCCCTACATACAGGAAATGGTACAGCTGGTCGACGAAGGGACGATTGTAATTGCCGTCGAGAATGCCATAGGCAAGCTTGCCTAGAACCTAGGGGCAGGATATTATATAACAAAGTACACACTTAAAAATAAAACATGGGGGGATAGCTAAGTGGACCTCTTTATAGAACAGCTGATGAACGGACTCGCTATTGGGGCCATATACGCGCTAATCACTTCAGGGCTGTCGTTGATTTATGGAATACTTAGAATTCTTCATGTAGCCCACGCAGGGGTTTACACTATCGGAGCATACGTTGGTCTGACGGTTTATTCCTTATC
The DNA here is from genome assembly GCA_000233775.1 of Thermovirga lienii DSM 17291. Taxonomy (NCBI): domain Bacteria; kingdom Thermotogati; phylum Synergistota; class Synergistia; order Synergistales; family Thermovirgaceae; genus Thermovirga; species Thermovirga lienii. The sequence continues at coordinate 1,083,581 of CP003096.1, read as the reverse complement.
AGGGAGCTTAGTGATTGCCATTTTGGCATCTATGGCAGTCTGTTCCATAGTGGGCATCTTGATAGAAAGAGTAGTGTATTCTCCACTGCTTAAATTCCCCCCTTACGTCCCCCTAATAGCCAGTATAGCTCTCCTTTTAGGAGTGGAAGAGGTGATGCGTCTAATCGCAGGCCCTCAAATACATGGATTCCCTGTTTCCATTCCCTTACCAACGATAACCATGGGTAACGTTTCTCTATCTCCAACGCTCTTGATGGTATATATTGTCTCGATTGTCATCTTTTTCATCTTATGGTTTATTACCTCAAAGACAGACCTGGGCTTGGCTATGAGAGCAGTGTCGCAAGACATGTCCATAGCAAGTGCGATGGGAATAAACAGCACGCAGATAGTTAGATTGACTTTTGCTATTGGCTCGAGCATTGCCGCTATCGCTGGAATACTTGTGGGAATATATTTCAATCAAGTTTACCCTACAATGGGAGCAGTACCAGCTTACAAAACCCTTGCATTGATAGTGGTTGGAGGACTAGGTTCTGTACCGGGCGCTATACTTGCTTCTCTTTTGCTTGGTATAGCTGAAACCTTGTTGATTGGATACGCAAATATACCATTCCCTAGAGATGCTATCGCGTTCGTAGCCATGATACTGGTCCTTATGGTAAGACCGCAAGGACTCCTTGGAAATGTAAGAAAAAAGATATAACGCGCAGGGAGGTCATCATGGACAGCTATATTATAACCATCGGTATCTTCATAGCTATTAACAGCATCGTTGTGTCGGGGTTGAACATAATTGTTGGTTTTGCTGGACAAATTTCCTTAGGGCATGCGGCTTTCTTCGGAATAGGAGCCTATACCGCAGCGATACTTGCCACTAAGGCAGGAATGTCTTTTTGGTTAAGCTTGCCCATAGTGATAATAATAACAGGGACCATAGGATTATTGATGGGACTTCCTAGTCTGCGCGTAAAGGAAGATTTCTTGGCCATAACCACTATAGGTATCAACTTTATTGTCGAAGCCTTTTTCATGTACGTGCCCTTCTTTGGAGGCGCTCTAGGGATAGGTGGCATTCCTAGAGTAGAGCTCTTGGGAAAGCCGCTACATGGCTTTTCCTTTTTGGTATTATGCCTATCGTTCCTACTGGTGGTTTTGTTGGTAAGCTGGTGGTTTACCAAAGCATGGTGCGGTCTGGCCTGCTTTACATTGAGAGACGATGAGGTAGCTGCTTCCACAATTGGTGTATCACCGATCAAGTTCAAGCTTCTAGCTTTCGTAATAGGTACGGCAATGGCGGGAGTAGGAGGGGCCCTGTACGCCCACTATATGAGGTTTATAAGTGCTTCAGATTTTGGTTTTCCTGTGTCCGTCATGATGTTGTCCATGCTTGTTGTAGGAGGTATGGGCACGGTATGGGGGCCAATTCTTGGCGCGGCAATCTTAGGTCTACTGCCTGAAATATTTAGACCGCTAATCGATTACAGAATGCTCTTGTACGCAGCGCTGCTTCTTTTGGTCATTCGCCTACAACCAGGTGGCATTCTTGGGGATAATGGATTCGTTAAAACCAGGCTCAGAATTTTTTCCCGAGGTGGTAAAAAATGAGTGGAAGTGAACTTTTGCGTCTAGAAAACGTCTCAAAGCAATTCGGGGGATTGCACGCGGTAGAAGACGTTTCTTTCTCCCTCAACCGGAACGAAATCCTCGGGCTGATAGGCCCCAACGGGGCAGGCAAGACTACGTGCTTCAACATGATCTCAGGTGCCCTGAAACCCACCGCGGGAAAGATTTTCTTCAAGGGAACGCGAATAGATGGTCTTCCCATATATAAAATTGCTTCTATGGGGATAGGAAGAACCTTCCAAATAGTAAGGCCCTTTTACTCGTTGTCAGTTCTGCAAAACATAGAGGCTGCTTTGGGCATGAAAAAGTATCAATCAAAGTTCCAGTACTGGCAGAAGTGGGATACTCACCACACTAGGCAAAAAGCATTGGAAATACTCGAAAAAGTCGGACTAGCTGATATGGCCGACTACAGGGCGGGCCTTCTTCCATTAGGCAACCTGAGACGTCTTGAAATAGCAAGAGCCTTAGCTTTGAACCCTGAAGTTCTTCTGTTGGACGAATCCTTCTCGGGTCTCAGACAAGAGGAGATAAACAAGCTTTCAGATTTGATACTCAAGATCAAGGAATCTGGCGTGGGTATTTTGTTGATTGAGCACAATATGCGAGTTGCAATGGGGCTATCAGATAGAATGGTAGTTTTGGACCATGGAAGAATGATTGCTTCTGGAAGCCCCGACTCGATAAAGAATGACCCCAAAGTCATCGAAGCTTACCTGGGTAAAGGAGAGAAAAAACATGCCGCTTCTTGAAGTCGAAAACTTACATATTGCCTATAAAGAAATAGAAGCCGTTAAGGGTGTGTCCTTCCATATTTCTGAGGGAGAGTTAGTTTCGATAGTTGGAGCTAACGGGGCGGGTAAAACTTCGATCTTGAACGCCATAATGGGTCTGGTCTCTCCTAAAGAGGGTAAAATAAAATATAAAGGCAATGATATTACAGGCACTGCTGCCCATGAGAGAGCCAAGATGGGCATTAGGATAGTCCCAGAGAAGGCTAGGCTCTTTCCACAGCTTACGGTATGGGAAAATTTGATGACCGGTATATATGGCATTAAAAAACAAGTTCCTTTACAGGAGCGGTTGGATTGGATATATGAACTGTTCCCAATCTTGAAAGAAAGAGAAAAACAAGCAGCGGTCACCCTTTCTGGTGGGGAGCAGCAGCAGGTTGCTATTGCGAGGGCTTTGATCTCCGACCCAGATCTTTTATTGGTAGACGAAATCTCCATGGGGCTCATGCCCATTTTGGTAGATAGAGTCTTTGAGGTTCTGCAAGAACTCAACAGGAAACACGGGAAGACGGTGCTTTTGGTGGAGCAAAATGCTTTGGCTTCTTTGGAGATATCTACTAGAGCATACGTGCTCGAGACAGGAGAGATTACTTTTAGCGGAACTGCAGAAGAGGTTGCAAGCGACCCACGAATCCATGAGGCTTATCTGGGAGGATAAGCAGGAATATAAAACAGGTTATAATTGTTTCAGAAAAACGTAAATACATTGGAGGTGTTAAGATGAGAATGGTAAAGGTGCTGTTATCTGTGTTTTTGGTGTTGACCCTCCTTGGGGGATCTGCCTTTGCAGCGGATACCATTAAAATCGGTGTCCTTGCGCCCCTTACTGGCTTTGCGGCAGCTGACGGTGAGAGTGTCTTAAACTCGGTTAACATCGCAGTCGACAAGATCAATGCGAGCGGTGGGGTACTGGGCAAAAAGGTTGAGTTGGTAGTTTACGACGATAGAGCGGACGCAAAGGAAGCCGTTTCCCTTGCCCATAAGTTAATAGGGCAAGACAGAGTGGTAGCAGTAGTAGGTGGCTCTTACAGCATGCCGACAAGAGCGGTGGCTACCTTTTTCCAGGAAGCTCAAATTCCTTTTGTGGCAGCCTATGCCGTACACCCTGATATAACAAAAGCTGGTGACTTCTGCTTCAGAAATGGATTCCTAGCGGAAGTAGAAGGCAAGGCGGCAGCTAAGGTTGCAACAGATATGCTGGGAGCAAAAAGAATTGCTGTACTTTATTCTGATATAGATTTTGGAAGAACTCTTTCAAAGGGCTTTAAAGAGTACATAGAAAACAAAACAACAGGTGTAGAGATAGTATACTCAAAGGCATATCCCTTCAAAGAAAAAGACTACAAACCATACCTTTCTGAGATCAAGGAACTTAACCCCGATCTGATAATGGTCAACGGTTACTATTTCCAGACTGGACCAATTCTAAAACAAGCCAGAGAAATGGGTATCAAATCCATAATACTAGGTGAAGAAGGCGCTGATTCTCCTAAGTTGGTTGAGCTGGCTGGCCCATCTGCAGCTGAAGGATTCATTATAGTTACCAATCTCAATAGGGATGACGAACGTCCAGTCGTACAAAACTTCATCAAAGAATACGAAGGGCGTTACGGCATTGCCCCTGACATGGTAGGTGCATCGGCATATGACGCTCTCACAATCATCGTCGATGCCATTCAAAGGGCTGGAAGCACCGATGGGAAAGCCATAAGAGACGCAATAGCTTCCACTAAGGATTTTGACGGCCTGACTGGCGTCATCAAAGGCTTTAACGAAATAGGAGAAGTTGTAAAGCCTGTACAGGTACAGATAATAAAGTTTGGTAAGTACCATTACTTTGGTGTGGTTGACGACCCAGATATAATAAACCCGTAAGTATCTTTGCGCGGCACCAAAGTTATATAATTAGCGTGTCAAGGTGGGGCGATCGGGATATAGCCGGTCAACCCACCTCTTTATTTGTGTTGTAATTACTTTGCTGGTTCCTTTTGCGAAGGAACTGGGTTAGTATAATATAACTGCACATGCTCTCAAAAAATATCGGAGGGGTCGTTCTAGTGGGAAAAACTAAAACTCAAATAAGCTTCGTACTTCAACATGTGATTTTGGTTGTTTCTTTCATTTATTTCTTTTTTCTCATAGCCTGGGCACCCACATATATAGAGAAACACCAAGTGTTCGGAAGGGGAGAACCTAAAAACGTTCTGATAGCAACAGGTGAAACTGGAAAAACAGTTGCAGAAAAACTATCCAAGGAGGGATTGGTAGACGATCCTGAAGGTTTAATATTCTGGATGGTAAAATTAAGTATAGATAGAAGTATAAAACCAGGCATATATAGAATAAAACCTGGCTCCCCTTGGGAAGTCGCCAAACAATTGCAGACATCAAAACCTTTTACTGAGAAGGTTACCCTTTATCCTGGCAAAACCTACAGAGAAATACAAGAATACTTCAAAAATAATTATAACGAAGATTTCTCGAACGTACTTAAGAAAAAAGGGGCATTTTACCCTTCCGTGCGAGATATTCTTCCAGAAAGGGCTGAGGATAGAATCGTATTCCTACTGCCAGATACTTATTACGTAATCCCCGGAGAAAGCTATGCTTCACAAGCTGTAAAAGCCGCATCAGAAGCGTGGTACAAAAGGGTGGGAAGCGTTATAGGGCAAAGTAACCTAAATAAAGATCACTTGCTTAAAATAGCTACGGTGGCCTCTTTAGTGGAAAAGGAGACAGCATTGGAGGAAGAAAAGAAAACCATAGCAGGTGTGATCTACAATCGCTTAAGTAAAAGCATGCCGCTACAAGTTGATGCTACTGTAGTATATGCATGGGGAGAAAAGGGAATAAAGCTTAATAGGGTTCTTTACAAGCATTTGAAAATAGAATCCTCTTACAACACGTATCTTGTTAAGGGATTACCTCCTGGACCCATTTGTATTCCTTCCATCGGTTCGTGGATGGCTGCGATATTCCCCGAAAAGCATTCCTATTTATTCTACGTAGCTAAAGAAGATGGCAGCCACATCTTTAGTGAAAGTTATAAAGAGCATTTAAAGGCAATAAAGGTGAATAAAAAAAATAAGCAAGACAGCAAATAATTCACCTTAGAAGGAAAGGACTGGTAAGGCTATGGATGACCTATTCAAAATAAGCGAATATATGAGCGAGAAAAACTTGGATCACGGCGATGTATTTTTGCAAAAAACGGACTCTCACACAGTACGTCTAGATAATGGCAAAGTAGAAGAAGTAAAATCAAATCACACCCACGGAACGGGGGTTCGTTTTTTCCTTAATGGAAATACTGTCTACGCTTCCTCGAATGGCACGGATTTAAATGCAATAAGAGCCTGTCTGAAGAATTGCGAAGAAAAAGCAGGAATGACATCAAAGGATATAAACTTCAAAAACAAGGATCTGATTCCTGATAGGTTACATGTAAAGGTTCCAAATATCGAAATATTGGTGGATTTGGAGAAAAAGATACGAAGGGCATCTCCATCGATCAAACAAGTGCTCATAAACATTAGTACATCAAAAAGCGTGATAAAGATCATTTCTTCTGAAGGTAAGATCGTAAACAAAAAAAGAGATTCCTCAAAAGTTTACATACATGTAGTCGTTGAGAAAGACGGCATCCTTTATACGGGAATGGAATCCCACGCAATGGCTTTGGATTTAGATGCCTTTTTAAATAAAAATGATCTAGAGAAAATGGGAGAAAAAGCAATCAAAAGAGCTTTATTACAATCTGAAGCTAAACCATGCCCCGCAGGAGTCATGCAAGTCGTATTGAGCGGCAAAAGTGGAGGAACCATGATCCACGAAGCAGTAGGACATGGGTTGGAAGCTGACATTATCAATAAAGATTTCTCCGTTTATAAAGATAAAATAGGGCAAAAGGTAGCAAGCGAACAAATAACCTTAGTGGATGATCCTACATTACCCGATCTATACGGAAGCTATTGTTTTGACGATGAGGGCACAGAAGCTTCTAGGACCATACTCATAGAGAATGGCATACTTAAAAATTACCTCACCGACATTGCCTCCGCATTGCAATACGATCTACCAAAAACTGGAAATGGCAGAAGGGCTTCTTTTAGACATATTCCCATTCCTAGGATGTCGAATACGTTTATACTAGGTAATGGAACCTATGAAAGTGAAGAAATTATCAACTCTGTTCAAAAAGGCCTTTTAGTCATGAAAATGGGAGGGGGCGAAGTGCATCCCACTACAGGTGATTTTGTGTTTCATGTTTCAGAAGGATACTACATAGAGAAAGGACAAATACAATATCCCGTAAAAAATGCCATAATGACAGGAAATGGACCAGAGGTCCTCAATAAAATAACAAAAATTGGGAAGGATTTAATGTTTGATGCTGGAGTTTGCGGAAAATCAGGTCAGGGAGTACCTGTAACTGATGGACAGCCAACTGTTCTAATAGATGAGATAATTGTGGGAGGATCACACGCATAAATGTTGGGAAATGTCTTTTTCTCTCGTAATCAAAAACAGAAAAAAGGAAGCAAAAAGCGGGATAAGGCTCAACAAAAAATAAAAGAACCTTTCCTCACCGAAGGGCGCCTTGCGCTATGCAGAAATATCACGCTTCTATTGGCTATCCTACTAGATTTGTATTTTATAGCTTCATACTTTAGCTTTTACACGGGGAGGATCGGCCATTTTCTTCATAAATACATAATGTTATATGGTGGAGGAGGGGCAATTATCCCTTTGGCTTTTGGGCTTTATTGCTTCATTGCCCTTTTAATCAAGAAACCCATACCCCACTTCTTTCGGCAGCTTGCTGCGACAGTTCTGGTTTATTTCGCATTGTCGTTGGCCTTACATTTGTATAAAACTTCAAAATTCCCAGTATTGATAAAGTTACGCCCATGGATGACGCCTGGACTGTATGGACAGGTAATATCCAATAGCCTACTTATGTTTGCAGGCCCTTTTGGTACCATTCTTTTTGGGTTTGCTGCAGTATTTATTGCACTGTGGCTTTTGGATTTCATTTCATACGGAAAGATTAAACTTGCAATGGAATCATTATTCAAAAAAGCGCAGTCACCCCAAAAGGATAGTAAAGCATCACAAGAAGACAGTCACCAAACTGAGAGCGATCTTAGAAGCCCTAAAGTCAAGGACATAGTCGTTAGGAAGCATAAAGGGCAAGAAGTGGGCCAATTTCTGGTGGTAGAAGAAAATTCTGTTGAATGTTCGAACTCACTGGAAGCCATAGATGAAGAAGAAACTGCACAACAAGATAGCGAACTACCGCTAACTTGCGAAGTCGAACAGGGGGTTTTCCCCCCACCTCTAGATATCCTAGGCCCAGAAACCTTTAATTCTGATAAGGATCTTAGCCAGGAACTAATAGATCAAAAAAGTAACAATATAATTGACACGCTGAGGGAGTTCAACATAGAAGCACAGATGGCTGAAGTAGTAGTTGGCCCAACAGTTATCCAGTTCAGGTTACAGCTTGCTCCGGGAGTAAAGGTGAGCAAAGTTGCAGCCTTGACCAACGATCTTGCCGTGGCTCTGGGCGTAGCTAACTTGAGGGTAGAAGCTCCCATACCTGGAACTACATATGTTGGTGTGGAAATACCCAATCCAAAGAGAAAGCCGGTGCATCTCAGGAGCATTATCCAACATAAATCCTTTAGTGAATCAGAAGGAGATCTGCCTATCGCGATAGGAACAACAGTGGACGGAAGACATTTAACCGTTCCTTTAGAGAAGCTACCCCATCTATTGGTAGCAGGAACCACAGGCTCAGGAAAGAGTGTTTTTATATCAAGTTGCATAACCTCCCTTTGCTATGCCAGACGTCCAGAGGAAATGCGCCTTTTACTAATAGATCCTAAACGTGTTGAGATGAAGATATTTGAAAAGTTGCCTCACACTCTTATGCCACCCGTTGTGGAATCTAAAAAGGCAGTACATGCCTTAGCTTGGGCAGTGTCTGAAATGGAAAAACGTTATGAAAAATTCGCTCAGGCCAGAGCAAGAGACCTCAAAACATATAATGCCAAGGTTTTACCAAAGGACCGGTTGCCCTATATAGTAATTGTAATAGATGAACTGGCAGACTTAATGTTTACCTCTCCCAAGGAAGTGGAAGACTATATATGTAGGCTTGCCCAAATGGCGAGGGCCACCGGAATGCACCTTATAATAGCTACACAAAGACCTTCCGTTAACGTTGTAACTGGTTTGATAAAGGCTAACATACCAGCCAGAGTTGCTTTCACTCTGCCATCTCAAACTGATTCAAGAACTGTTATAGATATCGCAGGAGCAGAAAAACTTTTAGGCAGTGGGGATATGTTGTTCCTCACTCCTAGGCTCTCCAAGCCGGTCAGGATGCAAGCACCTATGATAAACGAAACTGCTATAACAAACTTTATAGAATACTTAATTCGCCTATTTGGAGAACCAGAGTACATCGATATCGACACAGCAAATAGCAATCACCCAAACGAAGTTGTAGAATCCTATGATCCCCTCTTGGAGCAAGCTTTAGAAATAATAATGCAAACGGGTATAGCCTCTGCCAGTAGATTACAGAGACAGCTTCGCGTTGGTTTCACGAGAGCCGCAAGGTTGATCGATACCCTTGAAAGTTTGGGGATAGTGAGCGCTCCTGATGGTGCTAAACCTAGGGATATATTGGTGGACCTTGAAGAGGCAAAACAAATCTTGGGAGAGCACCTAAAGAGGGACAACGTATGAGAACAAAGAGCTTCCTGGAATTACCTCAAGTTGAAGCAACATTCTCCAAGAGATCTTTAGGCAAAGTGTTAGTTTTTGTGGCTGGTGGGAGAAGACCCGATAAAAAATGGCTTTCTTTCTTGGTCCGAAAAGGATACCCCTTTTGGGCTGTAGATAGAGGATTAACCTATTGTTTGGAAGCAGGTATAACCCCAACCTTGTATATAGGTGATAAGGACAGCATAAGCGAAGAAGAACTGACAAGAGCCCAAAAGACCATGGTGGAGCTTGTAACTTACCCCACCATGAAAGATTTGACGGATCTGCAGTTGGCACTGAAGGAAGCCAGCAACAGATGTGAAAATGCCTCTATATTACTGACAGGATGCTGGGGAGGGAGGTTTGACCACCTTTACAGTATTGTCCACTCTGCGGTTTGGGCAGACGAGTGGGGTATTTCGACCATTGCTATGGCTGATGATAAGGAGATATTGTATTTTTTGAAAGGAAAAACATCGATCTCTCTAGATTTCAAAAAGTTACCTAAAAACATTTCTTTGCTAGCATTATCGGATCATTGTATCGGAGTAAGCATAGACAACGTGGTGTGGCCCCTTCAGGAACACACATTATCACAGCACCACCCCTTCGCGGTGAGCAATAAACTACACCCTTCCTCTGAGAACCAAGGAATCAATGTCAGCGTCCAAAAGGGGTGGCTTGGGGTATACTTGAACTTCTAAATAATAAAAAAGTCAAAAGGGTCCCTTATAGGGCCCTCTTGACTTTGCCAGACTTGAGGCAGCGGGTGCAAATTTTCATCCTGCGAGTCTCGTTTCCACCAAGGTCAACCTTTACACTCTGGAGATTGACCTCCCAACGTCTCTTGGTGTGACGATTGGAATGGCTAACTCTATTACCGGTCGCAGGCCCTCTGCCACAGCATTCGCAAACCTTTGCCATGATAATTCCCCCTTCACTACTAGCCACTTCTTCGACAAGCGAACTGCATTTTACCACGCCTTAACCTTTTTCTGCAACATTGCAAGTGACATGTGCATATTTTTATACTTCGTAGTTAGATTATAGTCTATAATTTCTACCGAGGTGAATGAAAATGACTTTTACAAAAAACATGGAGAGAATACAAGAGATCGTCCAAATGTTGGATTCTGGTAATTTGACCTTGGAAGAATCCGTTGAGCTATTCAAGGAAGGAGTGGAGTTGGTCAAAAATTGCAAGACCTTTCTAGAGAATACAGAGCAGACCATCAGGATTTTATCAGAAGAACTTGAGAAGGATGTCTTCACAACAACCCCTGAAACAGAGGAAGCTGACGATGAGAGATAATGTCCTTCAGAAAGATTTTATCGAATATTATGACAATAAAAAGACGGTTTTCGAAGAACATTTGGGAAATATCTCTAAAAAAGGCCTGCCGAATGTACCAAATACGCTGTGGGAGTCCATGACATACTCTCTCATGGCTGGCGGTAAGCGGATAAGACCTGTCTTAACAATGACCGTAGGCGAGGTTTTCGGCCTGAGAGAAGAGGAAGTCTTGCCTTTAGCTACAGCGGTCGAAATGATACACACCGCCTCTCTTATACATGACGACATGCCATGCATGGATAACGACACATTGCGGAGAGGCAAGCCCACAAACCACGTTGTTTACGGTGAAGCAATGGCTTTATTGGCAGGAGATGCTCTCTTCCTCTATGCAATTGAGCAGGCGATTAGGAACTTGACAGCGATAGGTAACTTAGACAAAAGCAATATAATGGAAGCCGCAAAAACTCTTCTTGAGGCAGCAGGCCCCTCAGGTATTTGTAGCGGACAAGCAATGGATATGCATGAGGCTAATAATTCATTTTTCAGCCCCTGGAAAATAGCATATTATAAGACCGCCACGCTTATAAAAGCAGCTGTTGTGTCACCTGCACAATTGGCAGGTGCCTCTAGCGACGATATAAAGGCTCTAACATCATATGCATCTCATCTTGGAGTAGCTTTTCAGATGGTCGATGATATATTGGACGTAATAGGAGAAAAAAACTCTTTAGGTAAAAATCCAGGTAAGGACGAAGCCCAGGGGAAAAATACATTTATTGCCGTCTACGGACTTGAAGAGGCTGTGAAACTTGCAAGGCTTCACTCGCAAAAATCTATAGGCGCTTTGAGCAAGATCGATAAGGACACTAAATATCTTGCTTCGTTTGCAATCTATTTGGAATCAAGGACATATTAAACATACTAGAGGGTGATGAGCGCTGAATGGTTACTCTTTCTGAAATAAATAACTATAAGGACCTAAAGAACCTCGACGATAAAAATCTAAAAGAGCTTTGCAACTCCATAAGAGAAGAAATTATAACGGTAGTCAGCAATAACGGTGGCCATCTCTCATCATCTTTAGGAGCAGTCGAGCTTATTGTTTCTCTATTGAAAGTGTTTGATCCAGAAAAAGACAAAATAATTTTTGATGTCGGTCATCAAAGTTATGCTTACAAGATACTTACTGGCAGGAAAGATAAATTCAAAACCTTGAGACAGTGGGGAGGAATAAGTGGTTTCCCAAATCCTTCAGAGAGCCACTTAGATCACTATATAGGAGGGCATAGCAGCATATCCATTTCTGCAGCTTTAGGGTATGCCAAAGCTAGAGACCTTTTAGGCCAAAACCATCATGTAGTAGCAGTAATAGGGGATGGGGCTCTAATTAACGGCGTTGCCCTGGAAGCTCTAAACAACATAAAAGAAACAAAAAGCAAAGTAATACTTATATTGAACGACAACAAAATGTCCATAAATCAGTGCGTTGGAGGATTCGCTGATCACCTTGCTAAGCTCAGCGTTCATCCTGCTTACACAAAGCTTAAGAAGATAATAAAAGAGCATTGCAAATCTCTACCTAAAGGAGACTCCATAGAGAAAAAAATATCTCACCTCAAACATTCTATTAAACACTTTCTTCAACCGGCAAACATGTTTGAAGAACTAGGGATAAGTTACTGGGGGCCTTTCGATGGCCATAATTTGCAGGAAATGGAGACTATTTTTACCCTTGCTACAAAATATGACAGGTCGCTACTGATACACGTGGTAACCCAAAAGGGTAAAGGTGTTCCATACGCAGAAGAAAAGCCGGAAAAATACCATGGTGTCTCGCCTGCAAAAAAAGAGAAAAACAAAGAGTGTTACAACATAGAATGGTCCTCCAAAAGTTGGAGTGAGGCCTTAGCCGAGACTACTTTGAATCTTGCACAAAATGACCCAAGAATAGTTTGTCTTACAGCAGGAATGAAGGAGGGCTCCAAACTCCATAAGTTCCATGAGACCTTTCCGGACAGATTTTTTGATGTGGGCATAGCTGAGGAACACATGCTTAGTTTCGCGGCAGGTCTGGCTGCAGGAGGCCTTAAACCTATAGTATCAATATACTCAACTTTTCTGCAAAGAGCTTTAGACCAACTGGTTATAGATATCGCCATGCAGAAGCTTCCTGTGGTGATTGCAGTGGATAGAGCCGGCTTGGTTGGAGAGGATGGACCAACTCATCATGGTCTTTTTGATGTATGCTGGGGTCGAAGTATACCTGGTCTAAATATAATGGCGCCTAGGGACCTAATGGAATTAGAATACATGCTCAAAGGTTCCCTCAATAAAAATGAACCATGTATGATCAGATTCCCCAAAGGAACTGCTCCTTTGCGTGTCGGTAGAGGCTCCATATACGGTACCCCTTGGGGGAATGGAATCCTGCTTGAAAAAGGCCAAGAATGGGCCATAATCACCTATGGAACAGGTCTGGTTACTGCGTATGAAGCATGCACCCTAGCGAGAGAGAAAGGTCTTCCAGAACCCTCTATCTTCGACGTTCGTTTCATAAAACCTCTAGATACGGAATCCATCAAAAAGCTCTTATCTGATCATGTGACAATAATAGTTATCGAAGAAAGTTACAAGGCCGGAGGGCTAGGGGAAGCTATATGTGACATTGCTGCCACCGAGGGATTCCCTGTTAAACTAAAATCGATAAGCATTCAGGACCAATTTGTCCCTCATGGTTCAAGACAAGATCAGCTAAAAGCATGTAACTTAACCGCTGAAGAGGTGGTGAAATTATACCTTGCAAACTGATAAAGAACGTTTGGATGTGCTAGTAGTAGAAAGAGGATTGGTTGAATCCCGAAACAAGGCAAAAGAACTAATACTTTCAGGGAAAATACTAGTGGATGGAATTCCTGTAAGGAAACCTGGATCCATAGTATCCAAAGGCAGTAATGTTGTTTTGACCTCGGAAGAAAAAAGTTGGGTTAGTAGAGGAGCATATAAGCTCATTAAGGCACTAGACGTCTTTGGCATAGATCCAACTGGATGCTGTTGTGTGGACATAGGAGCTTCCACAGGAGGTTTCACCGAGGTGCTGTTGGAAAGGGGCGCCAGGATGGTATATGCCGTAGATGTAGGGTACGGACAATTGGCGTGGAAACTAAGGCAAGATCCAAGGGTAAAGGTAATGGAACGAACCAATGCTAGATACCTTACTCCTGAGATGTTCGAAGAAACCATTGACCTAATAAGCATCGATGTGTCTTTTATATCTTTAAAATTAATACTACCTGTAGCAGAAAAACTACTGAGAAGCAATGGCTACTGCATATGTTTAGTTAAACCCCAATTCGAAGCAGGAAGAGAAAAAGTAGGGAAAAATGGGGTAATAAAAGATCCAAACGTGCATTTGATGGTTTTATCCCAACTACTTGACTTCATAGATAAGGAGACGAATTTCAAGTTGTGTAATGCAGACTTTTCTCCGATACTGGGCCCAAAAGGCAACAGAGAGTTTCTTTTCTTGCTAAAGAAAAATGGAGAAACAGATCAAGAAAACATTAAAATAACGAAAGAAAAGCTGGAAGAAGTAGTCAAGTCCTCACATGAGAAAGAAAGTTTAATGTAACAAAAGCTACAAGGAAGGAGAAATACGAATTGAACAAAAATAATAACCTTAAAATTGGAATGCTCATAAATACCAAAAAGACAGAAGCTTTACTCATAGCAGAAAGACTGCTACGGTGGAGTAAAACAAAAGGGATACCTATGCTCCTTCCACCTCATGAAGCTCATGTGTTAGGAACTCCAGAGGTTCCTGACGAGGAGTGGAAAAAGAATGTGGACGTGGCAATCGTCTTAGGAGGAGATGGAACCTTCTTAAGGGCGGCTAGATACGTAATCGGGGCAAATATTCCTTTATACGGAATTAACGCTGGGCAGCTAGGCTTCCTTTCCTGTGGCAATAAAGATGAAGCCGAAGAGGACCTGGAGCTAATCGTTAAGGGCGAATATACGATTCAATCTAGAAGGTTACTCCATGGAGAAATATATAGGGAAGACTCAAAAAAGCATCAACTCTTTGCATTGAATGACTTAGTAGTTACCAAAGGTTCCTTTGCTAGGCTGGTTAGCTTGGGAATTTACGTAAATGGAAGACACCTCACGGATCTCAGAGCAGATGGAGTAGTAATTTCTACTCCTACAGGCTCCACGGCTTATGCATTATCCGCAGGGGGACCTATAGTTCCACCTCACGTTCCTTGTGTGATTCTTGCTCCAATATGTGCACACACTCTTTACTCAAGACCAATGATATTGAGTGATAACGATATAATAACCATAGTTCCGGAGGGCCAAAATCGGGAGATCATGCTGACTCAAGATGGACAGCTTGGATATGAATTGTTGCCAGGGGATCGAATAGACATGTGGCTGGACAAAGAAAAAACCATAAGCATTATAACGCTGCGGGGCAGGGATTATTATGCCCTTCTACAAGAAAAATTCAAATGGGGCCACACGTACGAATAACTTTCCGCCTTGTTATATTTTCATCCTTTAAGGAGAGATGTGTACATTATGCTAAGAGAACTACACCTCAAAAATATAGGTGGTATCTCAAGAGCTTCCTTAGCACTCAAAGGCTCTTTCGTTGTCATAACTGGTGAGAGCGGTGCCGGAAAAAGCAGCCTAATAAGGGCTCTTGAGCTTGTTGCAGGCAAACGAGCTCAATCCACCTTTATAAAGGCAGGTAAGGATGAAGCCCACATAGAAGCAGTTTTTCATGTAACTAATACTGATGACGATGAACTACTTGAAATAATGGGCGAAGATGAATTTCTTTTCGTAAAAAGAACCCTGTCCATAAATGGTAGAACCAAAACCTATATCCAAAACAAGCTGTCTCCTTTATCGTACGTAAATACCATCATGGAGAAAATAATGGGGATACAAAGCCAGTTTTCCCAGCTTGAACTTCTTGATCCACAAAAACAACTTAACCTTCTTGATGGAGCAGGGGGAGAAGATCTTTTAGCAATAAAAAACAAGCTTGCTGACATTTACGCAGAAGCCGTAAAGAAAGAAAAAGAGCTCATTCAACTTCTCAAAAGACAAGAGAGCATAAAGAAAAAGTTTGAAGAGTCAAGAGAGATAATCGAGGAAGCAAGGTCGTTGAATTTAAATCCCCAAAGCGAAAAATTATGGGAAGAACAATTAATAAAAATACAAGCTAAGAGAAAGCATTTGTCGAAAATCCAGGAGACATTGGACAGACTTACTGGAGGTCAGGCCGATTTAGGATTGATACAGGAAGTTGCCCACCTGTTCATCGAGGCTAGAGAAGGATTGCTTGAGTTTGCAGTGGCTGATGAAGAAACCATCAGGAAAAATGAAGAGATCGTACTGGAAAGCTTGGAAAAACTTGAGAAATTATGCATGGCAGTAGTAAAGAAGCATTCAACTCATGATTTGGATAAAGAGTTAGCGTTTATGGAAAAATCCCTTGGAACCCTTCGAAAAGTAAAAAGGGCAACGGGATGCAAAACAGCAGAAGAAGTTATAGAGTTTATAAAAGAAATGGACAGCAACTTGAAGTGGCTTCAAAACAGCAAAAATCTCATTCTTCAGCTAAAAAGTACTAATATGGAAAATCGAAGGGAAATCAGTAAGATAGCTTTGGAGTTGAGGGAAGCAAGACAAAAGGCCGCTTTGCTTTTAGAGGATAGAGTAAACAGGATACTTAAGGATTTAGCAATGGAGGATTTTGAGTTCGCTGTTTCTTTGTCTCCTACGAGCAAAGTGAAGCAAAACGGAGCGGATGTGGTTTCTTTTGTGCTGAAAAAAGGGGAGGAGCTACAAGGCCCAGTATCAAAAATAGCCTCTGGAGGCGAGTTGAGCAGACTACTATTGGCCCTTCAAATAGCAGCTTCAGACAAAATGTTGCCCAAAGTGCTCGTATATGATGAAGTGGAGGCGGGCTTAGGCGGAAAAGCAGCAAGATTGGCAGGAATAAAGTTAAGGGAGCTATCATCAAAATGCCAAGTAATATTGGTTACCCATGAGGCTTCCATTGCAGCCCTTGCGGACCAACATTTTTTGGTATGTAAAGACGGAGATGATACAATCGTAAAAGAAGTAACTGGAGAAGAGAGAATTCTTGAAGTGGCGAGAATGCTGGCAGGTAATGAAGATGCTCCAGAGGCTATAGAACATGCAAAAGCCCTTGTTACAAATGTCAGCTGGATATAAAACCAAATAATGAAAAACACCCAATAATGTAAGGGGCCACAAATTGCTTCCGTTTAATTAGTTGAAGGAGATGGTGGGAGTCCCAGGAGATGTTTTGAGCTCCCACCATTTTTAGTATAAAGGTGTTTACTTTGTCCAAGAGTATAGGGGGTATGGAAGTAGCGGCTTTAGAACTGACTAGTGAGAGTTCAAATATTTTTTCCTTTGGAGTTTTCCCGTTCATATCTCTGCCTCCATGAGATCGTTTTTGATTGTAATATTTTACCCAGCTTGCGGCAGAAGTCATAAAGACCTTTCGGGATGTTATGTGAGGTAGTGCAGGTATGTAGAATTCCTCATCATCGGTGCGATGACTTCGTTCCACAAAACCTTGGGCTTCTTTTTCTCCTTTTGGTATGGAGAGGAGAGTAACGCCTAAGGGTTCTAGGAATTTTTCCTGCAATATTTTTCTTTTTCTGCTTTCTTCAGATCCGCCGAATTCGCTCCCGTTGTCAGTTTGGAAGAACATTCTATGTCTGATGCCCAAAGCCCGCATGAGGAAGGCGATGTAAAGTATGAAGGAGAAGCCATTTGCGAAAGAGCATTCATCGGAGAAGCATAAGATTCTCATTCTTGTTTTGATATCGATAGCGGTAAATTGGTATTTGGGAAGCCTGTATTTAAACAGGGCAGCATATGCTTTTGGTGGGAGAGTCTTTGCGTCTGCTATATGTTTTGAATCGATCTGGAAGTATTGTAGGGCTTCCCAGTGGTTTAGGTTGGCATAGTAGCGTTTATTTCCGTTTCTAGAACGTACTTTTTTAGTTTTAACGTTGTTTCTGCGTAAGATGTTTCTGATGGTGTAGGAAGATATATTCAGATTGAGGGTTCTTTTCAGCTCTCTTGCAAGTCTTCTAGGACCCATGTTGGTTTTCTGTTGAGTTTCAATAACCAAAGCTTCGATGTGAGGTTTAGTTCTTTTTGGATGAGGGGATCTGGGACCTTTTTTGTGCAATAATTCTTTGGCAGATAGGCCATCTTTTTTCCGTTTCATCAATGTTCTAACCCATCTTTCAGTAATTCCCATGATGTTAGCTATTTCTTTGGCTGTTTTACCTTTTTCTATCAAGTCGCATATAACTTCCATAGGGGCTTTGGGATTCCCTGATTCCTTTAGTCGCTGGTATAATGAAGTCATGGCGGGTTACCTCCTTTTTCCTTTGTTTTGGTTGTTGTTGCAGCACCAGTATAAAGGAGAGGTACCCGCCTTTTCCATTATCTCTTTCACTTTACCAAAGTAGACGGAACGAAATATAGGCTCATCTACAAAAACACCCAATAAGGTCTTGACTGATAGCGGGAAGAGTTTTAAACTTTCTAAGCTGCAATAATTCTGTGCGCTTGGAGCAGGCTTACAAAGACCAAACCGTGGCGCCTGCAAGTCCAGCGGAAGGAGGATGGAGATGTACGCTATAGTAGAAACAGGGGGAAAACAGTATAAAGTTGCCCCAGGAGACATAATCAAGGTTGAGAAAATTGAAGGCGAAATAGGTCAAATGGTTGAGCTTGAGAAGGTGTTGGTTGTAGCACAAGACACTGGCGTAAACATTGGGAATCCCTATGTCGAGAACGCCAAAGTGAAAGCCGTTATCGAAGAGCAAGGCAAAGGCGAGAAGATAATTGTTTTCAAGTATAAGAACAAACGCAAACAGTCAAGACGCAAATATGGCCATAGGCAACTTTTTACGGCCCTGAGGATAGAGTCCGTAGAGTTGTAAAGCTATAAGTTAATCAATGACCAACGTTAGAATATACCGAGAGGGCAGAAAAATAAAAGCAATAGAAGTTGAAGGGCATTCAGGCTACGATGAATATGGCAAAGATATAGTATGTTCTGCCCTTTCTACTGTGGTCCAAATGGTAGAATTAGGTATAAGGGAAGTCTTGAAGTGCAGCGGCTACGATGTTAAGCAAGATAAGGAAAGAGGGTTCATGGGGATATATCTGTTGGACAGTGAGGATTGCGAAAAAGCCCAGATCCTTCTTGAGACAGCTGCCAAAAGTTTAAAGGCTATTGAGAATGGTTACGGTGACTACGTGAAAGTTTGGGAGGTGGCCCATAATGATTAGATTTGATCTTCAGCTTTTTGCACATAAGAAAGGGCAGGGAAGCACTGCGAACGGAAGAGACAGCATAAGCAAGCGTCTGGGAGTCAAAAGATCCGACGGACAGATAGTAAAGGCTGGTAATATCTTGGTGCGCCAAAGAGGGACCAAGTTCCACCCGGGTCCAAATGTGGGCAGAGGCAAAGATGACACTTTGTTTGCCTTGGCCTCCGGGAAGGTCAAGTTCATCACCAAAGCTGGCAAAAAGGTGGTTGCAGTAGAACCGATTTCTTTGTAGGTTACCATACCGGGATGGTGCCTCGCTTTTGGGAAGAACGTTTTTATGCCCTGAAGAGGACATATAAAGGGCCTAAGTTTATCTTGGGCCCTATTTCTTTTAGGTGGTGTTCTTGAATTGAAATTCGTTGATACAGCTAAAATTATTGTCGAAGCAGGAAAAGGCGGAAATGGTTGCTCTAGTTTTCGTAGGGAGAAATATGTGCCTAAAGGGGGCCCAGATGGAGGAGATGGTGGCAAAGGCGGAGATGTAATACTTGAGGCTTCTAACAACATTCACACCTTAGCTGATTTAACTTATCAAAGATACTACAAAGCTGAAAACGGGGGTAATGGTCTCAGCTCCAATCGCCATGGCCGAAACGGAGAGGACCTCATAATAAAAGTCCCATGCGGAACCATAATTAAAGACGCTGAAACCGGAGAAGTCTACGCTGACCTCATCGTGCCAGGAGATAGATTTATCGCCGCTAGGGGAGGTAGAGGAGGACTTGGTAACGCCAGGTTTGCATCTTCTAGGAGAAGAGCCCCCAGGTACGCTGAAAAAGGGGAACCTGGAGAGAAAAGGACGTTAAACCTCGAATTGAAAGTTCTTGCTGATGTAGGGTTGGTGGGTCTTCCGAATGCCGGTAAGTCAAGCCTATTAGCCGCCATGTCAAACGCTAATCCGCTAATAGCAAACTATCCGTTCACCACTATCACACCTAACCTTGGCGTATTAAAAACTGATAAGGAACGGATAGTAATAGCCGATATTCCTGGCTTGATCGATGGAGCTCATATGAACAAGGGTCTAGGGCACGCCTTTTTAAGACATATTGAAAGAACGAGGATGCTGCTTTTTGTCCTGGATTTGGGAAGAGAAAAAGAAGGATACTCTTTGATAAAACAGTGGCAAACCTTGAAAAAAGAGTTTGAACATTACAATCGAGCCCTCTTGGAATTGCCTCATTTGATAATTATAAACAAAATAGATCTGGCAAGCTCCGACAGTGATTTAAAGCAAGCTGTTGAATCTACTACGGAGTTCTTTATGAAAAAAGGCATTAAAGTCTTTACAGTAAGTGCGTTACATGGAGACAATATCGAAGAATTGATGGCCTCTATATCCCAAATTTGCAGAAAAGAATCTCTACCCAAGAGAGAGCCCAAGACATACGAAGTGCATGTAGATAAGGAGTACGAAAAAACCATTCCCCCAGAAATAGTTGTAGAAAAGACGAGTAGGGGTAAAATATTCAGGGTCAAACAACCGTTTTTGGAAAAGAAAGTACAAATGTACAATTATGACATAGAAGGCTCTATTGACCGGCTACAGAGGTTGTTGAAAAGCTATGAGATTGAGGAACTCCTTAAAAAAGCAGGCATAAAGGAAGGAGATTCAGTAATAATTGGAAACTTAGAGTTTGAATACATCCCTGATACAGATACGGATATTGAATAACCGATACATAAAACTAAAAACTTGAAACTAAGGAGGAAAAACGAGATGGCACCTCTGAGGGGGGAGGGGCTTACCAAAAGGAAAATAGGGATAATGGGTGGGACCTTTGACCCGATCCACTTTGGTCATTTAGTAGCGGCTGAAGAAGCTTATTTTTCTTTAGGCCTTGCCGAAGTCATATTTGTACCAACAGGAGATTCTTTCCACAAGAGGGGTAGGAACATCTCTTCCTCCGAACATAGGTATACAATGACCATGCTCGCTACTTTAGACAACCCCCATTTCCGGTTGTCGAGGGTTGAAATAGACAGAGGGACACCTAGCCATACCATAGATACTCTGAGAGAAATGCATCACTGGTTTCCTCCGAACAGTGTCTCCTTCTATTTCATTACTGGTCTTGACGCTGTCTTGGATATAATGAGTTGGAAAGAACCTTTTGAAATAGCCAAAACTTGTAATATAGTAGCAGTAAGCCGACCCGGCTACAATAAAAGCAAACTGCAAGAACTACCAGAAGAGATAAAAAGCAGCATTATTCCTTTGGAAATTCCTCTTTTGGCCATTTCCAGCACGGAGATTCGCAAAAGGGTTTCTGAAGGCAAAAGCATTAGATATCTGGTCCCTTGGCCCGTGGAGCACTATATTTATAAGAACTCCCTTTACAATAGAAACGGATGGTGATCAATAGGTGTTTTTTAAAAAAGAAATACTTGTAATATCCATGTTAGCTATTTTTGCTCTTGTTGCAGGGACAGCATTTAAAGTCATACCTCTTTTGAATCCCAACTCGGAAAACATAAAGGAAAACATAGTATATGACAAAAAAACAGGAACGGTAAACGTTTTGATAGTAGGGACTGATAAAGTCCCTGGAGAAAAACGCAACAGATCTGACACAATAGCTATCGCTTCATTGGACATAGATAAAAAGGTAATAAAAGTTCTTACCATACCTAGGGATACCAGGGCACAGATCCCGGGTAAAGGATGGCAGAAGATAAATCATGCCTACGCCTATGGAGGTATAGAGCTTTTGGGAAAAAGTATAGTAAACCTTCTTGCAATTCCCATCCATTATTATGTAGTAGTTAATTACGATAGTTTCCCCAAGCTGGTCGACCTGATAGGTGGAGTAGACATATATGTGTCGAAACATTTGAAATATCATGATAGGGCAGGAAACCTTCACATTGACATACCCAAAGGCATGCAACATCTAGATGGAAAAACAGCCCTGGGATATGTACGTTTCAGAAACGATGCGTATGGTGATATTGGTAGAATAGAACGACAAAAGAAATTTTATAATGCCGTATTTGAGAAGCTGAAACAACCAGAGATCCTCACGAAGATACCAAGCCTAATCAAGGAAGGTTTGCGCTTGATCGACACTAACATATCCATGAGTCAGGCTCTTCAGCTTGCATCTTACCTGAAAGACATACCTCGAGAAAACGTGGCTATAGCGACGTTGCCTGGAAGACCTGCTTATATTGAAAAGGTTAGTTATTGGATACCTGACCTGGCTGCTGCAGCAGAGTTTCTGGCCAGTACCCCGACAAAACCGAAAATAATAGAAAACGATGGAAACACAAAAGAAGAAACAGCAAAGGCTGAAAATACTATCCAATTGAAGTGGCCTTTAGTAATCTTGAACGGTGATGGGAAGCCAAGACTAGCGCAGCGCTTCGCCTATCTAATGCAAAGCAAAGGCTTAGCCGAAATCTCTTACTCTGGAAATGCTAAGCATTTCGACTATAAATACACTACGGTCAGGATTCCTAAAGATTTTGCAGATGAGGACATAAACTTGGTGGTTACGTTTTTCACAACCATAGGGCTAAAAGAAGAAATGATCTTCAAAAACTCGGATGTAAAAACCATTACGTTGATTCTAGGTCACGACTACGAAAGGATATTGAAGAAGTTAGAAAGTTAGATTAGAGCAGTTCCATAAAGCCCAAAGGAGGGATTACATGAGTATTACAGAAAACAGCGAAGTTTCAAGGATTGTGAGTACTCTCATTGATAAGCAGGGAGAAGACTTAGTGGTTATTGATCTTTCGTCGAAATCTTATTTAGCAGATTTCTTTGTGCTTGCAACAGCAAACTCAGATGTCCATAAAGACACGCTTGTAGAATACACAAAGGACCTACTGGAAGAGATGGGAATGACCTATAGAGTCGAAGGTGAGAGCACCTCCAATTGGGTTTTGATAGATGCTGGTATCATAGTGGTGCACATATTCTCTAGACAAGGACGAGATTTCTATCGTCTAGAGAACCTTTGGTCGAGTTGTCCTATACATCATTTCTCGGATCCCGTTTAGGTTAGGTATAAATAACGACAATAATAAAAATAAAAAAATAAGAAAAGACGAAGCCATTGAAGTTATTCGCGTTTGCTAACTGGCTTCGTCTTTTATATTACTGTTGGCTAGCGCTGTGGTGTCCTATAATATATCTTATGTTGCTTTATCTCGCCTGCGATGGGTGTCTTGAAAAGTCTCCTTATTTCATCGATGTTCTTGGTGTGACCTAGTACCCACATAAGTTTAGTGACCGCAGCCTCCTTGGACATATCTTCTGCAGATATAACACCTGCTTTAAGCGCCCTTATCCCCACCTCATATGTATGAAGGTTAACTCCGTTATAAAGGACTTGAGATGTTAGCACTACTGGAATTTGAGCAGCTGCCTTGGATAAGATATCCAATAAATTTCTCCCCCTATAAGGAAGGCCTCCTGCCCCGAAGCTTTCTACAATCAGCCCTGAAATATCCCTTTCAATAACAGTTTCAACAATAGACGGTTCCAATCCAGGGAAAATCTTAAGCACAAAGACGCGGTTATCCCTTCGTACGTCAACAGAAAAAGGCCCCTCAATGTTTGCCTTAAAATCTTTCCTGTAATTGATATATTTAGAAGTTACCAACGCAACGGGAGGTTCATTCACGCTAACAAAGGCATCTATATCCTCCGAAGCAACTTTGCTTGCCCTTGAAGCCCTTATAACTTTATGATTGAAAACTACATAAACTCCTGGGCATCCGCTCACAGCAAATCGAACAGAATCGGCTACATTAGGTATAGCATCGCTGTTTGCAATCGGGGCCGGCTTCATGGAACCCGTTAAAACGATGGGCTTCGTGGGATTTCTAAGCATAAAGGACAACATCGAGGCAGTATATGCCAAAGTGTCAGTTCCATGCAGTATGATAAATCCATCGTATACGGAGAAATTCTTGCCTATCTCTTCTGCTATTTTTATCCAATCCTCTGGCTGAATAAGCGTGCTATCTATATTGAGAAGGTCCATTACGTCTGCTTTATATTCCAAATCACTGAGTTCGCTCTCGCAAAAGCGCAATATTTCTTCAACAGGAAGGGCTGAAGACAGCCCTTCCCCGCTATCCACACTAGAAATAGTTCCTCCTGTACCGATTATCAATATTTTCTTTGACAAATGAGCCTGCCTCCCCTCAAGCTTATTCACCACGAAAATCACAAAACGGTAACGTTTGAAAGAATTCTACAAAATTTATTGGGGTTTAAGGAAGCAGAACCAACTAAAAGGCCATTGATATCTTCTTGCATTATCAAATCCTCTGCATTCTCAGGATTCACACTTCCTCCATACAATATCCTCACAGCATCTGCACAGTTTCGACCATAAATAGTTCCGATAAGCTCTCTTATAAACCCAATGGCTTCTTGCGCGTCTTTGGGAGAAGCTGTTTTCCCTGTACCTATGGCCCAAACCGGCTCATAGGCTATGTAAAGGGCATCTGTTATCTTCATATTGAAATCTTTCAAAAAAGAAAGGCCATGTCTGACTTGCTTTTCTATCACTTCTTCAGTTTTATTGTCCAAACGATCCTCTTCCCTTTCACCTACACACAGTACCGGCGACACTCCGAACTCGAAACAAGCCTTGACTTTAAGGCTTATAACTTCATCAGTCTCATGAAAAAGCCAGCGCCTTTCGCTGTGGCCCACAAGCACATGGGTTACCCCGACTTCCTTCAACATTGGGATGGATATTTCACCAGTGTAAGCCCCGCTAGGAAGCCAGTGAGCATTCTGCGCACCTAACATGAAATAGTTGGTGCCGAGGTGGGAATGGACACAAGGAAGAGATACCGACGGCGGGAAAAATATCACTTCCACCTCTTTGTTATCTATGGAGCTAATCAACCTTGTGTCTTTCTTCACTAGTTCTATGAAATCCTTTAGGTAGTCTCCGGCTGCAGAAGGACCGAGGTTCATCTTCCAATTAGCAGCCACCACAATGGGTTTTCTTTTTTGAACCACCATATCTCCCTCTTTCCTCTTAGCTATTTTTACTCCAAAAGAGGTTCAATCCCCGGGAGGATTTTACCTTCCAAAAACTCCAAGCTAGCCCCCCCACCGGTTGAAACATGAGTGACTCCACTAGCAAAACCAAGAGCCTTAGCTGCAGCTGCCGTGTCTCCTCCACCTATTACTACGACAGCTCCCTCTTTTGCTTTTTCACTTACAATCTTGCCAATCTCCATCGTTCCTCTTGAGAATGCAGGATTTTCAAATAATCCTAAAGGACCATTCCAGATAATTGATTTGGCTTTTCCCAAATGTTTGGAAAACTCTTTTACCGTTTGTGGTCCTATGTCCAATCCCATCATGTTATCGGGGACGTTGTCGACTTTTACCACACCCGAAGCTTGTTGGGAATTTATGCTTTCACCTACAACAATATCCACCGGCAAGATAATTTCAACTTCTTCATCCTCTAATACCTTCAGTATATGCCTTGCACTGGTGACATTCTCTTCGTCACACTTTGACTTGCCGACAGAATATCCTTTTGCAACTAAGAATGGAAAAGCCATGGCTCCTCCAACCAATATGGTCGATGCTTTGTTGGCCATGTGCTCAATGACTCCTATTTTGTCCGTCACCTTGGAACCACCAAGGATCAAAGCCAAAGGAGGCTCGGGATTGTCTCTGACGCTACTCAAAATGCTTACCTCTTTCTCCAACAAAAAACCAGCGTAAGCAGGCAGAAATTTCGTTACCCCTCTTGTCGTAGCGTGGGCCCTGTGGGCTGCACTGAAAGCATCCATTACAAACACATCAAAAGGTTCCGCTAAAAGAGCAGCAAAACTTTCGTCATTTAGCTCTTCTTCCGGATGGAATCTGCAATTTTCCAACAACAGAACATCCTGTGGCTTCCCATTGGACAAAGCATTTTTCACTACTTCGCCTACACAATCATCAACAAACTGCACATCCATTGAAAGGACCTCTTTAAAATAAGCGGCAATAGGTCTTAATGAATAAGCATCGTTTCTTTTGCCCTTTGGCCTCCCTAAATGAGAAACCAGAACCGTTATTGCGCCGTTAGAACTTAAGAAGCGAATGGTCTCAAGATGAGCCCTTATTCTTGAATCATCAATGACCCTTCCATCCTTTATGGGAACATTGAAATCAACCCTCAGTAAGACTTTCTTGTTTTTTATAGCTTCAGAGGTAACTGTCCTTATTTTCATGTTTTTACAGCCCTTTCCTTACCATGTACTCAACTAGATCCAAGACTCTGCACGCATAACCCCACTCATTGTCGTACCAGGCTATAACTTTAGCCATGTCACCAATGCACACAGTGTGCATTGCCGCGAAAATAGATGATCTGCTGTCACCTATGAAATCTGATGATACTAGATCCTCTGTCTCATAACCCAATATCCCTTTGAGCTCCCCTTCAGCATACTCTTTCATGGCCTCGTTGATCTCCTCGGCAGTAACCCTCTTGTTTAATATAGCAACCAAATCCACTGCCGACACATCTGGAGTCGGAACTCTCAACGCCATGCCATCAAGTTTCCCATTTAACTCGGGTATTACCTTACCGATGGCGCTAGCAGCTCCTGTTGTGGTAGGTATGATGGAAAGAGCAGCAGCTCTTCCTCTATGTAGTTTTTTATGAGAGGCATCAAGGGTCTTTTGGTCGTTCGTATAAGCATGAGTAGTTGTCATAAGCCCCTGTTTTATACCAAAACGTTCATGTAGCACTTTTACTACAGGCGCCAAACAATTGGTAGTACAAGAGGCATTGGAGACGATGGAATGTTTTTGAGGATCATATATACTTTCATTTACCCCCATAACTATTGTGGGAACATCGCCTTTAGCAGGTGCTGTTATTACAACTTTCTTTGCGCCAGCCTCAATATGCCCTTTTGCCTTATCCGCATCGGTATACTTTCCGGATGACTCGATTACGATGTCTATTCCTTTGTCTCCCCATGGAATATCCCTTATATCTTGGTATTTCAAAACTTCTATCTTCGAACCATTGACATCAAGGGAATCTCCTTCAACTTTAACGGTGCCTTTGAATCGCCTATGAACCGAATCATACTTCAACAAGTACGCTCTTTGTTCTGCATCGGTCCTACTGTTTGTAGCTACGATCTCAAAAGACCAGTCCTGCCTGTACTCGTACATTGCCCTGAGCGCAAGCCTTCCAATCCTTCCAAAACCGTTAATGGCTACCCTAACTTTGCGATCCTTCATCTATGAATGCCTCCTTCTATCTTTTAAATAAAACATATCTTAACCATACTAAAGGCGAGCTAACGCTCGCCTTTGACTACCTTTTTATAACGTAAGATCTACAGGTCCGCCAGATCTTCGTAAATTACCCTAAGAATCTCTCCCACACTAAGGATAGACACCACATCCCCATGGGGCAAATAAGGCATGCTGCCGTCAAAATTCTCTGCTATGCCTCCTATGCATCCCCTCCTCAAGTGAGCTCTGAAGGGTTTTATAAAGTACTGCACTATGTTTTTCTTGTCAGGATTGAACTTTACAAACGCTGAAATGAACTGCCCCAACAACCAAGGCCACGCCATACCTCTAAAACGAGCTTTTTGTTTTTGATCCTGTCGCCCCTCGCTCCGTCCTTTATATTTATCATCATGGGGATCAAGGGTTCTCAAACCGTAAGTAGTGTACAGTTCTCTCCAACAAGTTTCCACCACGGACCTTCCTCTCTCTGGATCCAACGGAGATATTGGAAGAGATACAGCCAATATCTGATTGCAGCGGATGGAATCATCACTTTCGTTACCATCTACCCAATCTTTTAGATACCCTTCTTTTTTCCAAAACACACTGGGGAACGACTCGGCTACTCTATCTGCCAAATCCCCGTACTTTTTGGCATTTTCATCCTCCATAAAATCACAATATCGTTCCATTTCCCGCAAAACGAAATACCAGAGGGCATTTATCTCCACCAACTTGCCTCTTCTTTCGACTACAGGCTTAGAGTCTACTACGCCGTTCATCCAATGTCTCTCAGGGTTTCTAGTTTTAATATCGAGTAAACCATCATTGTCGCAAACTAAATCTAATTCAGGTATGCCTTCAATATACTTATCCACTAATCGCTTTAAGTCATCCCACCAGGATTCCATGGCGGAAATGTTTCCAGCTTGATCCATCAATTTCGAAAAAGCGTAAATGAACCAAAGACCACAATCGGCAGCTGCTATCTTAGGCTTCTTGTTCATACCATCCATTTCAGAAGGCATGACATACCCACATTCTTTGGCTCTCGCAAGCCAGGTCCTGAGGACTTTAAATCCTATTATGGGGTCACCGTAAGCTTTAGCCAAACCCGGGATAGATATGAAGGCATCCCTAGAAAACTCCCTTAATGAAGGATAACCAGATATTGCCGTGGCCCCTCCGTCTTCCAACTCTTTTATGCAATTGGAAGCAGATTTTATCAACTCAGAAGCGATCAACACATTTTGAGTGGGGGCTCTTTTGGTTTTGTTCTTGACCCACTTTATCGTCTCTGCTTCCATGTTGATCAGCTTCGATTCATCCAGCTGCATCGGCTCTGAACTTATTGCGACATAAACAGCTTCTCCCTCTCCTATCTCAAAAGAAAGAACCCCTGGGGACCAAAGATTTTCCATATTTTTACCGTTTATACTACTCTCGCTCCTGGTGTACATAAGGTTTTCAAACATCAATGGTTTATAAGTCCACTCACCTCTAGTGGCGTATATATGGCTTTGACACCCATTGCCGCTTACAGACAGGACTTGTTTTGCAATATCGGCCTCGAAAGATACATTATCGCAGGTAAGGCCTATTTCTCTGTGAGCACATAACGGTCTAATTTCAAGCTGCAACCGATCTTGACTAGTTAGCAGTTCATACTTAATCACAGTACAGGGAAGTCCTTTTGGCATGAATACGGTCTTTTTCAACATTATGTTGTAAATGACAAACAAGGTAGTAGGAAGGGGGTCTTCTTCGTATTCTTGTATATATCTATAACCATCAGGGTACACCGTATCTTTATACTGATTTGTAGAAAGCTGATACTTTTTATTCCTGGCGAAAAGGGTTTCCTCTACTTTACTGACATACACCGTGGGAACACAGGACTTCTCTCCAGATACCACTAGTAATCCATGTTCGTTTCTGGTATTAGCCCCTATTACAGTAGAAAAAGCATATCCACCCTTTCCATTTGATAATAAAAATTCTCTGCTGGAGCCTCTTTCAAAGGTATTTACGTCCGCTTTACCGAAGTACATTTTGACCATCCCCCTTCGCAATCTTTTTGGGCCCTGTCCCTAACATTTTCTCCATTTTCTTCCACCTATATTCTATCGTACTTTTGCTCACAGGTCTCTCCAAAAGTAGACCCAATTCTTTCAATGTAGCGGTAGGATTGGCTATCCTCTTTTCAGCTAAATCAATATACGACTCTGGTACTTTGATGTACTTTTTCATGGCCAGGATCTCGTTTGCTATTTCTATTTGTCTTTGCGCCGCCTCCAAGCTCTTCCGTATGTTAGCAGCGTCACAGTTGACTATTTTATTTGCTGTATCTCTAAGAGCCCGTAAAAGGGCTTTCTGCTCCAGTTCCAAAGATGTTCTATGTAGATTTGTCTTCACCAACAATGCCACGATGCTTTGTTGATCTCTTATTATGACCTCACTAACATCTGATTTGTGCCGCATCTTAACAGGAAAACCTTGTTTCAGAAGAAAGCGGTACAACATATTGAGACTATCAGAACCTTTTCCCTGATGCCCCCTAAAAACCAAATAATATCCCGTTCTGGGAAGATAAAAGGATGCACATACTCCCAAAAAACCACTTATCCACGACCACGTTGGATTTGAATCTCCTAATCCTGTAATTTTTTTGAACAAAACAGGAGGAAACCTTAACAACACTTTCCCTTTAAAATCCCTAGGTATTACTAATATCGAAGAAAGATCCACCACTTTAGCCCAATCGGATAAATTCCATATTTTTCTCAATCTTCCAAAGACCCACAATCTGCCACTTTGACATATTACATTCCGCCCATCGGGCTTGCAGGTCATCCCGGAAACTATTCCTTTTATTTCTTCCGTAGCATCCTCCCGTGTAGTGGGTCTCTGAATCCATTCATCCCACAAAATATCCTTTATTTTTTCCATGTTTACCCCTCTCGTATCTCTCGTGCTACTTTTATGATAGTCTCAGCCAACTTCTGAGGATGATGTCTTATCGTTCCTTCTTCAGACACATGAACAAAATCTCCCATGATGACTTTAGTCCCCATACGCCTAATTTGGTTTAGTTGAAATCTGTCCATGTAAAGAGGCTTTGAGCCCTGCTTCTTGTACCTCTCTAGGTGATTTTTGGGCATTTCTCCTTCATTAACGACTATATATTCAGGTAAAATGCCTAAAGTTTTCTCCACCCATTTCAAATGATCTAATATGCTAAGGTCTTCAGTTTCGCCAGGCTGGGTCATCAAATTCGCTACATACACTTTAGGTGCTGTCTCCTCCGATCGCAATTTCAGTGCCACATCATCTATGAGGATATTGGGAAGCACACTTGTAAATAAGCTCCCAGGACCTAACACCACCAAATCTGCGTTGTCTATTGCTTCTAACACTCCCTTTGCAGCCTTTGCCCCTCTAGGTTCTATCCATATGGACTTTAATCGGGATCCTTTTTTAGCTATCTCCAACTCTCCCCGAAGAATTTCCCCTTCTTCCGTTTGTCCCACTATAGATACGGCTTCAGTTGTAACAGGAAGAACTTGTCCCCTCATAGCCAACAAATTATTAAGTTCTTCTACAGCCAGACGAAAATCTCCGGTCATCTCTGTAACAGCCAGCAAGATGAGATTTCCCAGGCTGTGACCCGCTAGATCTCCTCGATCAAAACGAAAATTAAGAATTTTATGAATAGAGTCATGGTTCTCCGCGAGGGCTACCAAGCAGTTCCTTATATCTCCTGGCGGTAGCATGCCCCACTCGTATCTTAGTCTTCCTGAGCTACCACCTTCATCGGTAACAGTAACAACGGCTGTGATATTTTTGGTGTATGCCTTAAGACCGCTTAACAACGTAGAAAGTCCTGTTCCCCCTCCTATCGCTACGATACGTGGTCCTTGGGCAAGCCTCAAATTTATGGCTTTGCTCATTATGGAGCGTTCCCTTGATCGCGCCATGGGTGAAGTAGATTTTTTATGTTCTTCTTGTTGTTCTTCCCTGAACACGAGGAAAAAAATAAACGTTAAGACTCCACCAGCCAAAAGCCCAAGA
The DNA here is from genome assembly GCA_000233775.1 of Thermovirga lienii DSM 17291. Classification (NCBI taxonomy): domain Bacteria; kingdom Thermotogati; phylum Synergistota; class Synergistia; order Synergistales; family Thermovirgaceae; genus Thermovirga; species Thermovirga lienii. Next base: position 1,052,380 of record CP003096.1, on the reverse strand, counting down.
GTAAACGCAGTCCACCAGTTCATCCCCAACTCTCCTGCTCTTTTTCAATATCTCTATGATGCACCATTATACCTTCGTAGCTTTTGCTGAAGTGCTCAAAAAGCCAATCCACAACCGCTACCGAGCGGTGGCGTCCCCCTGTGCATCCTACAGCCATATTTATTTGTTGTTTACATGTGTTTCTATACAAAGGCAATACATACTCCAACATTGAAATCATGTATTCTAAAAATTCTTCTACTTCCTTAAACGCTATAAGAAAGGATTTCACTCTCTCATCTTTACCAGAAAGGGGTCTGAGATATTCATCGTAATAAGGGTTTGGGAGAAAACGAACATCAAAAAGGAAATCACAATCCAAAGGAACTCCGTATTTAAATCCAAAGGAATACAGCAGAATTTTAAAGGGTTCCTTTTCAATGGATAAACACTCGAATAGCTTCTCTTTCAATTCAGTAAGCTTTAGGTTCGAGGTATCTAATATGACATCCGCATTTTCTAATATGGGAGTTATTTTTTTGCGTTCTCTCCTTATTGCATCTAGAATCGAACTGTTCTCCCCTAAAGGATGTTTTCTCCTTGTCATCTCATATCTTCTCAAAAGGACCTCGTCAGAAGCTTCAAGAAAAAGAAGCGTGACATCCGTTCCCTCTTTTCTCAAAAATTCTATAGCGTGAAACAAGTCCCCTAAGAGGTTGTCTCCTCTTATGTCTATCACAGCTACAACTCCGTTTTTAATGGCGGCTTCGTGTTTGGACAGTACCATCATTAGCTGAGGCAATAAACTAGGAGGGATATTATCAATGGCGTACATCCCATTATCCTCTAGCAGGTGAAGGACGGTAGATTTGCCTCCCCCTGACATTCCGGTAATAATAATACACTTTTGGACTTTCTTTGTATGCATGCTCCTTTTTTCAATCTCCCTTTACTTCTTAATACTACTTATGATTATGTGCGCACTCTGTAGCCTTGCCAGTTACGATCTCTATGGCATGTCTTATTACTGGTGACACTGCAAAAAAACATTCCAAGGCGGCTTTCCTGCTTCCCGGCAAGGCAATAATCAAGCTTCTTTCAACAACCTTCGCCATGCACCTGGAAAGTATCGATCTAAGAGTATAGTAGGAAGTCCTCCATCTCATGTACTCCCCTATCCCAGGTACATCTTTTCCCTCCAGATCTGCAAGACTCTCGGGGGTTACATCCCGAGGAGACAGACCTGTTCCACCGGTAATCAAAATCAATTCATATCCACGACTTATCCAAGAACGCAAAACTTTCAATATATCTTTCGGTTCGTCAGGAACGATTGCTCTATCTTGGAGTATTCCCCCTATATCCACCACGGCCTCTCCAAGGGCAGGGCCAGAGGTATCTTCTCTCTCGCCTCGACTCCCTTTGTCGCTCACAGTAAGAACAGCAACATTAACTGGCTCCCACTTCTCGAACGACTCTGAAACAAGCAAAAAGCCTTCTTTGGCTACTTCACAAACACAGCATGTTCCATTGCCCTCAGAAACTCTCAACAGCACTCCGCCTTTATTAAACGAGATAAAATCATTCTCCCTCAGTGGAAAAACGTTATCGGGCAACTTTATTACTAAAGAGTTCTCCTTGCAAGCTTCATGCAACTTGTGCTGTGGCGGTGCGACTACTATTTTAGCCTTTTTCCCATTTACTAAGGTCCCTCCGCTCTTTTGAGTGTGAATCAAGACCATAGGTAACGAAGATTTATCACTGGAAAAGGATAGACCTAAAATCTTCTTTTTCATTCTGTTCCCTCCACACAATATATACCGGACTTGCCACCACTTTTTTTCAAAAGGCGTATACCCTCTATTCGCATACCTTTATCTATGCCTTTGCACATATCGTATATTGTCAAAGCTGCGACGGAAACCCCTGTCAGGGCTTCCATCTCTACCCCTGTTACCTCTTTTGCTACCACCTTGCATCGAACAACTACACAAGAATTGGATTCGTCAAGATCACAAGTTACGGAAGCACTATCCAATCTTATGGAGTGGCATAAGGGGATTAGTTCAGGGGTCTTCTTACAAGCCATTATCCCCGCTGTTTCTGCTATCAATAACACGTTACCCTTTTTGGTCTTGCCCTCTCTTATTACTTCTAAAATCCGCTGAGGAAGCACGACTCTCCCTTCTGCTACGGCTTCTCTAAGAGTTTCTTCTTTCTTGCTCACGTCCACCATTTGTGGCCTATCGTTTGAATCTAAATGAGTTAACCCATTTTTCCCCATGTTTTTTGTTTAACCTCCTATTTGCCACATGTGCTTCTGTGTCTCGGGCAAAAACTGCCATCCCTTCGGTTTCATGCGAACAGAAGAGATTACAGCTTCCCTCAATGCCTCTTCGTTTCTGGCTCGCAGTAAAGGCAATATATCCTGCCCCTTTTCTGCAAACAGGCAGGTCCTCAACTCCCCATTTGCAGTTACCCTGAGCCTATTACATTTGTCACAAAAATGGCTAGAAACAGCTGCTATGATACCTACTCGCTGGTTAGTGTGTACGTTCCTGTAATAAACAGCTGGGCCATCCGTGCCATGACTTGCAGACACATCTTCCTTTTCCCAAGTTCCTGCTCCACCTGGTAGACAAGCCAATATGTCGTCTGCTGAGAGGAAATTATCTTTGGACCAAACGCTACAATCCAAAGGCATAAATTCTATGAATCGTATAACTGCATTTTTCTCTCTCGCAAAATCAATCAAATTCTCTATTTCGTCATCATTAAAACCTTTTATAGCCACCGTATTTATCTTTAGAGGAATGTTGAGCTTTTTACCTATTATATCTATACCCTCCATAACATTTTCGAATTCATCGGTCCTAGTCACAGTTTTAAACTTCTCTTTATCAATGGTGTCCAGGCTAACGTTTAGCCCCGATAGTCCCACAGCACCAAGCTCTTCCGCAAATAATCTCACTAAAGATCCATTGGTGGTAAGGGCTATCTTAAGTTGAGGTCTGTTTCGTTTCAAATCCTTCAGAAAACCCAAGAAACCTCTCCTCACAAGAGGTTCCCCCCCGGTAAATCGGACCTTTCTTATCCCCATTGGAATTAAGACGCCTAAAAGGAAGTCTATATCCTCATAAGTCACTATGTTCTCATGAGGTATAAAATGCACCCCTTCTTCAGGCATACAATATAAACATCTAAAATTACATCGATCGGTCACCGAAACCCTCAAATAGTTTAACTCTCTGCCGTAAGAATCATTCATTGTTCCAGTTTATATCCTCCGAGCTTTATTATGGTTTCTTTCCAAACCTTATCTGTTATTGCGTCCCGAAAAGCTTTTACTCCAGGATGATCTAGAAAGGCCCTAGGGATAATGACCTCAAAAGGTTCCTCTACTAACGGTATAAAATCTAAATCCAGTGCATCTGCAACTGCTTTGATACCCACAACGACATCAGCATTTCCATAAGCTACCTTTGAGGCAGCATCGAAATGAGTAACAGCTATATTGTCATAACCTCTTATCTGTTTGGGGTCGATCTCTGTTTGACTAAGCAAATAATCTAATAGCACTCTCGTCCCGGAGCCTGGCTGCCTATTAACTACGACGACGTCCTCTCTGGTCAAATCTGCTACATCGACTATACGTTTTGGATTACCTTTTTTAACGATGAGACCCTGAAGTCTTCTGTACAACAAAATCCGGTCCCATTCGTCATTTATATCGAACCTTTTAATGTATGAAGTGTTATATTCCCCGGTCTTGGGGTCAAGCAAATGGCAAGCTGCCATATGGCACTCTCCCCTGGCAAGTGCAGTAACTCCCCCTAAGCTGCCCACCGATCTAATTATCAAGTCTCCACCTCTATCTCTAACGTAACCAACTAAATGTTCTATCCCTGGATCATTGGATCCCTGGTAAACAGCTCTATTAATCCAATCATTTTCTTTGACCACCCAAACCTCTATACTGCTGCCTTTAGGAAGCTCTAAAACCTCTTCCCCCACCAAGGAAAATCCGTCTGCCTCCGTCAAAGGCATCATCGAGCTCGCTCCCGATGAGGTAACCCAGCTGTATGTTTTCCCGTTCACTTCTCCGCACTGTACTCTCAGCCACTCTGAAATTCCCTGCCTAGTAGAATAGTGCTCCGCTAGCTCTGTTTTAACCTGTTTAGCTGTTTTTACAGCCTCTGACAAATAGCTTTCGCTGATGTCGCCCCTCTTCAAAATCTGAAGCGTTGGGAAAACGACCGTCCATGAAGCTACTAACGTGGAAACAGGAAAACCAGGCAGTGCAATTACCGGCTTGTCTTTTACAACTGCCATCATAACTGGTCTTCCTGGCTTCATTCTCAACCATCGGAACAACATCTTGCCCTGTTCAGCGAGAACTTCCGCACTGTAATCTCTTTTCCCCTTGGCAGTGCCAGCTCCTACAAGAACCAGATCGTACTCCTCAACGGCTTGTTTTATGGAACCTTTCAGTAGCTCAGGATCATCCGGGATCAATGGCAGGACATCAAGGTGAAATCCCCAAGTTTGAAACAACTCAGACAAGAGCAATGAGTTGGTCTCCGGAACCTTGCCAGGGGCAAGTTGCTTTGTATTAGTTTCTCTTATATCGACTATTTCGTTACCTGTAGGTATGAAGCAAGTCTTGATAGGTGCCCTTACTTCCACCTCTTCAACCCCTGCCGCAGCAAAGAGGGCTTTATGAAAGGGAGTCAATAATTCTCCCTTGCGTCCTATAATCCTGCCCTTTGAAACATCCTCACCTATCGGACGTATATTGGCCCCTTTAGATACAGCATTGAAAACGTACAAGGAGTCACCTTCCACCGATGTATCTTCAACCATAACCACGGCATCAAAGCGCTCTGGAACAAAAGCTCCAGTGTTAACCCATAAAAACTTGCCTTCTGGTATTTCGACCGGACTTGCTGGGTTTGCATAGCTTGTGTCGCTTGAACATATGGCGTAACCATCCACAGCAGAGGCTGGATAATGAGGAATATTGCGCTCTGCATATACATCCTCCATCAAGACTTTTCCTACCAAAGACGAGTTAGTGTCAGTGGTCGAAAGTCTCACCCTCTTGCTTAACGGCGTAAGGTTTTCCTTCAATATAGAAGCAACCTCTTTGAGACTAATGTGTTCTTTGTATTTTGCTACCAAAGCCACACCTCCACTGGTTCACCTTTCCTCACAGTCTCCCGATTCTCGGGGAGTCTAACTAAGCCATCTGCGCTCCTCAAGGCAGATATAAAACCAGATTTAGCCATGGAGGGGTACACTGTCTCCCCGTTCAACACAGCTGGGATAAATTCTTCAACTCCACTTCTACCGTATATATCTTTACCTGCTGGTATAAAAATTTTTTTCTGCCACAAGGTGTCTTTTTCTGCTCCTATCATGGAAGCGAGCAAAGACAAAACAAAAGTCAGCATAACTACAGAGCACGATAAAGGATGACCAGGCAACCCTATTAGAAGTTTACGGTTGTTTTTGTTGCCACCTACTAATGTAGGTTTGCCAGGCGAAATGTTAAGGCCTCTAAGGACCAACCCCGGCTCGCCTATATTGTTCATTACATCTATCGTAAAATCCCTTGAGCTGACAGAGGAACCCCCACTTAAAATCACCACGTCGTTCTCATCCATAGCTTTATTTGTCAACTTCATTAGATCTTCTAAATCATCTAATGCAATACCATACTTTCGAACCTGATAGCCCTCTCTCTTGAGCAACGCTCCTATCATGGTGGAATTACTGTCTCTTATTTTACCTGGCTCAACAAAAGGGGTATCCTCGGGTACAACCTCATCCCCCGTGCTTACTACTCCCACAGAAAGATCTAAGATGTTGATTTTGCTTATACCAAGCCCTGACAGGAGACTGGCACTCCTGAAGTCAAAGATGGAGTTTTTCTTTAGCAAAAGTTTTCCTTTTGCCACATCCTCTCCTTTGCATATGATATTTTCCCCACGTTGAACCGACTTCCTTACCTCCAGGGTATTCTGCAACACTGAAGTATGTTCGACCATTACTACAGCATCTGCTCCCTCAGGTATGGCTCCACCAGTGTACACAAGAGCAGCTTCTCCTTCGCTGACTTTTATATTTGGCACCGCCCCCATGGGTATCTCTCCCACCACCGTCAAAAAGGACGGATACCCCTGAGACGATCCCAACGTATCTTCTGCTCTTACAGCATATCCGTCCCTCGTGCTCCTGGAGAAAGGTGGATAATCCTCGTTTGCATATATATCTTCAGCCAACCTTTTGCCTACTGCCGAGAGAAGGTCCAATTTATAGGTATTGACATCCCAAGGGAAACTTAAAATTTCACTAACGAAATTTAGTGCTTCCTCCCTTGGTAGAACTTCTTTAACAAAACCGCTCATTTAAACAAATCCCTCACATCACTTTTCATAGGCTATGAAAGTCGGATATCCTTCAGAAGAAAGCTTTCCTGCAATCTTTTGAGCTTCCTGCTTTGTCTTACCTGCTTTAACTCTTACCCTGTAATATTTCTTGCCTCCTACTTCTGCAGAAACGACAAAGACATCATAACCTGATTTTTGTAATTCTGCTGCAAGCTTGTCGGCAGAATCCCTCACAGTAAATGCACCCACTTGCACGCTCCAAAAGGGTCTTTGTTCATGAATGGAAGTATCTGCAATTTTAGCCTTTTCCTCACTATTAGTGGGAGTGCTCTTAACTATATTTTCCTGCTTATTTGCAGCCTCTTCCGAAACCTTCGGCGCTGTCATGGAACCTGTGTCCTCGGTATCCTTATAATTTGAAACTTTGACAGGAACTGCAGTAATTACTTTCTCTTCTTCGTTTCCTGTATTATCTTGGGTTTCAGGCGCCGGATAATCCTCTCTAGGCTGCTCTACAATGACTGGTGAATCACTAACATCATCTATAATTTCATATTCGTTGCTTGGCTGGAAAAATAGCAACCTTACCCCTAGGATTAAGAACCCCAAAGCAAGCAATCCTAAAACTGGAAGTAAAAAATACCCAAACGAAAAAAAGGGTTTCTTTTTCTTAAAGCTTCTCCCTCTCCTGATGTTCATCACAGCTCACCTCTATCCTAAAAAATGTTTTATCTACATCTCTAAAACCCATATTAAAAGCCAAGGGCTTCAAGGTGCGCTACAGTTTTTTCTCTAACTGGAGCAGTATTCGTGACAAAATAGTCCAAGAAATTATCCACGTTCGTCCAAGTGATCCTATACTCATCTCTTGCCTCCCTCACACTCTGGACTCTCATTTCAACCCCCTTGATATTCCCAATGGCTCCTCTAAGTAACGTCACTTTTCTTTTATATTCAGCATGGGAGAAAGACATCCCAGACCATGGAGTTTGAGGCTTAGGAACGAACAATCCTACAGAAGCCACCACATTCATGCCTGTTTTTTCCCGAACCTCTGCAATTAAGTCGGCAGTCGCAAGTATGTGTCTGTCTTCCTCTTCCGGCAATCCCAACATAAAATACATTTTAACCTTTTTTAGACCCTTTCCCTTGGCTTTTTGTAAAACAGAAAGAATCTGCTCGTTTGTGAAATGTTTTCCACAAGAAGATCTAAAGGTTTGGTCGCCCGTTTCCGGCGCTATCGTTATTTGCCTTTGCCCCCCCTCCACCAGCGTATCCAACAACATATCGTTTATATTATCTATCCTCAGCGAGGCAAAAGAAACTTCTAGGTTGTTCTTTCGTATCTCCTTCAAAACCTCTTCTAACCAAGGGTAATCTCCCGACTCCGGCGCCACGATCCCCAACCTTTTAATGCCGCGCGTATAGGCGCCTCTTACGTCGTTTATCACTCCTTCTGGTTTCCTAAACCTGGGTTTTCCAAAACACGACGGGATAGTACAATATGGACATCTCCTGAAACAACCTCTCTGGGTTTCTATCAGGAGAGTATCAGGAAATACAGTGTTAGGGGACACCCATAAGGCATGCCCCCTGGCTTTGGATAAGTCCATACAAAAAGATTTTTTACGCGAAATAATTTCTTCTCTCTGCAACATCTCAAGGTGCAAAGGAGGAACAAATAAGGAAGGGTGTTCGGCTATAGACTCCCAAAAAATTCTTCTGTTTCCTTTTTGAGAGTAGCGACGGACAGCATTTACCAAATAAGGGATCACATCTTCTCCATCACCTAAAACCACAAAATCAGCAATATGAGAAAATATCAAGGGGTTTATGACTGACAAACCGCCCCCCACTCCAATTATCGGCTCTAGGTTGTTCTGCCGCTCCCTCCAGAGAGGCGATATGCCCCATCTTTTAAGCATTTGCAATATTTTCTTTACATCAGGCTCATACATGACAGAAAAAGTAATAATCGGGAAATTCCCCGCAAGGCGACCACTTTCTAGAGAACGTTCTTGCTCGTTATCATCAAAAAAGCGTTCTACAGCTACTCCATGCTCTTTTAGGTAAGCACATACATATTGAAAACCCAAATTAGACATACCTACAGCGTAACTGGCAGGATAAGCCATAGCCCACAACGGATCGCCGCCCTCGTTGAGGTCATCCATCCATATTTCGTCTCTTAAAAGCTCTTTTGTTGAAATCTCCTTTTTTCTATGGGGCGTCTTCTTCATAAACTATCTCTTTCCTTTATTGATCATCAACCTCCAAAACAGTTAAAAGTTTTTTAGCCTTTTCTCTTTTTTCTTATGATAGGAGGAATGTCCAATTCGCTCTCGAACAAGCCACCGCTAACTCCTGCAGTTTCCTTTTCATTAGCCAACTTTATCTCCGACTCTATCAAGTCTATACCAAGGGCTCTTTGCCCGGCTCTCAACGTCTTGAGTTTGCCCGGATTGTCAGGGAACCCGGTGGCAATTACGGTTATGACGATCTTGTCCTCATCAATATCCGGATCCATGACGTGTCCCCATATTATAGTGGCATCTGGATCTGCCGCCTCTGTTATTATTCTGGCAGCTTCCTGAATCTCGTGTATACCCACGTTATCGTTGCCTGTTACATTGAAAAGAATTCCGCTGGCTCCGCCAATGGGCACATCCATCAGCGGGCTGTTTATGGCCGCTTGAGCAGCTATAATGGCCCTATCCTCTCCATCACCGTGCCCAATTCCCATAATAGCCGTACCTGCATCCTTCATTACTGCTCTAACGTCCGCAAAATCAACGTTTATGAAGCCAGGACGCAATATCAAATCCGTCACACCCTGCACAGCTTGACGCAAAACCTCATCTGCCAGTTTAAAGGCTTCAGACAAGCTAGTGCGCCTGTCAGTTATCTCTAGTAGTTTGTCATTGGGTATGATGATTAAAGCGTCAACCTCTTCTTTTAAACTTTTTATTCCTTCTTCTGCCTGAGCTATTCTTCTTCGTCCTTCAAATGTAAAAGGTTTTGTTACCACTGCCACTACCAGAGCTCCTGTCTCTTTGGCGATTCTGGCTATTACAGGTGACGCACCAGTACCAGTGCCGCCTCCCATACCAGCCGTTAGAAAAATCATGTCGGCACCACTCAAAGACTCTCTAAGCTCCTCAGCGGACTCCTCCGCTGCTTTGAGCCCTATTCCTGGATCAGCACCTGCGCCTAAACCTTTCGTTAAGTCCCTTCCCAAAACTATCTTTTGGTCTGCTTCGGATAACCCTAGATGAGCAATGTCTGTATTGGCCGCTATAAACTCTACACCTCTGACTCCACTTCGAACTATATGGTTCAGCGCATTGCCTCCTCCGCCTCCTACACCCACAACTTTTATAACTTCCCTTACATGCCTCTCCGAACTCTCAATCTCGAATAATTCCGTCATATGTATATCCCCCCAAGCTTAAAAAAGCTCTTTAATGGTCCTCTTGAAAGTATCGATTACCTTCTTTATCTGTTGCCCTTTCAGCCTCTTTTGTTTTGCTTTTCTAACTTTTTCTGCCACTTGTGAACTAAAAACCGTATCCTCCTCGCCAAAAGTCAAAGATGAACCACTTAGACAATTATCTAAAATGGTATAAGGGCGTGTTTCCTGAGCAACAATATAATTTATCAATCCGGCCAATGAAACGTTTTCCGGCTCTCTCCAATTCTCCATGAAGTTTGAAGAAGGAACCCCCATTTCCACCGGCACACCACAAATATCCTTCAGAAACACTTTAAGACCTTCCGTTTTGCTTACACCACCGGAGAGCACTATCCTGGACAAAGAAGAAGACGAAAGGGAGTCCATAGGCATCCTGGTTTTCAAGTCCTTCAATATCAAATCTACAAACAATTCTTCTAGCCGTGTTTTTATTATCTCCAGCACATCTCCAACTCTACACACAGCTCTTTCACCATCTAAATCAAATTCTAGTTCGTCATCCAAATTCTCCTCTGGTTCAATCAAGGAAACTATTTTTTTCAATGCTTCAGCTTTTTCAAGGGGTATGCCTAAAACGTACGACAAATCTGATGTTATGTGGTTGCCTCCTATTGGGTAAGCACCCAACCAGAGAACTCTATTACCTTTAAATAAACTAGCAGTAGTTGTACCTGCTCCTATATCCAGGTAAAGCACTATTTCGCCGGGTTTAGATGAAAAACAACCCAAAGGGGAGATTGCGGCTTTATGGAGTAACCCTTTTATCTTAAGTCCTGCTTTCTCTGCACAACTTGATGCCAACGTTATCTCTTCCTTATTTCCCTCAACAACCAATAACTCAGACTTCAACAGAGAACCGTCTTTCCCCACGGGCTTTTCTATTCCCCACTCATCGTCCACTCCATAATTTACAGGGATGACGTGGATTATATTGCTGACATCTCCAAAATCCTCCAAGACTGAACTTACCGCTTCCTTAACATCGGAAAAGACGATTTTTCTCCTTTTTTCCTCAAGAGTTACCTCAGCTTTCTTATCATGTACCTTAATGGATGTACCCCCATAAATAACGTAGGCGCTTTCTATAGGGAAACCAAGATTTCTCTCTGTCTCATCCAAAATGCTTCTTATTGCTTCCACTACAGAAGGTGGATCCGTTACCTTTCCCTTGCTCACCCCTTTGGAAGGGGTTTTTCTTAGATCCAAAACATATATATCCCTATCTCTTTTCTCCGCCACGATCAACTTTATAGCTTTAGTACCTATGTCAACTCCTGCTATAATTTCCTTATGTTTTTCTTTCTTCTTCATAGGAGAAGCTCCTCCTTCTTGAGGAATTACCAAACTCCGGTAGATTTGCGTTCTTTCTTTACAAGAATTTTACCCTCATATGTCGTATCAATAAACACATCATAGCCGCTTATTTCTGGATCCTTCAAAATATTTTTGATGGCTTTAAACAGCAGACCCCAATTCTCTCCTGAAGCTTGTAGTTTAACCTTCACTCTTTGCGAACCTAATCGCATAAGCACCTCTACGTAAATTTCCTCTCCTTCGGGAAATACAGATATGGATTTAGTGTTTTCATAAAACCCACTATCTTCTAATAGCTTTTTCCAATATTCTAGCTTACTTAAAGGGATAGGTGAACTTATTATTTCTTCTGGAGCCATTTCATGCTTCACACTGTCCCTTCCCAAGGCGTCCGACCATATCACTATCATGTTTTCTTCCGGCTTTTGTGCCTGTATCACCCCGTTCATCGGGTGGTACACAGACCACATCAAGCCTCCATCTGCAACAAACCACTCGCTACCTCGCCAAAAAACCATAAATTTGGGTTTAAGAGGTCGCGCCATAAAAGAGAAGCTACCCCAACCTGTACATTCGATAGTAACTGTAACTGGTATGTTTTCCTCTATATCCTTGATCACCTTATCTTTATCCAAATAGAAGAGAGGCCAGTAGCGGATGTTTTCTGAGCTGACTCTAGGCCATAAAATTGAGTCCGGAAGAACCTCAAGGGTCGGAATAGTTATATTCCTGAGTCTCAAAACTTGAAAGTTCTGTTCCAATGCAACTATTGTACCTAATAATAAAGCAAAAAAGGCCGCTTTCTTTAACCATTTATTCGACATACACCCATGGACCACCAAACAATCTTATTTCCAACTCCAGGCTAACTCCAAAACACGCATATACCCTTTCCTTGCAACATTCTATGAGGGAATAAACATCCGAAGCCTTGGCATCTCCTTCTACTTCGATAAAGTTCGCATGCACATTAGAAACACAAGCTCCACCTTTACTTAAGCCCTTACAACCTGCTCGTTCCAACAACATCCCTGCGCTCATATCTGGAGAAGGGTTTTTAAAAACACATCCTGCCGTCCTTTTTTTCATTGGCTGCATTTTCCTGCGTTTCTTATATTCCATGAAAAGATCCATAACCTTTCTAGTCTCAGAAACCTTTAGTTTTAAGCAGGATTGAGAAATAACTCTATCGGGAGAATATATGTTGGAATATCTGTATGAGAACACTAAATCATTCTTTTCCCATTGAATCACTTCTCCGTTTTTCTCTACCGTCTTCACCCACTCTACCAGATCCCCCACTGCTCGGCCATTGGCTCCTGCGTTACCTGCCAATGCACCTCCCACAGTGCCAGGTATTCCTGCAGCAAACTCTAATCCACTCCATCCATTTTTTAAAGCTATTGCAACTAATTCTGGTAAGGCAAAACCACTGTATACAAAAACATAAACATCGGAACCTCGTATTTCCCATGTTATATCTCTAAGTTTGGAAGTTCCGACAACTATTCCTGGTAGGCCATCATCATGAACCAAAACATTAGTGCCGCCACCTAAAACCCAAAGGGGAACATCCTCTTTGGAAGAAAAAGACATGATATCGGCGACAGCCCTTTCCGATCGTGGGCATACATATACTTTTGCAGGGCCACCTAATCGGAAAGAAGTTTTGGATGACAACGACACATTCTCATATATCTCGTAATAGTCATCAGATTGATTTCTTTTAAGCTTCGATAACCACTGCATTGGCGCTCAAATCCCTGCTCTGCAGTATCTTGATTATTTTATCTCCTATCATAAACACATCTCCAGCACCTATGGTTAGAATGACGTCTCCACTTACGACTTCTTCACAAACCCTGTCAACTACTTCGTCTGAGCTGGAGCAAAGATAGAACTTGCCCCCAGCGTTATCAACAACAGCCGAATATATCAGATGAGAACTTACGCCTTCAATGGGGGTTTCATCTGCTGGATATATGGGCATTAAGTAAACTTTATCGGCTATAGAAAGGGATTCTGCAAACTCTCTATACATGGCTGCAGTTCTTGTGTACCTATGTGGCTGAAAGATTGCGGTTATTCTTCTCTGTGGAAATGTTTTTTTGAGCGCCATAAGGGTGGCGTTGATCTCTGAAGGGTGATGTCCATAATCATCAAATATATCCACATCTCCTATCTTCCCCATATGCTGCAACCGCCTTTTAGCGCCACTAAATTTGTTAAGCGCTTCTTTTATAATATCTTGGGGTATGGAATATGTACTACCTACCACATATGCTGCAAGGGCGTTTAGAACGTTATGATCTCCGGACACTCTAAGCTCCACAGTATCAACCGTCTTACCCTTATGTAAAACCTTAAAACTTGTACCACCACCACTTTTATGAACTACATCTATAGCTCCCCAATCCCACGACGTACCCCACCCATAGGTCACTATGTTATCCAAATCGCTACTCTCCATGAGCACTTGAACTCCTTTGTCTTCTCCACACACCACCGCTAAACCTTGTTCTTTTCTATTATGGAGGAATCTTTTAAAAGCATTGATTACTGAATGAAAATGGGGGTAATGATCTACATGATCCCAATCAGCGTTTGTAACTATAGCGACCTCGCTGTTGAACAGCTCAAAGGAACCATCACTTTCGTCTAATTCCGCTATCATGTAAGGTCCCTTTCCTAATTTTGCGTTACCTCCTATATCACACAATTCCCCCCCAATAGCAACTGTTGGATTAGTTTTAGCCAATTCAAATATCAAACCTATCATTGACGCTGTAGTGGTTTTACCATGGGTACCGGCCACACCTATTCCTGAGCGTTCGTTGAAAAGCCAACTCAGCACTTCTGCCCTTTTGTAAATAGGTATACCTTTACTAGAGGCAAATTTAAGCTCAGAATTACCTGCTGGGATCGCACTGCTACAAACCAAAACATCAGGCTCCAGTTCTTCAATATGCTCCTTACTATGGCCTATCCTGAAATCTATGCCTTTTTTGCTTATCTTGTCTATATAATAACTATGGGCGACATCACAGCCGCTGACCTCGCATCCCAGCTGGGATAGCAACAAAGCCAAACCGCTCATGCCCGCTCCACCTATTCCCATTAGATGAAACTTTCTATATTTCTCAAATTTAAGCTTGCTCGCCGTCAATATCCACATCTCCCTTCAACTCTCTTTTTAAGCTCTCCCAAACTAGTTCAGATGACCTATCTGCAAGGTCAGCCATTGTATTCGTTGTTTTTTTCTTTAAACGACGACTATGAAGATCCAAGATCTTGTTTTCTAGGGATTTTATGTTTTCTTCTCCCTCAAGCCATATTCTACCGTAACCTTTCTCTTCAAACAGCTTTGCGTTTGCCAGCTGGTGGCCATCTGCAGCTTCCAGCCAGGGAACAACTATCGCTGGTATATTCCAATAACTCAATTCCGCTAGCGTTGATGCTCCTGCTCTAGAAATAACTATATCAGCCAAAGAATATAGATTGCCAACCTCCCATGTTTTAGGCAACAGATAAACATTCTCCTTTAGCTTATTGGGGTGAGCCACATCTCCCAAAACCAAGAAAAACCATTTTTTGAAACTTTCTCTACTTGCTAATTTCAATGCTAAGGTCCTCATTTTCTCACTAAAAAGAGACCCACCAAGACTTAAAACTATGGGTCCTGAGGGTGGATGATCTTTCATGTTAAGTTTATGCCAAGCTTCCCATCTGGGCAAACATTGAAATCTCCTCAAAGGTATGCCAACATATCTGTACTCTTTAACGCCCTCCAATTTTTCCCAGCCTGATAAAACTTCAAAACCAGCTTTATACGCCAGCTTGGTCACTTTCCCAGCAATGACGTTTTGTTCGTGCACAAAAGCTGGGATCTTGGCCCTAAAAGAGACATGCAACAACGGCAGAGAAACATATCCCCCGAAGGTTATGACCACATCTGGTTTCCATTTCTTGAAGTAGTTCCTGACAATACCAAAGGAGATTATCATTCGCCACAACCTGCTTGTCCGTTGGAATAGGTTTCCCCACATAGGTGACCCTTCAATAGGTAATACTTCAGGTTCTATTGAGTGAGCGCTGTATATTTCTTTTTCAATGTTCCTGGCGCCACAAAAGAATTTAAACTCCACTTCAGGGTGGTTACCTCTAAGCCAATTTGCAAAGGCCAAAGCGGGTATTATATGTCCTCCTGTGCCACCAGCCCCAATAGCCAACTTAAGCTTTTTGTTCTGAAAGCCCATCTCTTATGCTCCCCAACAAAAATCCTACCCTCGCCCACATCATTACAAGGGCGCTACCACCATAACTTATAAAAGGTAAAGGCACCCCTGTCATAGGAAAAAGCTTGAGCACTCCCCCCAAATTGACGAGCAATGGCAAGGCTACAGATATAGCAAAGCCCCATAGCAATGTTCCAGTAATCGTGCCTTTAAAATCTACGTAAAACCTTAGAATTACTGCAAACCAGCAAATAAACAGGACCAAGACCAATGATGTACCCACAAATCCTAGTTCTTCACCGATAGCAGCAAAAATGAAATCTGTATGGGCAGCTGGAAGATACCTCAATTTTTGAAGTCCCTGTCCTAGCCCAACTCCCCAAAGGCCTCCATTGGCAAAGGCAATGAACCCCTGAATAATCTGAAATCCCTTACCTCTTGGATCCTCCCAGGGATCCAAGAAAGCGAGCACTCGCGCCATCCTGTAAGGGCTAAACAGAAGAGGGATAAACATGATGGCGCCCAAAGCCCCTCCACATGTAAGAGGGTAAGCCCAACCATGAGCCTCTACATAAATACCCATCATTAAAACAAATAAGAGAATAGCACCTCCATAGTCAGGTTGCAAAACGAAAGGGAAAAAAGCCAAAGCATACATTAATATCGTTCGGAAAAAAGCCCTTCTTTTGGATATATCTTTTTCATGCAATTTCTTACTCAAGTGTATAACTGAAAAAACAAATAGGACCTCCGATGGCTGGATTGAAAACACTCCAAGATTTATCCACCTTGAGGCCCCATAAACTTTAGGCATCCCCGGGAGTAGCGTCAGATACATCAACCCGAGAGATAGAAACCAAAAGACGCCAGAATATCTTCTCCAGATTCTGAAAGGTATTGCATAGCAAACAATCATTCCTAAAACAGCAATTATGGACCATTGGATCTGTTTTATGGCAAGAACAAAGGGGGCATCCCACCTCGCTATGGAAATGTTAGTGCCCACAGAGGTTATCATTATTACCCCAAAAGTATTAAGTACAAGAGGGATCCCCCATAGCAACATTACTAAGGGGTTTCTATCCTCTTTGATTAGGCTATTTGCTTGCAATCCCGCAAGTGCATCACTTGCATCACTGTGATGATCCTGTGATGACTCCCTCATGCTATCCCTTCCATCAATCGGTTAACTCATTCACGACTTTTCGGAAATGTTCACCTCTTGCCTTGTAGTTTTCATACATGTCCCAACTCGTACACGCAGGCGAAAGCAGGACAGTACATCCAGGAGAAGCCAAGCTTACTGCTTTTTCAACGGCTTCTTCCATAGAATTTGCTAAATGGAAATTTGTGTATCCTTTTCGACTTAGTGCTTCGGCTATCTTAATTTTTTCTTCTCCCATTAGAATTGCTGCTTCCGTGTGCTCTTTTACAGCTTCTGCAAGAGGTCCGTAATCTTCCCCTTTACCCTTACCGCCCAAGATGATTATTTTCTTGCCTTCTATAGAATTTAGTGCAGCAACGGTTGAAGACACATTGGTCCCTTTAGAATCGTTGACATATCTTATTCCATTTTTATTAGCTACCTCCTCACATCTATGAGGTAAAGCCTTAAAACTATCTATACCCTCTTCTATGACTTGGGGATCTAGCCCCGAATAGTAAGCTACTACAGCAGACATCGCTGCGTTCTCTAGGTTGTGAGTCCCTATCAAATGCACATTACTCACATCAAAGAGTCTGATCTTGCTATCATCACGTAATACACATTGTCCATCCTCAAAATATATCCCCTCAGGCCAATCAACAACTTTATTCTTATTATCAACAAAGGGAATTATCTTGAGAGGTCTGTTTAATTGTTTTTTTATCTCTTCCACATCTCGCGCTTGGCATATACCTATGCCATTGTCACTGGTCAAATTAAATATTTTAGTTTTGGAGGCGAAATATTCTTCGTAAGAACCATGCCAATCAAGATGGTCTGGTGCGATGTTTGTTATCACCGAAATATCGAAGCTAGCATATTGACTCCAATAAAGTTGAAAACTACTCACTTCTACTACTAACCACTCGTGGTCAGAAAACGCATAATCGGCCAAAGCATTACCTATATTGCCTACGGCTTCAGCCTCAAATCCACCATTGGTTAACAGGTGGGCTATAAGGGAAGTAGTGGTTGTCTTACCATTTGTCCCTGTTACGCCTATCACCTTACTTTTTAGATGTGGAAAAACAAAGTCAAGTTCTCCAACAACCGGTATCCCTCTCTTTAGAGCACCCTCAATTATGGGTGCTCTGGGGGATATTCCTGAACTCAAAACCAAGGCATCAGCTTCCAAGGCTTTCTCTGTGTGCCCTCTCTCCTCATACTCTATTCCGTATCTCTTTATAATTTCCTTGGTCTTCGGATTTATCTCTGCCTTATCAGTAACAAAAACAGAAAAGCCTAAACGCACTGCTAAAGAAGCTAAAGCTCTCCCACTAACTCCTGCTCCAATGATTGTTAATTTACAGCCTTCATGCAATCCGTTCAGTTTCTTGTTTTCCAATATTCTCTCTCCCTACATACCAAATATGTTTATTCAATCAAACCTAGCATATTAAAAGTTACTATGAAGGTAACCATGCCTACGACATGAATTAGCCAAAACCGGACTACCACCTGGGTTTCCTTCCAGCCCACAAGTTCAAAGTGATGATGCAGAGGGCTCATTTTAAATATTTTCTTCCCTCTAAAATGAATAGATAGTAGTTGTAAGATTACCGATAGTATCTCCACTCCCATTAAAAAAGAAAAGGGTATGAGCATCAGGGCATTGCCTGTACATATACTTATGGATGCCAAAAGTCCCCCTAAGAAATGAGATCCTGTATCCCCCATAAAGACTTTGGCCGGATGGGCATTATGCCACAAAAATGAAATTGCAATGGCTAGGCCAACGATACTTATCATAAGTTCTGATTTCGAAAAATGTAGCAAGACTGACATTGCCAAGAAAGAGATAGCACAGCTGCCTGCTGCAAGACCATCCAACCCATCTGTTATGTTAACAGCATTCATAGAACCCACAATCAAGAACAAAAACAAGAAAGCTGTCGCAGGTCCCCAAAGTTTCACCTCATGCAAAAGCATGTTGTTTCCCCAGAAAACTATGAAATATACCCAAGGAGCTGCAAGTAAAATCTGGAGCGTCAGCTTGCCTAGGCTTGAAAAACCTTCGCTGGAATTTTTCCGATGCTTGAGGAAATCGTCTAAAAAACCAATGCATCCTGCAGTAAAGGGTATTCCAACAATGGGCAAAAACTTCTTTAACGCCGGACCCTCTATAATGTAGATGAGAACAGAAAAGAGCAGGAAGGTAATAATAAAAACTACTCCTCCCATGGAGGGAGTCCCTGCCTTGAGACTAATATGGTGACTAGGACCATATTCTTTCATAGCTTGAGACATGCTTTTTCGTTTGCAATAAGATATCCACAAAGACTGCAACAAGGTATTTAGAAAAAATGCGCCTATTCCCACAAACATTACGCTGGAACTTATCATCATAAACCCCTCAAGTCGTAAATTATTTCTTCCAACTTGTTGCTTCTTGACCCCTTCAATAGAACTACATCTTCTGGGTTCAGTTTTTCTCTCAATAACAATGCTGCCTCTTGGTTACTTTCACATTTGACAAAGTTAGGGCCTAGATCTCTAGAGGGCCACTCATCACCAACTAGAACAACTAAATCCGCAAAATTAGCTTCTTCTAAAATGACTTGGTGCCAATAAGCGCTATATTCACCTAACTCCTTCATGCTGCCGAGCACTAATATTTTTTTCCCTTTAACCTCGAGCATTTTCAAGTTGTCCATTGCAGCTTTCAATGACAATGGATTTGCGTTATATGTTTCATCAATATAGACGGCTCCCCTTAAAGTCTTTCCTATCTTGCCTCTTCCATCAAGAGGCGAAACCCGCTTTAAAGCTTCAGCGATATCCTCTACCTCTAATGATAGGTGTCTTGATACTGATACAGCGAAACCTATTGAGTAGGCGTTTTGGAGACCAAATAGCAATGAATCAAAAACATGGTTCATGTCCTTTTCCGAGACTGTTACTCTAAGGTTTGCACCTTCTTCGTTAAGGAAAAATCTTTCTACAGCCAATCTTACTTTACCTCTTTCAAAACCCACACCTATCTTCTCAAAAGTTGAGGGATAGTTTTCTACTGCTTCTTCCAAAAGAGGAATGTCGGCATTGTAATAAAAAGTATGAAGTTTGTTGGATGCCAAAAGTTCACTTTTAGCCTTTATCACCCCATTGATGTCTCCTAACCCCTCCAGATGACCAGGCCCCACTGAAGTAATCACTCCTATGGATGGAGGGAATAATTCAACCATTTCCATTATTTCGCCAGGATGGTTGGTGCCCATCTCAAGGATTAGGATCTCTGTATCAATGGGCATAGAAGCAATAGTCAAAGCGCACCCTATCCAGGTGTTATAGCTTTTTATGGCGGAATGAACTTTAAACGCTGAACCTAGAGCGGCCGCTAGGCACTCCCGAGTGGTGGTCTTCCCAGCGGTGCCAGTAATCGAAATGACCTCTTTTAGGTTGCTTTTTTCACTAAAAATGAACTGCGCGAGCTTTTTAAGAGCAAGGCTTGTATCTTTAACTGCTAGCAACGAAACTTGCTTCTGTATTGCCGTTGGCAAAATTTCATCTAGTTTCGCTTCTTCTACGATCAAATAACTTGCGTTTTTATCAATGGCGTCTTTCACATACTTGTGCCCGTCCACTTTGGAACCTTTAAGGGCAATAAAGCCCTGCCCTTCCTTCATTGTCCTGGTATCAACGCTCAAAGGGGTACCTAAAAAGGTCTTTTCCCCTTTTATAAATTTGGCATTTAATACTTCCGCCACCTCTTCCAAAGATACGAATCTGGCTAATTCCATTTTTTCCTACCTCTCAAAACACTCCACTCCTCTACAGCTTCCCCATCGTTGTAAGGAATGACTTTATCGGCGTATATAATGTTCCTTTCGGGCCCTTTACCAGCTATTAAGACAATGTCGTCGTTTTCAGCATTGTCTAGGGCGTAGAAAACCGCCTCTTTCCTATCAAGAATTATGTCTACCTGAGCCCCGGCTATTTTATCAGCTCCTTCTTTAATTTGCATAGCTATTTGCCGGGGATCTTCATTCCTGGGATTATCCACGGTTATAACTATTCTATCGGACAGCCTGGAAGCCACCTTACCCATCTCTGGACGATTATCTTGATACCTATTTCCACCCAAACCGAACACAACCCAAAGGTTACCCTTGCAAACCTTTCTGAGGGTACTCAAAGCCTTCTCTAAGGCATCAGGAGTGTGAGCATAATCTATTACCGCAGTAGGACCATTTTCAAATATGTACTTTTCAAGCCTTCCAGGAACGCTTCTCATTTCTTTAAGAGCATCTCTAACTAATTTCGGTTCTACTCCCAAAAACGCTGCAGTCCCAACTGCCCCAAGGGCGTTTGCAGCGTTGTACTCACCAATCGTAGGAAGATTTAAAAACAGGCCATTGTATCCTTCTATTGATGACTTAACCTCAATGGAAGTACCCCATAGGTCCATTCCCTTTATAACGCCCTTGAGATGTTCTTTTGCAACCAATCTTGGCTCTCTTAACGTAAAAGCAATGGTTTTATCTTTATGTTTGTCGATCAAAATTTTCCCATACTCATCGTCCTCATTTATTACAAAACGACCTTTCCCATTTTTCATAAAGTTTTCAAATAATGTGGACTTAGTCTTGAAATAAGACTCCATATCTCCATGGTAATCCAGGTGCTCTGGTGTCAAATTAGTGAATACAGCCACATCGTACCTACATCCACTGAGCCTGCCCTGAGCAATGCCATGAGATGATGCTTCCATAACACAGGCTTTACACCCGTTATTGATCATGTTTCTGAGCAGTCGCTGAACATCTGAGGCTTCAGGCGTAGTACGCGAAGCTTCGGACACATTACGACCATCATCATAGATAACTGTGCCGATTAAACCTGTTTTGATCCCTGAGGCTTCCAAAATGGTTCTAGTCATATATGTCGTAGTTGTTTTACCGTTCGTACCTGTCACGGCGATCATTATCAATTTTTCCGATGGAAAATCATGAACTGCACTGGCTACTTCACCTAGTACACTACGCACATCACTCACTACAATACAAGGAACATCCACTTTTACCGTTTTTTCAGCCAAGATGGCTGACGCCCCCTTTTGACGAGCGCTTTCGACGTAATCATGTCCATCGAACTTACTACCCCTTATACATGCAAATATGGACCCTTTTGTCACTTCCTTCGAGTCGTGAAAGCAGTCGCTAATTTCCTGACTCAACCATTTTTCTCTGTAACCATCTGGAATGTAAATTTCTTTTAAATGTCCTTTCGCCTCAAGAAAAGCTATCAGGTCTTTTAATTTGATCATTACCCTTCTTCCTCCTATCCCACTTCAAAGTTGACTTCAACATTATCTCGTGGGTAACTTAAGAACATCTTCCATGACGTCCCTGAAAACTGGAGCCGCCACCTCACTGCCAAAGTGAGCTTTGCCCTTAGGGTGTCCAATAACTATCAAAAGTAAATTATTAGGATCCTCAACTGGCCAAAAACCCACAAAAGAGGACACAAAAACACCCTTCTGGTATATACCTCCTTTAGCTACTTGAGCGGTCCCTGTTTTTCCCGCTATCCTTACGTCTTTCCTGCCCACAACTTGCCCTGTTCCTTGCTTCACAACATCTTCCATTGCGGACTTAAGCCAATTGGACGTCTCTTTCGACATAACTTGGCCGAGGTTTTCAGGTCTTCCTTGGTATACTACTTCGCCTTGAGCTGTTACTGCTTCCTTTACTAAAAAGGGCTTCACCAAATACCCTCCATTGGCAACCGCCGATATTGCTCGAGCCAACTGCAAAGGTGTAACGCCTATACCTTGCCCAATGGCTATATTTGCAGGAACAGAACCTTGCCATAATTCTGGAGTGTTTAACAATCCCCTTTCTTCCCCAGGAAGCTCTACACCAGTCTTCATTCCGAATCCAAATCTACTCAGGTGACCATATGTTCGCTTGGGATCCAATCTCATGCCTATGGTGGCCATACCTACATTGCAGGAATTAATTATGACACCCTTCAAGTCCAAACTGCCATGGGGCTTGACATCATGTATAGTCGTATCAGCTACTCGTATTTTGCCAGTACAATAAAAATGATCTTTTTGCGGTGTTGCTTTCCCTTCTGTTAGAGCTATGCTCATCATTACAGGTTTCAACGTCGACCCCGGCTCGTAAACTCTAGATATGACATTGTTGCGCAGAGATTCAGCATTAATGAGAGTTTCCCGCTTATTAGGATCAAATTCAGGCAAACTCGAAGAAGCCAATATTTCTCCTGTCTTTGGATTCATCAAAACTGCTGCAGCCCAGTCGGCACGATGAATCTTGAATGCTTTTTTCAAGTATTTCTCCACTATGTGTTGAATTCTAGAGTCTATTGTAAGGTGAACTTCACCCTTATATTCCTTTCCCCAGCTTTTATCACCATATGTAGGGAAACTTATTACTTTGCCTGAAGCATCCTTAGTTACTGTCAAAACTTTGGGAGGCGCATATAACAAAAAATCCCAAAGGTACTCTAATCCAGCTAGCCCCCTATCGTCTATGTCACAAAAGCCCAGCATCTGGGCCATAAACTCGCCATGGGGATAAAACCTTTTATACTCCTTTACCCAAAATAATCCTTGAATATCCTTTTCTATTATTTCACTTGCTTTTTCAAAGTTTAGCTTTCTTGCAACAGGGAAATACCTACCTTTAAGCTCACCCTTAAGCCGCCTATAACGTTCCTCTGAAAGAATAGGCTTTATCAACTCTGCGTTCTTGGGATTCCAAAAAAGAGGATCCACGAATAACGTTATAGCTGGGACAGAAATAGCTAAGGGCACTCCATTTCTGTCAGCAATGATGCCGCGAGGAGAACTTAAGTTCAATTTTGACCAATATTGAGATTCTGATTGATGTTTTGTCCTAGGATCGGGGTTGAAATGAAGCTGATAAAGCCTGAAAAATACCACTAGAAACGCCAAAAAAAACAAAAACCAGTGCACACCTATATTACGTTTCATAAGATTTCGAAGACCTTCCGTTTATGAAAAGTAAAATTACATGTTATATGTTATCTAGCAAACGCTTTTTTCGTCACAAAATTCAGCAGCTTGGCCAACAGTGATCCAGTCTTATCGACTTGGCTTGGGCTTTCACTGGCACCTGAATCTTTTGCCAACAGCACTGTGACATTATTGTTTTTTATGCGAACTATGTCAACCTGGCTGTCTGTCTTCATTCCCAAAGAAGCTTTCGCATAATCGAAAACCCTGCCAGGACTTACTAGCGATGCCAACGTTTTTTCAAGTTTTAGGTTTATTTCCTTCTGCGCGGCAATTTTTTGCTCTAATCTACTCAACTGATATTCGAGGTTAAGGGCATAAAGTCGCAGGCTAACTAATCCCCCTATTGACAAGAATATAAGTACAAACGCGGCTATTACGATATGCGAAGTTTTAACATTATTAAATCCTTTCCATAGCCTATGGCGCAAAACTGCCGCTGACCTGTTAGCCATTTAAATCACCCCTTAAGCTCTCTTTCCCCAAAAATGAAACTTCTTAGCTTTGCGCTTCTGGCCTTTTTGTTTCTTGTGATCTCCTCCTCGGTCGGTTTTACCACTTTCTTGGAAAGCATCCTTCCCAACCCCAAGGATTCCCATTCTTTAAATTGTTTTTTAACTATTTTATCCTCTAGTGAATGATAACTTACTACGACTACTACTGTTCCTTCTTTGGCAACCTCTCTACAACCTGATAAAGCCTCCTCAAGGGCTTTCAATTCATTATTTACTTCTATTCTCAAAGCCTGAAATACTCTTCTTGCAGGATTTTTCCCCATTTTCCTTTGCACTGGTGCCGGTAAAGTCATCCGAATAACACTGACCAGTTCACCTGTTGTTCGAATCAAACCATGTTCTTGTCGATATTTGCATATTCCCCAGGCTATCCTGGAGGCATGCCTCTCTTCACCGTACTTTCGAAATATCTCCGATAGTGCTTCTTTGGAGTATGTATTTATGACTTCCTCTGCCGTTAGGTCACTTGTAGTGTCCATACGCATATCTAAAGGACCATCCAAATCAAAGGAGAAACCCCTTTCCTCTTTCGATATTTGGAGATTGGAAACACCTAGATCAAAAACTATTGCATCCGGTTCAGTAAAACCTATTTTTTTTAATATCTCAGCCAAATCTTTAAAATCACCGTTATAAAACTTCACCCTGTCAAGAAACTCCGCCAGTTTATCCTTTGCTATCTCTATAGCTTCCGAATCCCTATCTATACCAAGGACCGAAACATGAGGCCACTGCTTTAGGAAAGCCTTCGTATACCCCCCCAAACCTAAAGTGGCATCAACAATCCGCCTTAGAGAAGGAGCATTAGTTACAGCTTTTAATACTTCATCCAGCATAACGGGGATATGTTCGATCATAGGCCTTCCACCTCCTCGGCTATATTGGGTAACTCGTTACGGATTTTCTCCATGTATTCATTCCAAATGCAGGTATCCCAAAGTTCAATGTGGTCACCAACACCTATGATCGTCACGTTCTGCTTCAAGCAGGCATGGCTTCTCAAATGTGGGGGGACTAAAATCCTGCCTGATGCGTCGAATTGAACTTCGTATGCTGACGCCATCAGAAGCCTACTGAAATCTCTAGCTTTACCCTTGGAAAAGGGCAACTTTCCCAAACGTTCCAATACCTTCTTCCATTCATCAGCAGCATATATAGAAACGCAACGATCAATGCCGATCGTTGCGAACGCACCATCGCCTATTTCCTCCCTTAATTTAGAGGGAAGGACCACTCTACCTTTCGAATCCATTCGATGCTCATAGGTCCCCACCAGCATGGGAATTCCTCCCATTTTATGCCACTTAATACCACTTTCTACCACTTTACCACTATTTGGACACAAAAAAAAGGACTATTAACCCCTTTTACTTTTCTTTTTAGGGCTAATAGTCCTAATGTTTATCTTGATAAACTTCTCTAGTGGTGAACACGTTAAAAAGGAGCATCCAATAAGCCGGATTCTGTAAATAGCGATCATTTATCTGGGACATGACTTGCGCCATGCCTCGTGCGACCGTACCCGAGGGTCAGCGGGCCACCTCATCCCCTCCTATTCGGTCTTGCTCCGGGCGGGGTTTGCCTAGCCTGCAGGTCGCCCTGCAGCTGGTGAGCTCTTACCTCACCTTTTCACCCTTACCCAAGGCTTACAACTAAGGCAAACAGCCGCAGCCCTTTGCCCAGTCGAAGCCCTGGGCGGTATGTTTCTGTGGCACTTTCCTTGGGTTCGCACCCACTGGAATTTCTCCAGCGCCCTGCCCTGTGGAGTCCGGACTTTCCTCCCTCCCTCTAGAGGACAGCGATCGCTTTGGATACTCCTTAAGTCGTATTCTATCACAATTTTGGGGGATAACCCCAACTGTACAATCTCAGCAACCTAGTGAGACCGCACAATTTCCTTTACTCTCATCAACCTACTTAGTGTAGCTCTTTCTTGCTCATCTAGTTTCATCTTTATATAATGAATAGTTTCTGCAAAGGATGGGATTAATACATGCTCCAAAGCATTGACCCTTCTACGGGTCCTTTCAATCTCCGCAGCCATCAAGTTAAGGCTTTTCTCTTTTGCCGCCAGAGATATGAGCTTAGGGATAACCTTAGAAAACCGCTCAAGAGCCACATCAAGTGAGCCTGGAGACGTCGCTAAGCCGTAATTCAATATGTTTCCGCTTTGCTCAACTTCGTATTCGGGCACTACGACACTCATGACGTTTTTATACCTGACGGAGAGATTCACCTTGGTCCCAGTTATCATTAGAGCTTGTTCCAACATGGCCGGCAACGTCTGAGCTCTGGCAAGAAGGAAACTTCTGTAACACTCTGCCAGCTCCGCTTCTGTCTCTTCTCGTAGCGTTTTTATTTCTCTGGCCAAATCAAGAAAAGCCTTTATCAGAGCATCCTGCTTGTCCTTCAGCAGCTTATGCCCTCTTTTGGCAACTGTTAGCCGTTTTTTAAGCCTGGAAAGCTCCATTCTATTAGGATTGACGTTCAGCTTTCTTGCCATAAGGTCACCTTCCAATCATGATGCTTACTAGCATCTCAGTTAGCCTTCGTGCCTTCTGCGGCACTGCCCTCCTTCTTGAGCCTGGGTTTGAGATATTTTTCTATATATTCATCTCGTACCCTCTTAAGTTCCGTAACGGGAATCAAGGTTAAAAGATCCCAGCCTTTCTCCAAAGTTTCCTCTATAGTTCGGTTCTCATATTCTCCTTGTCGAACATAAGTGTTCTCAAACTCGTCGGCAAACTTGGCAAAAGCTTTGTCCTCCTCTGTCAACGCCCCTTCACCAAGTATGGTTGCAAGCTCCTTTGCCTCCTTACCTCTTGCATATGCGGCGAATAGCTGGTTCATCAAATCGGCATGATCCTCTCGGGTTTTCCCCTTGCCTATTCCTTTATCCTTCAATCGAGAAAGAGAGGGCAAGACGTCCACAGGTGGGTATATACCTTTTCTGTGTAGGGTCCTGCTCAATATAATTTGCCCTTCAGTTATGTAGCCTGTAAGGTCAGGTATAGGGTGCGTCTTATCGTCTTCTGGCATGGTCAGTATAGGGAATTGGGTTATGGACCCTTTCTTACCCCTCAACCTGCCTGCTCGCTCATACATTGTGGCAAGGTCAGTGTAAAGATACCCTGGATACCCTCGTCTACCAGGAACTTCCTTTCTAGCTGCTGAAATCTCCCTAAGAGCCTCACAGTAGTTGGTTAAATCTGTCAAAATTACCAAAACCTGATAGTCATGCTCGAATGCCAAATATTCCGCACAGGTCAACGCCAATCGAGGAGTAGTGATTCGTTCTATGGCGGGGTCATCTGCCAAGTTGACGAACATTACCGTCCTTTCGATTGAGCCAGTCTTACGGAAATCCTCCATGAAGAAAGATGCTTCCTCAAAGGTAATGCCCATCGCTGCAAACACAACAGCAAAATCCTCTTGCTCACCCAGCACAGTAGCCTGTCTTGCAACCTGAGCTGCTATTCTGTTATGAGGCATACCGCTACCAGAGAAAATGGGTAGCTTCTGTCCTCTCACCATGGGATTCATTCCATCGATCGTAGAAATTCCGGTCTGGATAAACTCAGAAGGATAATCCCTTGAATATGGGTTCATAGGGTATCCGTTTACGTCCAATCTTTTTTCAGGAATTATGGGTGCTCCGCCATCTATGGGCTCTCCCCTACCGTTGAAAATTCTTCCCAACATATCTTTGCTTACGGGCAGAGTTAAGACTTTGCCCGTAAAGCGCACCTTGGTCGATTGGACATCTATACCTGTTGTTCCCTCAAAAATTTGGACAAGCGCCCTATCTTTAGCTATCTCCAAGACTCTACCGCGCCTTATCTCTCCATTACCGAGCTCTATCTCAACTAGCTCATCATAGCGAACATCCTCCACTTTTTCCACTACGATAAGGGGTCCAGACAAATCAGAAATAGTCTTATATTCCCTCGGCAACAACATCACTAAAGCCCCCCTCTGGTAAAAGCCCTTCTATTTGTCCTTTTATTTCAGGCTCAAGTTTATCGATCTCTTCCAGCTTGTCCTCGCTTACGTAGCGCATCCTAGCTATCTTTTCCCTCACGTCCAATTTCAAGATATCGTTCAAAAGTGCCCCTTTCTTCAATGCATCCATGCTCAGCTCATGGAAGTACAATATGTTCCTGAGCATTTTGAACTGCTTATCCATTGACGCGTAAGTATCCACCTCGTGGAAGGCATTTTGGTGCAAGAAGTCCTCTCTTATGGACTTTGCAGTTTCCAAAATCATCCTCTCTTCCTTTGATAGCGCGTCAATACCGACCAGCCTCACTATTTCCTTCAGCCTATCTTCCTCTTCTAACAAGCTCATGGCCTGGGTTCTCATCTTGCTCCATTCACCATCGTAACGATCGTCCCAGTATTCACCCAGAGAATCAGCATAAAGAGAATAGCTCAGTAGCCAGTTTATGGCTGGGAAGTGCCTTTGATATGCAAGGTTGGCATCCAAGCCCCAAAAAACCTTTGTTACCCTAAGGGTGTTCTGGCTAACTGGTTCGGACAAATCTCCTCCCGGCGGGGAAACCGCTCCTATGGCGCTTATGGAGCCTTCTCTACCATCTTTACCCAGGCATATTGCCCGTCCTGCCCTCTCGTAGAAAGAGGCTAGCCTGGTACCAAGATAAGCTGGATAGCCTTCCTCTCCAGGCATTTCTTCCAAGCGACCGCTTATTTCTCTGAGAGCTTCTGCCCATCGACTGGTCGAATCAGCCATCAACGCTACGGAGTAGCCCATGTCCCTATAATACTCGGCAATAGTAATACCCGTATATATACTGGCCTCTCTAGCAGCAACAGGCATGTTGGAGGTATTCGCTATCAGCACCGTCCTCTTCATCAGGGGTTCTCCTGATCGCGGGTCTTCTAGTTCCGGGAACTCTAAGAGAACGTCTGTCATCTCATTGCCTCGCTCACCACAACCGACATAAACAACTATCTCAGCATCCGCCCATTTGGCAAGCTGGTGTTGGATAACTGTCTTCCCAGAACCAAATGGCCCAGGAACACAAGCTGCTCCACCTCTAGCCATAGGGAAAAAGGTATCCACCACTCTTTGTCCCGTTACCAGAGGCACATTAGGAGGCAATCTTCTAGCCACAGGTCTAGGCAGCCTTACGGGCCAACGTTGTAGCATGGTTACCTCTTTGTCACCATTTTCCGTGCTGATTACAGCAACGGCCTCTTCTACTGTAAACTCTCCTTCTTTTATATCCTTAACTTTTCCTTTCATACCAGGAGGAACCATAATTTTATGTTCCACCAAAACCGTCTCTTTTACCGTTCCCAATACATCACCAGCTGAAACTTCTGTCCCCACTTCGACGGTTGGCCGAAAATACCATTTCTTATCCCTGGGCAAAGACGGAACATCAATTCCTCTTGTTATAAACGGGCTCTTTGCCGCTTCCTCTATCAGCGCCAAAGGTCTTTGAATACCATCATAAAACTGTTCTATCAAACCTGGTCCTAGCTCAACGCTCAAGGGGGCTCCCGTACTGATCACTGGTTCTTTGGGCTTTAGGCCCGAGGTTTCCTCGTAAACCTGAATGGATGCTAGGTCACCCTTCAACTCGATTATTTCTCCTACGAGCCCCAACTCTCCAACCCTTACAACATCATACATGGAAGCCCCGGTCATCCCTTCTGCAACGACCAAAGGCCCAGAAATCTTCGCTATGGCTCCTTTAATAATCTTCTCCATGGCCACCACCTATCAAATCCTTTTAGTTTGTTTTTGTTGTTTATTTATCTTACGGCAAATATATCCATACCGACTGCTTTTTCTACACTCTTCCTTATCGCCTCTACTCCAACCCCTGTAGAACCCTTAACTCCAGGGATAGGTATTATACTCACGGCGTAGTTCTCATTTATCTCCGCAACCAGGTCTTTCCCTTCCTGGAATATAGTATCCAAAAGGAAAACCACAGCATAGCCTTCCCTGGCAAACTTTAACAACAGGTTACGGAGCTTATCCTGTTCTCCTTCGCTAAGAAAGAAAGGCTCAGCCCCAACAGCCTGAAATGGTAATATGCTTTCGTAATCGCCCACTGCTGCCATTCTCAACTTATGGACATTAGAGGACATTTCTTAGCAACCCCCTTATGACGTCCTTATCCACTCCATTAGCTTTGCCCACCATCACAATCCTAAGGTTCTTTGCCTCCATATCCTTGGCCCACAGATAGGCTAGAACGTTCTCTGGAGCAAATGCCTCGTAGCGATAGGGCGCTAAAACATTGGAAACATAATCGTCCAACGCCTTCTCAAGCTCAACTAAGGCTTTCTCTGGAACCAGAAAACTTTCAACTTGGGACAAGGCAACAGCAGCATCAGCGAAACCAATGATCCGGCTCCATCCTTCCAAAGGTTCGTTAACTAAAAGGAGAAGTTTCTCTCGGGAAATAAACCCTCCATCGTGAAGGAACGAAGCTATCTTTCCTGTCTCCATGCCAAATCTCGTCAGCCTCAGAATGTTACGTATGTTCTCTGCATCTATCCTGGCTTTGACCCATTTTTTGACGCCTTCTACATTGATGTTTCCTGCGATATTTCTCATTAGTTCAAATAGGGCCTCATCAAGTTTCTTCTCCACCAAGAGCACATCATGGCTCTGTTCCCAAATTGATATACTCTCGGGCAGGACGATGTGCAACCCAAAGGGCAGTAGTCTGTAATCCTCGCTTTCAACAGCCAAAAGAAGGTCGTCTGTAGCAATATTTCCTAAGGGTGTAAGAAGGTCCACCCTCCTCCCCTGCCCGCTTGCACGGGTTATCCTGTCTTTGAGCAGGACTTTTATGTTATGAAAATCGAAGGGTAATTGAAATAAAACAGGTATTTCCTTATCGGGAGAAAGCGCTTTAACCTCCGAAATAACATAATTTAACTCAGCAGATATCAACGACTCGAAATCATCTTCGCTCTTCATCTCAGGCAACCACTGAGAATAATGGGTCTCAGCCAGAAGTTTCATTGCTGAGGAAAAGGTCTCGCTTTCCCACAATCTTAAGATGCTATTGTTATCCAACAGTCTATTGCCCATGGCCTTAAGCCTGGAGACTGCATAACTGTATCCATTCTCAGGAATCATGATTCCCAAAACCTCACTTCCTCAGGACGAGAAAAGCTTGTTGAACACATCGACTTCAATGTCCTCTCTTAAGCTTTTTACTAAGGCCTCAAACGTACAATTAACATCCACCTTGTCCTTATTAAGGATAAAACCGCCAGCTGTGTTTATATGCTGTTTGCCTAGCACAATGCTGGCTTTATGGCTCTTGTTGAAACCTTCAACCCATTCCTTGGTAATAACATCTTCGTTTTCCCCAACTAACAAGGTGCCACTTCCATCTCCAGCCGCTTTCTCCAATAACACACTCATAAATTGGCTGTATTTTTCCTTATCCATATTGGATAACTGCTCAACGGCTTTTTCAAAAGCAAGGTCGACCAGGTACCTCTCAGACCCTAATTCCATTTTCTTGATCTCAAGGTTGGCCACAACTTTCTTTCGCCTAAAGATCTCAGGCTTCTCAGCACTAAGTTTTTTGTCATACTGATCTTTTATCTTTTTAATCTCTTCTTCTGTTTGCTCCTTTATTTTCTCCGCTTCCTTTTTTGCTCTTTCGAGTATTTCCTTTGCTTCCTGTTGGGCTTCGGCCTCGATTTTTTTCTTTATATCTTGTAACGACATATCATTCACCTCTTACAGCAATTAAAATTTGATGCTGTTGAGGAGAATTATGCTCATCAAAAGAGCCAACACAGCATATGTTTCAACCATAGCAGGAAGTATGACCGCCTTACCGGTCTCTTCAGGCCTTTTAGCAATGAGCTGAATACAGGCAGCAGAAGTCTTACCCTGAGCTATACCAGAATAATAGCCTGCTATGGCTATGGGAAGACAGGCAAAAAAGACTCCCAATCCTTGCCATACGCTGACTTCAATTGCTTCTCCTCCTAAAAGTCCCACTTTCAAGATGGCAAAAAAAGCAGTCAAAAGTCCATATATACCCTGTGTTCCAGGCAGAGCCTGTAGAAGCAGAACCAAACCGAACTTACCGGGATCCTCAGTCATAATACCCGCTCCAGCTTCACCAGCTATTCCAACTCCTATAGCGGAACCCGACCCAGCAAGGCCCGCTGCCAAAGCTGCACCCAAAACCGCCAACATAATTCCAAGAACTTCCATTTTCTTCTACACCCCTCTCAAAAACTTTTAAGTATTATGTTTAATATGTTTAAAGTTACTGTTTTTATTTACTTACTTTGCTGTCCCAAGGGCTTACTCCCTACTATCTTTACGTAGCGGGTCCTGTATTCCAGAGGCTGAAAGATTCTTCCTCCCCCGCTATAGAACTTGCTGAAAAACTCCACATACTGCAGACGCAAAGAGTGGATGAAAGCACCGAGAGTGTTGACTACCACGCTGAAAAGATGGCCGCCCACAAATATTACTATGCTCAGTATCCAACCAACAAATGGTATGGACAACACAAGGTTGGTCAGAGTATTAACTATCATCGCAATCGCAGAAGTAGCCAAACCCAAAGCCAAAAGCCTGCTATAACTCAAAATATCCCCCAAGTACGACGTTATGTTATATAAACTCAACACTCCCGACAGCAACCTTCTAAACAGTCCTGTTTTCTCCCTACCTTGCGTTGCGACCAACACAGCCGCACCTAAGATGGAAAGTATTTTCCCTAGCAACCCGGCTGCTCCTCCTAAAAAACCGCTCTTTACCCCTCCAAGCAAAAGAAGTCCTATCAAAAGGGAAATCCAGCCTCCGTTGTCACCAAAAGCAGCCATGTAGTCTTTTTTCCTCAGGCTATCCCAAAACGCGATAGAAAGGCCAAAGAGTATCTGTACAACCCCCAAAGCAAGGGATATCCCCAAGAAAGTGATAGGGTCCGACATGGGGTTTAACACAACCAATCTGTCCTTAAGGGGTTTCAGCAAGGCTAGGAAAGGAAAAGCATCAATCATATCGCCCATCCAACTACCTGTGAGGGCACCAACAGCTATCGTAGACAGAGCACCTAGAAGCAGCAAGTGCAAGAAATTCTTTGTATCTCCAACAATTTTGTATTTGGAGAGCAAATATGTTATTGCAAAAGCAATGAGAACTCCATAGCCACCATCGCCCAAACACATCCCAAAAAAGAGGAACATGAAGGGAGCCATGGGAACCGTAGGATCAATCTCCCCATACTTAGGTGCACCGTACAGCCTTGTCAAAGGCTCAAATGGCAAAGCCCAACGAGGATTTTCCAACAGAGTGGGTGGTTCATCATCATCTGATGGATCCTCTATTATGAGCTCAAGCTCCTCTCCAAATTTAGAGAGCTTTTCTTTTAACTTTCCTACCGCAGGTTCTGGAACCCAGAACTTAATAACACTGACCTTCTCCGTCCTAGAAGCATTAACCAAGGTTTCATAGCGAGTCCTAATAACAGAATAGTAATCCAACAAGTTTCTAAGCGTTGGAACCCACTCAGAAGCCAGTTTTGCAGCATTCCTTTCAAGGTTCTCTGATTCCTTTGCTAGCTCTGTCCGATTTCTTTCAATTTTGGACAACTCCTCTTCGGGAGTACCCTCAAGCTCTGGTGGAAAGTCCAACTTGGTGAACGGAACCTTTTCGCATATCTCAGCAACTTCGTCAGCCTTCTTTTTGTCATACATCAATACTACGGTGACATCCGTTTCCTTTGGAGTAAATGGAGCAACAAACAGTTCTCCATCAGATGCCAGCAATTCTGCAACCAACCCTTGGAACCTCTCAAGATAGGCTACAGGCAAGGTTCCTACGATACTGGATATGCGTACAGTACCACTGGATATAATAGCCAGTGAATACGGAAACTGTCTTAACTTGATCAATATCTCTTCGTTGGAGTCCAACTTGGAAAGCAACGTCCTTATATCCAACATTCTTCGCTCTATTTTTTTAACCGAGGACGACAAACTTGCAAGATCAATACTATTCGAAAGGTTCTCCAGTTCCTCAACGGTGACTGTAGGTTTTTCGCCCAAGAGGCGCTCCAACTTACCAGACACCTCTGAGTAGTACGGTTCCAAAAAACGCAGGGCAGATCGTATATCAGCAAGGGCTTCATCCGCTGATTTTATACATTTAGCCCAATCATGGGTCCTCGTGTCCGTGGGCTCTGGCATTATTTCACAACACGCCAAATCCTGCAAAACGGACACTACCGCCTCTTCTTTCTCTCCTAGCACAACCAAAGATGCTTTTTTGAATTTAGTTACTGCCATACCGGGTCATCACCTCTTGCGCTATCCAGGCAGCCACTTCGTCAACCTTACCTTTATGGTTATCTATTATGCTCTCTGCCTTTTTTTGTCCCTCTTGCAAAATTACTCCGATCTCCTTTTCAGCGTCTTTCTCTACGCGGACCAATTCATCCCTAAAAGATCTATGCATCTGCTGCCTGAACGATTTAACGGCCTGTTCCGCCTCATAGCGGGCTTCGGAGATTATCTGCGAAGCCTGACTCTTTGCCTCAGAAACGATTTTTTGAGCTTGCTCTTCCGTCGCTCTTATCTCCTCCGTTAAATTTTTAGCCACCACCAGCACCCCCTTTCAAAACATTATACGTTATGCAAAGAACAAAGTCTTATTCATTTTAGTTGTGAGAGAAATTATTGTCAATTTTAATGCAATTTCAGAAAAAAACGTTTATTTTCGTCACATGCTTTAATACGTTATATACGAAGAAGGATACAAAAAAAAGAGGGACCTGCCCTCTTTTTTCGCTGCTAAACGTCTGGAGCGGACAACGGGACTCGAACCCGCGACCCTCGGCTTGGGAAGCCGATGCTCTACCAACTGAGCTATGTCCGCCCTACGCTTGGCTATTATATATAGGTGGTTTGTTTTTTTCAACTACATCCTTTATCATATCGCGCAATTTGTAGTTTTTCCCTCGTTAGCAAGGCCATACTCTCGACGTGAGCTGTCATGGGAAACATATCGAAGGGCTTTACAAAACTAAGTTCGTAACCACCGTTCATGAGAATCGAAACGTCTCTGGCCAATGTCGCTGGATTGCATGAAACATATATGACAGCTTTGGGCCTGCGTTCTATAATGCCTTCCAATACTCCTTTGGCACATCCGCTTCTGGGGGGATCCAAAAGAACTACCTTGTCCTCCCCAAACAGTGCATCGGGAGCAAATTCTTCTACGTCTCCTTCCAGAACTCGGACGTTATTCAGCTTGTTCAACTTTATGTTTTTCCTCAAGAAAAGAACCGACTCCGGCCAAGATTCCACAGCAGTAACAGACTTAACATTCTTTCCGTAAGTTACGGTAATTGCCCCTACCCCACAGTAAAGCTCTGTTACATGGTCTGCCCCACTAATTTCTAATGCATTCTTTACCTCCTGGAACAAAAGCTCAGCAATGTCCCTGTTTACCTGGAAGAAAGAGGTAGGTCCAAAAAATAATCTCTTACCACATATGCTTTCCGACAGGCCTTCTTTCCCTTTTATAGCTATGGTTCTTTCACCAAAAATTCTGTTACCTTTATGAGGGTTCACATTCACATAAAAGGAGATGTCTTTTCCTAGCATTTCGCTAACACGCTGCATAAAACTTCTCAAGCTTCTTTCTTCTTTCTTGCCGAAGTTTCTTAAAACCAATATTACGGCCTTATCACCCCTTGCAGTTCGCCTTAAAACCAAATGCCTCAAAATGCCTGTTCCTTTTTTTTCGTCATATCCCTCAATTCCAAGATAAGACAAGTTTTCCAATAGGCGCCTATAGATATAGTCTATGCCCTCTTCCAGGATACAGCATGAATTTATCGGGATGATACGGTGGGATCCCTTCATGTAAAAACCAACATTTAGATTTTTCTTTCCCCTTTTGACAGGGAAAGAAGCCTTGTTCCTATAACACCACTTTTTAGGCGAAGGCACGCAGTCCTGTATTTTATCCAGATGCTCCTTCCCTACGGTTTTCATAAAAGCGTCAAAGACGATGCGCTTTTTTATTTCAAGCTGCATGGCGTAATCAGCATGCTGCAAAGAACACCCCCCACACAAACCATACCAAGAACATTTAGGAATGACTCTATTTACACAAGGAGTCAAAACATCAGTCAATTCCATAACGCCATAGTGTCTCTTCAAGATCCTAACGATCCCCTCCACCTCTTCCCCAGGTAGTGCACCAGGCACAAAAAAAACAAACCTTTCCTCGCCAAACCTGGCGACACCATCTCCCTGGCTGTTGATGGAATCAACTGAAACCTTTATCTTTTCACCTACGTGCAGCTTCATGTAACTGGCAACCATCCTTTCTGACCCCAAAAACCGTAAGTACTGAACCAAAAAGCAAAAAGAGGACACCAGAAAACCTATACCGGTGTCCTCCTATATTGTAGCAGCTCAAATTGCCTTTTTAGTTTATCAAAGCATATCCTTCTTCAAATGCTTTGGCGTTCATTTCTTCCGTTCCTTTAGGAACTCTAGCCAAGATCGCCTTCTTGATGTTTTCTGGTTTCATAATGCCTTTGCGCTCAAGAATTTTGGCCATTGCTCCCAATGCAACCATGTTAGTGACAAGCTCGCGACCTATTTTTTCCCTAGCGGTTTTTACGATGGGCACCATATAGACTTCTGCATCTATCTTCGGTGCCTCCTTGACGTAAGTATCATCAAGAATCACTACCCCGCCTTTTTTGGTATCAAAGGCAAACTCGTCGCAAGAAGTTTGATTCAAGATAATCTGAAGATCGGGCTCCATGGCTTTGGGGTAATCTATATTCCCCTCTGATATAACAACCTCAGATTTGGATTTACCCCCTCGCGCCTCTGGTCCATACGCTTGACTCTGGACGGAATTTAAGCCTTCATAGAGCGCAGCCGCTTCGCCAGTTATGACGGCAGCCAAAATCACACCTTGCCCTCCTGAACCCGCAAAACGAATTTCATAGCGGCTACTCATGACTCTTACCTCCCGCAGCTTCTATGACCTTATCGTACATTTCGGTGTACTCAGGTTTATCCACCTTCACAAATTCACCGACAGTGATCTTACCAAGGAGCTCCTCCTCTGACATCTCTTTGGCCTTTGCAAGTGGCACGGAAGCAGCCTTGAGATAATTTAAATTGTCTACCGGCGTTCTTCTCTTGTTCCTTCTGCCGTATTGGGTATGGCAGCTGGACACTATCTCTACAACTGAAAACCCTTTGTGCTCAATAGCTGTCTTTATGTATTTTTCGCACATAACGGGGTTAGCTATTGTCGTTCGTGCTACATAGGTAGCTCCAGCACCTACTGCAAGTTTACAAATATCAAAAGGCGGATCAACAACACCATAAGGAGCCGTTGTAGCCTTGGATCCAGGAGGAGTCGTCGGAGACGCCTGCCCGCCGGTCATACCGTAGATATTGTTGTTCATTACGATGGCCGTTATATCTATATTTCGCCTACAGGCATGTATGAAATGGTTTCCACCTATTGCAGAGCAGTCACCATCACCCATTACGTCGACGACAGTTAGGCTAGGATTGGCCAACTTTATGCCGGTAGCAAAAGCCAAGGAACGACCGTGGGTGGTGTGAACTGTACACGCATCTATGTAACCTGGCATCCTGCTTGAGCATCCTATTCCCGACGCAATCACAGTTTCTTCTTTCTTCTTCCCACAGCTAACCAACGCTCTGAGGAGCGCATGCAATATCACACCATGGCCGCAACCAGGACACCATATATGAGGGAAAAACCTCTTACGCAGCCAGCTTTCTATCTCTGGACGGGGCATGGCTAAGCCACCTCCTTAGCATATTGCAATATATCTTTGGGTTTAAACAGTTCACCGTTAACTAGGTTCAGCGGTTTCACTTCTGCTTTGCCATGAACAGCTCTCTCCACTTCCAAGACCATCTGACCATAATTGAGCTCTGGCACTATAATGCAGCTGGCTTTTTCCGCTAACCTTTCAAGCTCTTTATCAGGGAAAGGCCACAGAGTTATAGGCCTAAAATAGCCCACCTTCATTCCTTCTTCCCTAGCAGCCTTAACCGCTGTCAAAGCGCTCCTTGCAACGCTTCCGTAGCTTACTACTATGATTTCTGCATCGTCGACAAATTCTGTATCGTATTCAACTATTTCGTCTCTGTAGGCCTCTACTTTATCCATCAATCTCTTGCTTTTTTTCGCTATTTCGTCTTTATCGTTTGTGGGGAATCCCCACTCGTTGTGAGTGAGTCCCGTTATATGCCACCTGTATCCATCTCCAAAGCTTGCCATTGGAGGAATGTTATCTTCTGGATCTGGCTTGTAAGCCATAAACTCATCGGGATGTACGCTTGGTTTTTTTCTATCGACAAGCGTAATTTCTTCCTTCGCTGGGACAAATACCTTTTCGCGCATGTGCCCCAGAACCTCATCGCTCATTATCAAGACAGGCTGCCTAAACCTTTCAGCCATGTTGAAAGCCTTTATGGTTATCTCATAACACTCCTGAACAGAGGCAGGTGAATAAGCTATCGTGGCATGGTCACCATGAGTACCCCACCTAGCCTGCATTACGTCCTGTTGTGATATAGCAGTAGGAAGCCCTGTGGAGGGACCACCACGCATAACATCTACAACGACCAGTGGTATCTCCGCCATGTAAGCCAACCCCAAATTTTCCTGCTTAAGGGAGAAACCAGGACCAGAAGTAGCTGTCATGGATTTGAAACCAGCAATGGAACCGCCAATTGCTGCTGCTATACCCCCTATTTCATCCTCCATCTGTATGAACTTGCCGCCCACCTTGGGGAGCTCCTCAGCCATTACTTCTGCAATCTCAGAAGAAGGAGTTATTGGGTATCCACCAAAAAATCTACAACCTGCAGCTATAGCACCATGGGCAACTGCTACATTTCCTTGCCAAAATTCTGCTTTTCTCATTTCTGTCCACTCTCCTCGATGGTTATTGCCAAATCGGGACAAATGTTCTCACATTGCCTACAACCAATACAATCCTCTGGGCGCACCGGCTCACATTTTACATCAGCGTCCAGCTCCAAAACCTTCTTGGGGCATACAGCTATGCACAAGCCACACCCCTTACACCATTTCTTGTTAATCTGCACAGCAAAGCTCTTCGCCAAAAAAATCACCTTCCTCCCAAGGGTTTACTCGGGCTTCAAAAGACCAAAAGACATTATGCCATCTTGTGAGGAAAAGGACAACCCTTTTTGTTATGTTCTGAAATATTCAGAAAAAAGCTAGCACATTGTCCGCTTCACTTCCTCGTCATTTTTACATATAATAGAAGAGGGGAGTACTATTCTACTCCCCTCTTCTTCTATACATCAAAAACGATAAAACTATACCACTGCAGGTTCTATGATTAACTCCCCTCTCTCAAATCTCTTATAATGCAGAGGCTCTATAGATATTCTAGGCTCTTGCCCCAGTATCTTCTGGGCTAAAAGTTCCCCAGATATGGGGCCAAACATAAATCCATGCCCAGAATATCCTACCGAAAGGTAAAAACCTCTCACTTCATCGGCCTCGCAGAGGATAGGCTGCCTGTCTGGCGTCATATTATATAGACCTGACCATTGTCTCACGACTCTTATCCCTTTTGTCCTGGGAAGCAATTTGGTAATGGTCTTGGACATCATATTGAGGAATTGCCAAGAGTTGCCGCAAGTGTAATCCTCTGGATGACCTTCGGGACTACATCCACCAATTATAGATCCATGAGGCCTTTGCTGAATGTAGTAATTACCCGAAAAACTCATCAACATCGGGGGACATACTCCCTTTTCTACCGGCTCGGTTATAATGATCTCATGGCGCTCGGAGAAGTTGGGAATGTTCACACCTGCCATTTTGGCTACTTGTTGTGCATATCCTCCTGCTGCATTGACTACTATAGGAGCATCTATATCTCCTCTACTGGTAGAAACTCCCTTCACTTTCCCATTTTCTACCTTTATATCTGTACATTCAGTAAATTTGTAGAAAGTTACCCCCAATCGCTTGGCTGCCTCTTGGTAAGCAAAGGTGGTCAAAAAGGGATCAGCATGTCCATCTCGGTCATGATACGTAAACCCAACAGCATCATCGGCTGAGAGCCCAGGACAGATCTCCTTTGCCTCGTCATAAGTTACGACTCTACTTTTTATCCCAAGGGAGTTCTGAAGGGCTATGTTCTTCTTCAGCTGCTCGAACTCACTCTCTTTGTAGGCCACCATTAAATATCCGCCTTGGTGTAAACCACAATCCATCCCTAATTCTTCATGAAGCTGTTCGAATTTCTCCAAGCTTGCTAGCCCAAAACGACAGTTCATTTCCGTGCCCCACTGGGCTCTTATGCCGGCGCCACACCTCCCGGTAGATCCCGAACATACCGTATTTTTCTCAATAACGACAACGTCCTTCATACCAAATTTTGCAAGATGATATGCGATGGAACATCCTTGAATTCCGCCGCCAATTATGACTGCGTCAGCTGTATTTTTCCACGTCATTCGTTTTCACCAGCCTTTGCAATAGCTCCAAGCTTCACTGGCTTTGCCGGCGGACGAAATGTCCCCGGAGGTATTTCAGCATACTTCTTTCCAGTCATTTTTGATATCTCTCTTAGAATAATATCTCTGCATCCTCTTCCCTGACATGGCCCCATGCCCACACGAAGGACCCTCTTAAGCTCATCGAAGGTATCATATCCTTTCGCTATCCATTCCCTTATTTCCCCGAGCGTCACTTCCTCGCAGCGGCAAATTATTATATCTTCATACTTGTCAGCCATTGATTACACCACCTTTATGGCTCTGATATCCATGACGAGGTCCTTTGGAATCTCTACATGGACCACAAGGGTCTTATCTTTCATTGGTTCAGTTATCTTTACTACTTTACCTTTGGCTACGGCTTCGCCGAAGCGATTGAGACAATCCACGACCTGTCCTTCCTCAGGGACAGGTAACATTTCATATGCGAGTTTGATCAAAGCCTTGTCATCTTCCCCCCACGTGAGGTCGATAACGAAGCACGCAAGCCCTGGGCATACAGCTACACAACGTGCGCAGCCGGTGCATTTTTCATATTCGATCTGTGGTTGGTCATTGATATCCTTAAATGGCACAACGGCACCTGTGGGGCAACTAGTATGACATGGGTTGCATGGGATTCTTTGAGGGCATTCTATAACAACCAATCCGTTTTTCTTGGTTTCCCACAACTCCTGGGGAGGTTTGACTGCACCTTTTCTCTCTCCAGTTAATATACCACTATTGAAAAGTCTTTCTTTTTCGTCCACCAGCTACACCTCCCAGCATTCCACAGAGCAAAGGGCAATACCTTCACGAATCTTGGCTCCAACTTCTCCCCCGCGAAGATCAGCCAAACGTCCATGGTACTCTTTAAGTCTTTTTTCTATCTCCTCCTGCGTTCCATAGCCCAAAGCCTTCGCGACACCCACTCCTGCAATTCGCCCCTCCACCATGGCAGAAGATGCTTCTTCTATTCCCGCTGCATCGCCAGCAACCCATATATCAGGATGACTGGTTCTCATGTTCTTATCTCTTTGAGCAACATATCCGCAAAGCTGAGGGACAAAAGCCATTTTGCAACCTGCTTGCCACAAAAGCTCGCATGTTGGAGTAAGTCCAACTGCAAGACAGATTATGTCCACATCCACTTTCATCTCATTACCAGTTGGCTGGAACTTTTCGTCTATTTCTTGAATGACCGCCCCTTCCACAAAACGTTCACCTATGGCCTCTTTCACCGTGTGTCTCAAGTATATGGGTACACCCAGCCTTCTAACCTTCGCCGCATGTACCCAATAACCTCCGACCTTGTCCATTGCCTCAACTATTCCAACTACCTGCACCCCTGCCTGTAACAGCTGATAACTAACTATGAGGCCTATATTTCCCGCCCCAACCATAAGAACTCGATCCCCTGGAACAACGCCATACACGTTCATCAAGGTCTGAATTGCACCGGCACCATAAACTCCTGGGAGGTGATTGTTTGGGAAGGGAATTATTCTTTCCTGGGCTCCTGTAGCCATGACTATTTTCTTGGGTTTTATATGGAAATACTCATCTTCACCTTTTACGCAGGAAACAACCCCGTCTTCTTTGTAGTAACCTGTAACCGTACAATTGGTAAAGGTTTCAATGTTTTCCTCTTTGTCCTTCAATTCCCTAAATAGCTCTTCAGCAATTTTGAAACCTCTCGTACCTGCTCGTTCGTTCTTTGAGCCAAAAAACTTGTGGGTTTGTTTGATCAACTGACCTCCTAGCGCCAGGTCACTATCCACAAGCGTAACTTTCGCACCAAAGGACGCTGCCTCAATTGCAGCGCTGAGCCCTGCCGGTCCGCCGCCTACAACCAATACTTCAGTCTCTCGCAAAACATCCACCGCCTTTCACCTAGAGGTCCACTTTCACAATGCCCTTACCCTTTTGTGTTTCGACCCTCATTCCTTCACGAAGCGGCGTGATGCACGTCCTTACGTTAGGAACACCATCTACTACCATGAAACATGATGAGCATTTCCCTATAGCACAAAAGAATCCTCTCGGTTGCTTCCGTATAGGCGTTTCGCGATACACCTTCACCCCATTGGCATGCAAAGCCGCTGCGATAGGTTCTCCTTCGTACCCCTGCATTGGAACACCATCAAAAGTAAAATTAACCAACCTACCGTGCTTAAACTCAAGAATCGGATGCTTCTCGATAAGTTTCATACAGCCAATCCCCCCTCACTAAGCATTAGGACAAGAACAAAAAACAATCTCTGCACAACCGCCCCCCCTTCTTCTGATATGTGGATCTATTAACCTACAGCTTATCTAGAGAACCTCTAGGATGTGTTAGAATTTTCACTATATTACCCCATATCACATATATAATATATTTTATCCTAAAAATATCAAGTAGGGTTAAAATAAAGTTGGGATATAAACTATAGTTCTAGAACCTGGCAAAGAATCACAATCTCAGGCAGGACCTATGTCCGGATCCCTAAGATATTGAGGATGTATGTTTGAAGGCGCAGCTGCATCATCTACTCTTTCCAACCCCAACCTAGCCACATCAAGACCTGAAACTCCTTCATTTTTGACTATCATCACTCCTTTTTTTGAGGAAGGTGAGGCGATCCTTAAATTTGGCAGGTCTTCCATTATTACTACGTCGGGGTTCAATTCATTCCATAAAAGGTCATCAATATCTTCAATTTTCACGCAGCGCGGTTCGTGGATCGCAAAGGTATTCTTGCCACACCTTGTATAAGAACCTAAGTAAACCAAATCACTCTTGGCTTTAAGAACCGAAGTCACTTTCACCCCATCTTTGAGATACGGATAAGCTAAAACAGAAAGGGTTGAAACAGGTATTATCTTGGCACCCAAAGCAAAAGCCAAGGACTTTGCATAAGAAAGACCAACCTTGAGTCCCGTAAAATAGCCGGGCCCTACAGTAACGGCTATATAATTAATCGCACTTACATCCTTTCCCCAAAACCCAAGTAATGTATCAAGAAGCAATGGAAGTTCTG
Source organism: Thermovirga lienii DSM 17291 (assembly GCA_000233775.1). Lineage (NCBI taxonomy): Bacteria > Thermotogati > Synergistota > Synergistia > Synergistales > Thermovirgaceae > Thermovirga > Thermovirga lienii. Next base: position 1,008,680 of record CP003096.1, on the reverse strand, counting down.
AAGACTGCTTTCTCCCCAGCAAGACGTTCACTTCTCCTAGGGGGCCTCCATCCTCTAACACGCCCAAAGCCGTCCATCTGGTGCTGCAATCCAAGCCCACTAATAAAGACATTTCTTAGCCCCCTCCACATCTATACTCTCTGCGTACATCGCCAAACTTTTACAAGCCTTATCTCCCAAGCAGGTAAAGGTAATCTTTCTTTTGTTTCCTAAATCAGGAAGGAAATCTTCTTCCACATCCACATCGAAAAGTCCAAAGGATAAGCACCACACATCAGAAGACGGAGGACAGATCCATCGATCACACCACTCTACAATAAGCAAATATCCATAATTTAAGTAATCATAAAGTCCAAGATCATAGCCATCTGTAACCTTAAGCCTATACAAGTCAGCGTGGGCGACGTTTATTCTGCCAGCATATTCGTTAACCAAATTGAATGATGGGCTTTTGGCCTCGTCTCCATCTAAACCACACACTAACCCTTTCACAAAGGTGGTTTTCCCACTTCCTAAATCTCCATTCAGCATAATGCACAATCCACCATATACAAACCTTGATGCCTCTTTACCAAGCATGTAAGTTTGCTCCGGACTGCACGTTACTATATCTAAAATGTGTCTTTTACTTGCACTTGTCATAGCAAAGGCTCCCGCTCTAATTCTGATACACTTTTAATTTCTATAGGTATCCTATTAGCTATCTCCCCCGCTAATATACCATCATTGCCCCTTATGGCTCCCAAAGACACCCCTGCTCTGGCATGCAGGCATGCAGCACAGAGACCAGCTTCGTAGCACCCAAGCCCTCTGGCCAGAAAAGCCCCAATCATTCCGCTCAGGACATCCCCTGATCCCGGAACGGACAAACAAGGATGGGCGTCCTTTATAACCGAAGTCCTATTACCATCATCAACTATAGTACCTGCACCCTTTAAAAGCACCGTGCCCCACTTTTCAGCAATGCTCTTGGCAAATTCCAATCTCTTGGCGGAAACACACGATGCCTTGCTCCTCATTAAGCGGGCGGCCTCTCCTTCATGAGGAGTAATAATAACATCGTGCCTTCTTTGAAGTGCCCCTTCCCCTATTTCAGGCAGGAAATATAAGGCATCCGCATCCATGCAAGTTGGGACCTGAGATTGTTCCCATATGTAACTTACCAGATCCCTAACTCCATTGGTCCTACCTACACCAGGTCCTATTACTATTGAAGACACGATATCCCCAAATTCATCCATGGCTCTGATATAGCTATCGGCTGCCAGTGTGCCATCTCTGGAAGGCACCTCAAACACTATGGTTTCAGGGGTCACTCCAGGTACCAAACAACCTTCTGGTACCACAAGGATCACCCTTCCTGCCCCAGCCCGCAGTGCGCCAAGGGCAACCAACGCAGCTGCCCCTTTATACTTTTTCGAACCGGCAAAAATTAAGACACTGCCCCTCTTGCCCTTGTGATATGACAAAGTGACAGGAGGCAAAAGGTGTTTTATCTCAGGGACGCTCACAAGATGCAGATCTTTTTTAATAATTTCCCCTAAATCGGGAAAGAGTCGATCAGAAACAAACTCTTCGTTAGCAATTAAAACCTCTCCAGCGTGTTCTTTGCCGGGCATTACATATAAGCCTACTTTGGGTCCCCAAAACGTCACAGTTATGTCGGCTTTAACGGCTTCGCCCATTATTTCACCAGTAGAACCATCCAAACCACTAGGCAAATCAATGGAAACCACTGGTGTTTGGCTTTGGTTTACTGCCCTAATTAATCTCAAATACTCTCCCCTTGGAGAGCTTGTGGCTCCAATCCCCAAAAGTGCATCTATAATGACATCACTTTCGTCTAGCAAACGAAGAAGCTCTGTGTCACCAATCTCTTCCGACGTAAGCAAGGTCCCTCCCATTTTTTCCAGGATGGTTTTATTTTTCATGGTTTGTAAGCTTGACCTTTCAAACCTAGATGCTGCAATCACTTTCACGGCAATGTCTTTTAGGAAGAGATAGCGTGCGGCGACAAGGCCATCCCCTCCATTGTTCCCTCCTCCACAGAGCACAGCTACTGACTTGATGCCAGGGAATCTTGCCAAAACCTTCTCAGCAACGGCATTCCCTGCATAATCCATCAGCTGGAAAAAGTCGAAACCATATTTATCGACAAGCAGATCTTCTATTCTCCTTATGGCATCACAGGTATAAAGACGCACTTCAACTACTCCCTCCCCTCAATGACAACAAAGGCTACTGCAAAGCCCCCATCGTGAGAAAGGCTGACATGGACGTTATCCATTTTTTCTTTCTTCAGAAAATCTCTTATGCTTGAAGAGAAACTCAAAATTGGTCCCTTCTCAGTTCGCTTTACCCATACGTTTTTAAGCCCTACCTTACCAAGTCCCAGCCTAGTGGCCTTAGCAAAGGCTTCTTTGGCAGCAAAGCTGGAAGCGTAATGGACTTCTGGGGTTACGTGCCCTTCTGCATACGTGATTTCTTCTTCAGTGAAAACTCTCCTCTTGAACTCATCATTTTTGATTTTTGTGCCTATTCTCGATATGCTGCAGATATCTACACCTATACCTTTAACGATCATTGCATACCTCCCCAGTTAATACGCATATTATAAATCTAAAACTGATAAGCTGAACATGGGACAAACAATATAATACCGGTGAAGTTATCAGCAGAAAGGCAAAAAAAAAAAAGCGCCTTATCGGCGCTTTTACGTGCTAATGGTGGGTGGTGCAGGACTCGAACCTGCGACCTCTTCCGCGTCAAGGAAGCGTTCTTCCTCTGAACTAACCACCCGAGCAAGTCGCATTTTACCTGGGTTATTAAAGCTTGTCAACACTTCTTCTCCATTCATATATACCAATGGAAGCTGCGACTGCAGCATTGAGTGATCCTGTCTTGCCTGCCATGGGAATTTTTGCCAATTCATCGCAGGCTTTCTTAGCAGTTTTACTCAAACCTCTACCCTCGCTCCCCACCACTAGGACTAACCTTTTGGGGAGTTCAAGATTGCAAAGGTTTTCTCCTTCCATATCCAGACCTATCACCCAAAAATTATTCTCCTTCATTATCTCCAAGGCATGAAACACACTGTTTACTCTTATCAAAGGTAACCTGGCAGCTGCCCCCGAGCTGACTTTAAGTACTGTCCCTGTAGGCAATGCAGACCTTCTTTTAGGGAAAACAACAGCAGCGGCCCCCAGCACTTCAGCACTCCTTATTATGGATGAAAAATTTTGCACGTCCTCTACGTGGTCTAAAACCACGAAAAGCAACGGTCCTTCTTTTCCTCTCTCTGTTATTTCATAAAATTTTTCCATCCCACTCACATCTAAAGGTGACGTTTTAACCATTACCCCCTGATGGTTAGAAAAATTTGTCTGCCTATCCAAGTGCTCTTTGGGAACCCTGTGGCAAGGTATGCCTCTCTCTTTACATAGCGCTAATATCTTTTGGTACACTCCGCCGTGGGCATTTGTCGAGATATAAGTTGAAAGACATCTTTCGGGGTGCTCCTCCAAAAGACTAATTACTGCATTTTTCCCATAACATATATCTTCCAGGTTCTTCCCTTCTTGCTTATTACCGTCCTTATTCTTCTCGCTCTTCATAGTTTGTCATCCCTATCTCTTTTAAATACTTTCTTAAATACAACGCTGTATAAGATCTTTCATCTTCAAGTATCTGACGCAAAGGTCCTGCCACAACCACGTTGCCTCCTCTTGCCCCGCCCTCGGGCCCAAGGTCTATTATATAGTCCGAGGAAGCTATGAAATCAAGATTATGTTCAATCACAATAACAGTGTTTCCACTGTCCACCAACTTGTGAATCAACAACAAAAGTTTCTTTACATCTGAATAATGAAGCCCCGTCGTAGGTTCATCCAAAAGGTAGAGGGTGTTGCCTTTGAATCTTTTCGAAAGTTCCTCCGCCAATTTTACTCTTTGAGCTTCTCCTCCACTCAAGGTGGTAGCTGGCTGCCCTAATCGCATGTACCCCATGCCTGCCTGTTCCAACACTGAGAGCTTATTACTTATTCGAGGGACATCCTTGAAGAACTCCAAGGCTTCACTGACCGTCATCTCCAAGACGTCACTTATGCTTTTGCCTTTAAACTTAACCTCAAGGGTCTCCCTATTGTACCTAGTTCCGTTACAAACCTCGCACTTGACATACACATCTGGCATGAAAAGCATTGATATCTTTACTTCACCTTCACCGTGACAGGCTTCACAGCGACCACCGTGAACATTGAAGCTGAACCTTCCAGGCTTATAACCTCTTATCCTAGCCTCTGGCAATTGAGCGTAAAGTTCCCTTATGGGGGTAAAAACTCCCGTATAGGTTGCTGGGTTTGAACGGGGAGTCCGCCCGATGGGGCTTTGATCTATCAAGACCACGTTTCTAAGCTGTTCCCATCCTTTTATATCTCCTTGCCTCCCTGCTTTCCCCTTGTAGGATTTATCTAACTTCTTCTTCAAACCCTTATAGATAATCTCATGTAACAACGTACTCTTTCCCGATCCAGAAACGCCCGTAATGCATGTTAGAACTCCCAATGGGACTTGGACATCTATCTCCTTGAGGTTATTTTCCGAAGCTTTAGAAAAACTCAGCCACCCACTGGGTTTACGCTCCCTTGAAGAGTGAACTATTCCGGAAGTGGTTCCAAGTAGATATCCCGCAGAAAGGGAGTCCCCCTTCATTATTTCCTCTGGAGCCCCCTGAGCTACTATCCTACCCCCATGTTCTCCAGGGCCAGGCCCAATTTCAACTATATGGTCGGCCATTTTCATGGTGTCCCTGTCGTGTTCGACTACCAATACAGTATTGCCCAGGTCTCTTATGGACTTTAAAATCCTCACCAACCTTTCAGTATCTCGCGAATGAAGCCCTATGGTTGGTTCGTCCAGTACATATAGGACTCCACTGAGCTTGGCCCCTATTTGCGTTGCCAAACGAATTCTTTGACTCTCCCCAGAGCTTAGAGTATCTGACCTTCTTGAAAGGGAAAGATACCCTATCCCTATGTCCACCATAAACGATAGACGCTTCTTGATCTCGTCAATTATGGGTTCTCCAATATATGCCTGATTTCCATCCAGAGGCAATCGCTGCAGCAAATCCAAAAGGTCTTCTACAGGCATGTTCACAAAATCTACAATAGAGTAACCGTGTATTTTTACGCTGCGAGCTTCTTCTCGTAATCTGGAACCATTACAACTTTTACATATGTCCTCGTCTCTGTAATTCAACAGTTCGTTTCTTACTGATTCGGACTCTGTCTCACGCCACCTCGTCTGAAGCCAGGGTATCAACCCATCGTACCGTCCCATGTAATCTATGCTTTCTCCTCTTTCCATGAACTTCATGGGAACTTTCACAGGGGAACCGTAGACAACTATCCTTTGCAAATCTTCTCTTAGATCGTTGAAAGATTTTCCTTCCAAGCTCTCGCCCATAGATTCGAATAAGGCCTTTAACTTTCGCAGCATGTAATGGTTTTTCTTGGCCCACGGCAATATTCCACCCTCCAAAAGGGGGGCATCTTTATCTATCGCCAATTCCACAGAGAAATACTGATGGCTACCCAAGCCTTCACAATCTGGACAAGCACCAAAGGGGCTATTGAAAGAAAATAACCTAGGCTCAAGCTCCGGAAAGGAAACCTCGCATGAAGGGCATACAAAACGATCTGAGAGAACCACCTTATAGCCATCGCCATTTTCTATCTGCACAAACCCTTTACTTACATCTATGGCGCTTTCTACTGATTCGGCCAACCTGCTTCTGTTTTTGTCATTAACAGTCAGCTTATCCACCAACACCTCGATGTCATGTTTCTTGTTTTTCTCTAGAACGATCTCTTCTTCCAACCAATAAACGTATCCATCAACTTTTACCCTTAAAAAACCCTTCTTTTGCAGCTGTACAAATAGATTCTTGAACTCTCCCTTCTTGCCCATGACTACTGGGGACAGTATCTCCACCTTTTGGCCCCAAAAATTTCTATACAAATACTCTAAAATTTGATCTACAGTATATCTTTTGAGCTCTCTACCACATTTAGGACAATAAGGCACCCCGACTCTGGCGAACAAAAGCCTCAGATAATCGTAAACCTCTGTTACTGTCCCTACAGTGGATCTTGGATTATGAGAAATACCTTTTTGCTCAATAGATATAGTTGGGGAAAGGCCCTCAATGTCATCAACATCGGGCTTATCCTGAACTCCAAGAAATTGCCTTGCATAAGAAGAAAGAGACTCAATGTATCGTCGCTGCCCTTCTGCACATATAGTGTCGAACGCTAAAGAAGACTTGCCAGATCCTGATGGTCCAGTAATTACTATCAAGCTATCTTTGGGCAGTTTCAAATTTATGTTCTTAAGATTATGTTCTCTCGCGCCTTTTACTATTATTTCTCGAGACAAGCTCTTCACCACCTGCAAACCTTTGATTAATAATATCTCTTATCTCTGCAGCTCGCTCAAAATCCAAACGCTCTACTGCTTCCCACATCAATCTCTCAAGCTCGTGCTTGGTCAACTTTTTCTCCTCACGATAGTCAGGAGAATGAAGTTTTCCTGCCATTTCAAGTTCTTCTGGCAGTATGGAAATAACCTTCTTGCTGATTGATTTAGGTTCTATTCCTCTTTGTTTGTTGAACTCCATCTGGAGACGCCTTCTTCTTTCTGTCTCCTCAACAGCAGCTCGTATGCTGTCCGTTAGGCGGTCGGCATACAATACAACCTTACCTGCAGTATTTCTAGCTGCTCTGCCTATCATTTGTATAAGAGACCTATGAGATCTCAAAAAACCCTCTCTATCTGCGTCCGTTATGGCAACTAAAGAGACTTCCGGAAGATCAAGGCCCTCCCTCAAAAGGTTAACCCCGATCAAGACTGCAATATCCCCTCTTCTCAACTCCTTCAAGAGTTCCACCCTTTCAAAGGCATCCAACTCAGAATGTATATATTTGACCGGAAGCCCCAGCTCTTGAAAGTACTCTGCCATATCTTCTGCGGACCTTTTAGTCAGGGTCGTGACCAAGGCCCTTTCACCTCTAGCTATTACATCTTTAAGCCTACCGACAAGATCATCTACTTGCGCTGATGCTGGAGCAACCTCAACTTCAGGATCAACTACACCTGTAGGCCTGACTACTTGTTCGACCACTTGATCAGACACTTTCAACTCCCAATCTCCAGGAGTCGCCGACACAAAGCAAACCTTTCGCAAATATTTTTCAAACTCCTCCCACTTTAAAGGTCGGTTGTCCAAACATGATGGTAATCTAAAACCATAATCTACCAATGTTTGCTTCCTTGCTCTATCGCCGTTATACATTCCTCTTATTTGGGGAATAGTTATGTGAGATTCGTCTATGATGATCAAAAAATCTTTGGGGAAAAAATCAAGCAGCGTCCCTGGCTGCTCGCCAGGTTCACGGCCATCTAGGTATCTAGAATAATTCTCTATCCCAGAACAATACCCGACTTCTTTCAACATTTCCATATCATATCTGGTCCTGCTCTCAAGCCTTTGGGCCTCCAAAAGTTTGCCCTCGCTTCTTAGAACCAAAAGCCTCTCTTCAAGCTCCTTTTCTATCTCCTTCAAGGCTTTGTTGATGGCCTCTCCAGAAGTAATGTAGTGTTGCGAGGGGTAAATTCTAATCCTATTTTTCCTCCCTGATATTTTTCCACTCAAGGGGTCAATCTCCATTATTTCCTCAACATCTTCATCTTCGAATATCACTCTCACCGCACTATCGCTGTACGCAGGGAATATATCTATTATGTTTCCTCTGACCCTGAAGGTTCCTGGCTCCAAAGAATAGTCGTTTCTCTTATAAAAATTATGGTCTAATCTTTTAAAGAACTCTCTTCTGGGAAGGGTCATGCCCGTTTTGATTTCCAAAACCGCCTCTTCGTAATTTTTTTTCTTGCCTATGCCATAAATGCAAGAAACGCTTGAAACCACAATTACATCATTTCGTTCCAGCAAAGCTTTAGTGGTAGCAAGACGCAATTTCTCTATCTTCTCGTTGATAGATGCATCTTTCTCTATGTAAATATCATTAGATGGGACATAAGCTTCTGGCTGGTAGTAATCATAGTAACTCACGAAGTAATGGACCGCATTATCAGGAAAAAAGCTCTTGAACTCGCTGTACAACTGAGCGGCCAACGTTTTATTGTGAGCCAAGACCAGAACAGGCAATTGTAACCTTTCTATGACGCATGCCATAGTGAAGGTTTTCCCACTACCAGTGACCCCCATCAAACATTGTTTATTTAAACCTTTTTCATAACCTTCAACTAACTTAGCAATGGCAATAGGTTGATCTCCCTCTGGCGACCAAGGTGCAACCAATTTGAAACGCTCATCCATTGGATCAAATCGCTCTCCTCTTCTCAAAAAATTAGGACGCCCAAATTTTTGAGCGTCCTTTTATTATATAATGCAAGGGATTTTAAGTGAAACAGGACATCCACACGGTATAATATGGTAAGAGGTTATATTTCCTGGTTGGCCTCTTCCAATCCCCTTGAATTCGTTTCTTCAGACAAAGTCCCTGCTTCTTCCTCCACCAGGTTTTCCTTCAATATCTCATCCAACCGTGGACCTTCTATCACCTCTTCCTCCAGTAGCACTTTCGCTACTTTTACATGGACAGCTCTGTGCTGCTCCAACAGGTTCTTAACTTGTTCATAGCACTCGTCTATGATTCTCCTCACTTCTTGGTCAATGGCGTATGCGACTTCGTCACTGTAATTTCTGTCCTCCATTATGTCTCTTCCCAGGAAAACTTCGTGATGTTTTTTACCTAATGTAACTGGTCCCAGACGGTCACTCATGCCGAACTCGGTAACCATCTGTCTTGCTATTTGAGTTGCCCTCTCAAGGTCATTCTGAGCTCCAGTGGTAACATCGTCAAAATGTAGTTCCTCAGCAACACGCCCTCCCAGAAGTACCGAAATTCTATTGAGTAGTTCTTTCTTGGACATCAAAAATCTGTCTTCCTCGGGAAGCTGAAGGGTGTACCCCAAAGCCCTGTGCCCTCTAGGAATAATAGAAACTTTATGTACAGGGTCACATCCAGGTATAAGCTTGGCCACAAGAGCATGTCCGACTTCATGATAAGCAATAATCTCCTTTTCCCTTTCAGAGATGAGCCTGCTTCGCCTTTCGGGACCAGCGATAACCCTGTCGATGGCTTCCTCAAACTCTGCCATTCCTATCTTATCTTTACCCTGTCGTGCAGCCAAAAGCGCAGCCTCATTTACCAAATTGGCCAAATCGGCACCCACAAAGCCCGGAGTTCTTCTGGCTATGACCGCTAAGTCCACGTCATCGTCAAGCTTAACCTTTTTAACGTGCACTCTAAGAATAGCTTCGCGGCCTTTAAGGTCAGGTCTATCCACGACTATTTGTCTATCGAAACGACCTGGTCGCAATAAAGCAGGGTCAAGGATATCCGGCCTATTGGTGGCCGCTATTAATATAATCCCGCTGTTCTCATCGAAGCCATCCATTTCGACCAACAACTGGTTCAAAGTCTGCTCCCTCTCATCGTGGCCACCACCAAGACCTGCTCCCCTATGGCGACCCACCGCATCAATTTCATCAATGAAAACTATGCATGGCTGATATTTCCTCGCTTGTTCAAACATATCACGAACTCTAGCAGCCCCGACACCCACGAACATCTCGACAAAGTCAGAGCCACTTATACTAAAGAAGGGCACATCTGCCTCACCTGAACAAGCCCTTGCGAGCAATGTCTTACCTGAGCCAGGGGGTCCCAATAGTAGCACTCCTTTGGGGATCTTTGCCCCTAGCTTCGAAAATTTAGAAGGATCTTTGAGATATTCAACCACTTCCGCCAATTCTTCCTTGGATTCATCGCAACCAGCAACATCGGCAAAAGTAACTTTAGGCCGATTATCCAAGTAAAGCTTTGCCTTGCTCTTGGCAAAGCCCATCACTCTATTGCCTCCACCCTGCATGTGATACAAAATGAAAATCCATGCCCCAATCAAAAGCAATGTCGGAAAAAGTGAAGTCATCATCGAAGCCCACCACGGAGCTTGTTGCGGAGGTAGGACCTTCACATCTACTCCCTTATCGGCCATCTCCTTCGCAAGTTCCCCTACGCCTACTCCTATGGTTGTATACTTCCTACCATCCAACCTTTCTCCTCTTATGGTGTTCCCATCTATTTCTGCAGACTCAATCTGCCCTGACCTGAAAGCAGATAGGAATTCGCTGTAAGAAATCGGTTCGTATTCAGACGGAGCGTGAGTTGGCGACAAAAACAAGTTCACCAAACTCACTACGAGCACTATAAGCACCAAATACAATCCTAAATTTTTTGCCATTCGTCCCAAGGCTTTCCCACCTTTCTTCTTAGGGGCATCTTCTTGTTTCGTTATCTAGTTAACCTTTCTTAATACATGTATATCTGGCAGGTTTCTCCAATAACCCCCATAATCCAAACCATATCCTACTACAAATTCGTCCGGAATGGTGAAACCACAAAAATCTGCCTTTAAATCTACAACTCGCCTTTCCGGTTTGTCCAAAAGGGAACATATTTTTATTTCCTTCGGAGATCTTTCTTTAAGGATATTGACTAAGTATTGCAACGTCAAACCAGTGTCCACTATATCTTCGACTATAAGTAAATTTTTATTTACGACGCTCTCATCCAAATCCTTGTTGATTTTGACGACTCCGCTGGACTTGGTAGATGCACCGTAGGATGAAACACTCAAGAAATCAAGCTTCATATGCACCTTAGCATCCATTTCCCTTATCAGGTCTGAAAGGAAGATGACAGACCCTTTGAGAACTCCTATTACATGCACTGGCTTATCTTTATAATACAAAGAGAGCTCCTGGGCAAGTTCTTTAACTTTGTTTCTTATGACGTCCCTGCCTAAAAGAATATCTCCCAACTCATATCTGTCCATCCTGTAAAAATCTCCTTTCTTTTATATGCGCTTTCAAGATCAATAGCTGCTGCTCTTTTCCACTCGCTTCTAAATTTATGCCTCCCGTTCCAGGAATCCATAATATTCTTTTCTCGTCGGTAACAACTGGCCTTTCCTTCATGGAGCGCCATTCTGTTTTAACTTTTTCTTTTAAACACTTTTCGACGGAGGAAGTCATAAAGCGCCCAATGCTCATAATCTTGTAATTATTGTCAAAAGGAACGCAGGCAGAAAAAACACCCAACTTAACTTTCCTTTCTTCCTTTTCTGCTCTTTTCCATTCTATGCTCCAGTCATCCCACTTGAGTTTTCCTGTTGCGTTCGATCCAGGAACAAGAATTTCTTTTTCTATGAATTCCCTTTTCTCCGCCTGTTCTCTGCGACGAAAGACAATCAAATCCTTTTCGCCTACGATTTCAATGTCCCTTTCCCATTGAAATCGCCAAAAACTCCTTTTGTTCAGCAACTCTCTAAGTACAGAAATTCTTTCTCTAGAAAGGGGCTTAAGATTTCTTCTTTTTCCTTCCAGCAATATAACTTCCAACCCTCTATCTAAACCACGCCGCAGAATAACGCTCCTTTCCCACGCCTTAAGCATTCCCGGAACATTCTTGCTACTCCAAAGATCTAGCTTGGCAGCTTCCTCTTCAACTAAGTTGGCCAAAGGTCTTGCAATCTCTGATATTCCCAACAAATGCTTGACAAACTGTTTGTTGAAGTTTCTTTCGATGTAGGGAATCAAATTAAGTCTTATTTTGTTTCTCGTATATATGGTTTCATCGTTCGTTTCGTCGGAAACCCATTCTATCCCTTTACTCCTCAAGAGCTCCATCAGCTCTTTCCGGTAAAAGTCAATAATGGGTCTTACTATCTTTCCTCGCCTTTCGGGGATTCCCGCGAGGCCCTTTATACCACAACCTCTTATTATATTGTGTAACACTGTCTCCGCTTGATCATTGGCGGTGTGCCCTAAAGCTATCCATCTTGCTCCTACAGACTTGGCAGTCTTCTCAAAAAAATCATACCTAATTCTCCTGGCAGCGACCTCAATGCTCTCCCCTTTTTTGCATAGCTTTGGCACCTCAACCTGCAGCAAGGCTATATTCAATCCCCAAGATTCAGCCAAGTTTCTCACAAAAAGAGCATCTCTTTTTGAAGTTTCCTTTCTTATACCATGGTCCACATGAGCAACAACAAGTTTATCCTTGTCCCAGACCTGGCAAAGGAGCCACAGTAAAGCTACAGAATCGCTTCCTCCTGAGACAGCAACAACCATCTTGCCACAAGGCTCTTCTAGCCACCCTTGCCTTGCTCCTGCTTCCAAAACTCTCTTCACGTACCAATTATCATCCTTAACCTTAATCCCCATCCTATTTATCCTATCTTAGCATTACATACACAAAATTTTAACCCATCCAGGGGTAGCCAAAAAGTAGGTTTTATTGCAAAACATAATTCCTTCCCAACATAAAACAAGAGGGAGGAAATAATCCACCCTCTTGTCATCTTCTCAGTGGTGGCGGTGAGTGGATTCGAACCACTGACCCTGCGGGTATGAACCGCATGCTCTCGCCATCTGAGCTACACCGCCTTATTGGTTGCGGGGGCAGGATTTGAACCTGCGACCTTCGGGTTATGAGCCCGACGAGCTTCCTGACTGCTCCACCCCGCGATGTCAGCTGCTTCTCTATCGTTAACTATTATATCATAGCACACCAGGCTTTATTGGTGGGAGAGAAGGGATTCGAACCCTCAAGGCTTTTCAGCCAAGGGATTTTAAGTCCCTCGTGTATACCAGTTCCACCACTCTCCCGCGTGCGTACAGGATATTACACTGCTCAACGTGTTCTGTCAAGATGGGGAACTAATCTGTTACCGGACAGTGATATTGTCACCCTGTAAGGGGACAGAGAAAATGTCACCATGAGTAGGGGTGACGTATATTTGAGCGAGAAGGAATCCAGGCGTGTATATGTTATGGAGCGGTTGATGGATGGTGTTGTGACGGTGAAGGAGGCGTCGTGTGTATTAGGGTTGAGTGAGCGTCAAATAAAAAGGCTGAAGGCAGGGGTGAAGGAAAGAGGTATAGCAGCGTTGGCGCATGGTAACAGGGGAAGGAAGCCTAAACATGCTACGTCCAAAGAGGTAAAAGAGGCCATAGTAGGTTTTGCAGTGGGTAAATACCATGGAGCCAGCTACCAACACATGTCGGAGCTAATGAAAGAGCACGATGGAATATTTGTGTCGGCCAAGACTGTAGGTCGAATTCTCAAGGAGGCATCAATACCCAACAAGCACACTCACAAGACTCCGAGGAGGAGGCGTACTAGGAATCGAATGTCCATGGAGGGCATGTTGGTACAGTGTGATGCCAGTCCCCATGATTGGCTTGAAGGAAGGTGCTCCAAGCTATGTCTTCATGGAGCCATAGATGACGCTACGGGGAAGATTTTTGGCCTTTATTTCAGGCCCAATGAAGATTTATTGGGGTATCTGCATGTTTTGAAGCAGATGGTGGAAGATTACGGGGTTCCCAGGAGTATTTACAGTGACGGTCATTCTATATTCTTTTCTCCTAAAGGAGACAAGCTCTCCATAGAGGAAGAGCTTAAAGGAGAAAGAGTTAAGCTTACTCAGTTTGGAGAGGTGTTAAATCAGCTGGGCATAACCCATATAAAGGCTCGTTCACCTCAAGCAAAGGGGCGTATAGAGCGTCTTTGGGAGACCCTGCAGAGTCGTTTGATCGTAGAGCTTAGGATAGCAAATATTTGCACCATGGAAGATGCCAATGATTTTCTGTGTGATTTCAAAAAGAGGTTTAACAGCCGTTTCGCTGTAAGGGCAGAAGATAAAGAACAGGCATTCAGGGCAAACCCTGGATTAGAGTCTTTGCATAAAATCATATGCATAAGGAGTCACAGAAAAGCTTCAAATGGATCCACAATATCTTATGGGGGTAGTACTTATCAGCTGTTAGATTCTAAAGGGCACGTGGTACCTCTGAAGCCCAAAAGCCCTGTTTGTGTTACAAGGCATCTCGATGGTTCCCTTGGAGCTTTATACAGTGGCGATTACTTTAAACTAAAGGCTATCTCAAGTGACAGTAACAAGAAAGCTATCCAAGAAGAAAACCTAGAAAACAAGGCAAAGCCAAGGGGAAAATATAAACCATCCATGGATCACCCATGGCGTAGGAGTATAAACAGCACAACCAAAGATCATAAAAACAAGAAAAGGTATCCTCTGGAAGGTGAATTGGGGGGAATACATGCCCCATATTGATAACTACCACAAACTTACACAAACTTAAAAAACTAGCCCTGCCTTAAACTACAAAAAACACATTGGCAGGGCTAATATCTATGCCTAAACAATATCCAAAAGGGGACATTTTCACTGTCCCGTTAAAGACCTTTTAGGGTGACATTTTTACTGTCCGTTGACAAAGATGGGGAACTAATCTTGTGTAGATGAGCCTATATTTCGTTCCGTCTACTTTGGTAAAGTGAAAGAGATAATGGAAAAGGCGGGTACCTCTCCTTTATACTGGTGCTGCAACAACAACCAAAACAAAGGAAAAAGGAGGTAACCCGCCATGACTTCATTATACCAGCGACTAAAGGAATCAGGGAATCCCAAAGCCCCTATGGAAGTTATATGCGACTTGATAGAAAAAGGTAAAACAAGCCAAAGAAATAGCTAACATCATGGGAATTACTGAAAGATGGGTTAGAACATTGATGAAACGGAAAAAAGATGGCCTATCTGCCAAAGAATTATTGCACAAAAAAGGTCCCAGATCCCCTCATCCAAAAAGAACTAAACCTCACATCGAAGCTTTGGTTATTGAAACTCAACAGAAAACCAACATGGGTCCTAGAAGACTTGCAAGAGAGCTGAAAAGAACCCTCAATCTGAATATATCTTCCTACACCATCAGAAACATCTTACGCAGAAACAACGTTAAAACTAAAAAAGTACGTTCTAGAAACGGAAATAAACGCTACTATGCCAACCTAAACCACTGGGAAGCCCTACAATACTTCCAGATCGATTCAAAACATATAGCAGACGCAAAGACTCTCCCACCAAAAGCATATGCTGCCCTGTTTAAATACAGGCTTCCCAAATACCAATTTACCGCTATCGATATCAAAACAAGAATGAGAATCTTATGCTTCTCCGATGAATGCTCTTTCGCAAATGGCTTCTCCTTCATACTTTACATCGCCTTCCTCATGCGGGCTTTGGGCATCAGACATAGAATGTTCTTCCAAACTGACAACGGGAGCGAATTCGGCGGATCTGAAGAAAGCAGAAAAAGAAAAATATTGCAGGAAAAATTCCTAGAACCCTTAGGCGTTACTCTCCTCTCCATACCAAAAGGAGAAAAAGAAGCCCAAGGTTTTGTGGAACGAAGTCATCGCACCGATGATGAGGAATTCTACATACCTGCACTACCTCACATAACATCCCGAAAGGTCTTTATGACTTCTGCCGCAAGCTGGGTAAAATATTACAATCAAAAACGATCTCATGGAGGCAGAGATATGAACGGGAAAACTCCAAAGGAAAAAATATTTGAACTCTCACTAGTCAGTTCTAAAGCCGCTACTTCCATACCCCCTATACTCTTGGACAAAGTAAACACCTTTATACTAAAAATGGTGGGAGCTCAAAACATCTCCTGGGACTCCCACCATCTCCTTCAACTAATTAAACGGAAGCAATTTGTGGCCCCTTACAGGGAACTAATCTTTGGTATACCTTAAAAAGTCAATATATGCAAAAACGGCGCCGTTCATTTAAAATACTCTTGTTTTTGAGATTTGAGACATTGATAACGGTAAAAAGAGGAGATAGCAATGACATTTGGACCTGAAATGGTTTCAGCATGGAGCACAGAGATATCAACTGAATTCAAGAACAAAAAGGTGACAAAAATAGACTTTGGACATAGCTGGATAGTTATGCAGTTTGCTAATTATACCGACGCTTTATTTTTCTCTTTGGATCCCCAGTACTACGGTGTGGCCTCCATAAGTAAAAGCCAAGGAAAAATGATAGCCTCATATTTCGCAAAAACATCGCGCGTGGAGCAATCTTTTAAAAAACATCTACTTGGTGGAGTCATTATAGGGTGCAATCAAATTAACCATGACCGCATATTGACAATAACTTTCGAAAAAAGGCTAGGAGCAGGTTTTGCCCAAAAGTACTCTGTTATTTTTGAGATAATGGCCCATAAAAGCAACCTGATTCTTGCAGACTCTGAGCAAAGAGTTATCGATGCAGTAAAGTTAAAAAGTTTTGATAGCAAATCTAATTCCTTGCTCCTTCCGGGAACGCGATATTCACCGCCACCTCCATTATCAGGAGTGACATTGTCTCAAATGATAAATGATATCCCTTCGGTAGCTCCTGAAAGAATAGTTGGGATTGGTAAAAATTTAGAAAAAAAGATAAAAGAATTATGGCACGAATATCCCAAAGAGCTGTGGCACAAATGGTTATCAAACCTTAGATATATCCATGGCAACATAGGGAATGTTACATTCCAAAAATTAGGAAACTACATAACTTTTTTCCCCGTTCTACTACCTGGAGCCGAGCCCATTGAAACCCATGGCAGTTCTGCTTTGAAGTTGGCTAGAGAGTTTGTATTTTATCCATTCCTCCAGAAAGAAACCACCAAACTAAAAAACGAAATACTTAAACCTCTCAAAACGGAACTAAAATCGTATAAAGCCCGCATAGAGGGGTTAAACAACTTGATAGACATGGCAAAACAATCCGAGGAATGGATGAAAATTGGTAATTTGTTGATCGCTTGGCAGCACAACATACCACCAAAGACAGCGGAAACGGTTTTGGAGGATTGGACAACAACTCCACCTCAGAAAATAAGGGTTAATTTAGACCCACAAAAGAGCCCTGTAGAAAATGCACAAACCTATTTTAAAAAGGCAAAAAAATATAAAGACAAAAACGAAGAAGCTCAAAAACTGCTAATGAGGTACAAAACTCGTTACGAAGAGCTAAAAGAGACCATTGAAAGTATAGAATCCTTGGAGGAACCTACTCAAATCCTTGCTCTGGCAAAAGAACAGATAAATACAGGCCGCAGCTCGAAAAGTAAACATAACAAAACCTCACCTGTAATCCGCTACGACTTGAGGGGTGCCATTGTCTTCGCTGGGCTGAACCAAAAATCGAACCACTACGTAACCTTCAAACTTGCAAAAAGCGACGATATTTGGCTTCACGCCAAGGATAAACCTGGTGCTCATGTAGTAATCAGGAAAACCGATACAAAGGAAAAAAGTTTTTCGCCTGATGATCCCCGCTTGATTTTCGCTGCCTCTTTAGCTGCATACCACAGTAAAGGCAGGTCTGACAACCTAGTCGTAGTAGACTACACAGAGAAAAAACATGTGGCACCACAAAAGGGAGGTATAGCTCAGGTAACATACTCTAATTATAAGTCTATTTCGGTTTCCCCAGTCTATTGGAAAAAATATCTCGAAGAACAAATATAAGATCCTCCGGTAAAGGAGAACGAAAGGAGACGTCAACTCCCGTCATGGGATGAGGGAAAGCTAACCTCCATGCATGTAAAAATATTCGTTCTGAGTCGAAGACCCTTTCTCTCCTGGGAGCATAAAGCTTATCGCCTACAACGGGGCATCCCAACGACTTGAAGTGTACCCTGATTTGGTGAGTGCGGCCAGTGTATATACGACATCTGACCAAGCTAAAACCGTTACGGGTCCACAATACTTCATATCTCGTAATGGCCCTTTTCCCTTTAGGAGTTATAGCCATCCTGAGCCTGTTTCTACTATCCCTGCCTATAGGCATATCAATCAATCCAGACACTTTCCTAGGGCATCCCCATACAAGAGCCAAATACTCTTTTTTAACGGATCTAGTTTTGAACAACATGGACATTCTTTCATGGGCCTTTATATGCTTCGCAATTACCATAAGTCCCGATGTGCCTAGATCAAGCCTGTGAACTATCCCAGGCCTCAACGAATTTTCCCCGCTGAACAACTCTGGATAGCGATGCAAAAGCCCCTGAACGAGAGTACCCTTCCAATGCCCAGGGGAAGGATGGACAGCTACACCTGCGGGCTTATTGATTATTATTATGTCTTCATCTTCGTAGAGAACATCAAAGGGTACATATTCTGGCGTCAACGTAATGGCTTCAGCTACAGGTATCTTCACTACAATTTCCATCCCCGACTGCAGGCGGGTTGAAGGTTTGATAGTGGAGAATCCTTTTACGAAGACCAGGTTTTCTTTTATGAGTTTCTGTACATAGGATCGTGAGCGATCTATTTTTTCAGAGAGGAACACGTCTAACCTGTAACCTTCATAATTCTGGCCGACGAGGATAGAGATGGTCTCATCTCCCTCGCCGGCCCCAAAATCCTCTATATCAATGTTGTGATGCCTCGAATCAACCATTTTGCTCTAACACCCGAAGATCACTTTTTACGTTTGGCTACAGTGCTCTCATAAACTTTTCTACATTGGAGGCAATAACGAGCCCAAGGCTTTGCTTTAAGCCGCTTTTCTTCTATTTTCTTGCCACACTTCTCGCAATATCCAAACTTGTCAGGGAGGTTGTTCAACTTTGCTAATGCATGATCGACCTCTTTGAGGAGATAGCGCAAAGACGCCAATTCCCCTGCTTCATATTCCTTCTGGACCAACTCAGATGCATGCTCTGCCATGTGATCTGGATGATCAGGTCCAGAAGCATCTTCATCTCGGGGTTCTGCCAATGACACGAGCTCAGTCAATCTTTGCCTTTCCCTTTCAAGCCTAAGTTTAAGCTCCGCCTTGTCCATACTGCGTTATCCTCCAAATATATTATGCTCTACACGGTTAAAGGAGAACAAACCATGACAGTAGAGCAACATCAACGCTCTTGCAAAACATTATAACACCTTTCACACAAGCCTTTCTCTGCAACGGACTCGGAAAATTTCCAACACCTTGGGCACTTCATCCCATCCGCTTTCGCAACCACCATCTGAATGCCAATATCTTCATCCTTAAACCTGATATGATCTACATTCCGGGAAAATTCTTCTTCCAAAGAAAAACCAGACACAATAAGTATCTCCGCCCAGTCCTCGGGAGTTAAAAGTCTTATATCCTCGTTATCAGCAGAGGCTCCTTCTATAACTACTTGAGCTTCCAAAGGATGCCCTATTAATCCCTGGCTTCTAGCCATTTCCAATCCCTTGGTAATCTTTGCCCTAACTTCCAGTATTCTCGCCCACTTGGATTCCAACTCTTCATCCACTAAGTCAAGGTGCACTTGTGGCCAGCTCGCCATGAATACGCTCTCTTCTAACGAGCCATCTATTTTTTTCATCTCCTGCCATATCTCCTCTGCTGTGAAACTCAATATAGGAGAGAGCACCTTGGTTAGGGTCATCAAAATCTCCCATAGAGCTGTCTGGCAACTACGACGCTTGTGGGAGTTGGGCTTTTCTGTGTAAAGCCTATCCTTGCTTACGTCAAGATAGAATGCGCTTAGGTCATTCACACAGAAATGATGAATCATGTAAGTAGGCAGATGAAACGCATACTCATCAAACCCTTTGGTCACCCTCTTCACAAGGCTTTGGAGCCTGGAGATAATCCATTTGTCCATCTCCTCAGGCCTTTCATGATTCACACTATCCTTGGCAGGTTCAAAATCATATAGATTACCCAAAAGGAATCGTGCAGTGTTCCTTATTCTTCTATAAGATTCAACAAGGTTTTTCAAAATGTTTTCCGAGATCCTTACGTCATTGCGATAATCAGTAGATGCCACCCACAGTCTAAGGATATCTGCGCCATATTTGTTTATGATCTCCTGAGGTGCTATAACGTTACCCAAGGATTTAGACATCTTTCTTCCTTCGCCATCCACGATAAATCCGTGGGTTAAAACTGATTTATAAGGAGCTTCATCCCTAGTAGCAACGGACGTCAAAAGAGAGGTCTGGAACCATCCTCTATGTTGGTCACTGCCCTCAAGATACAAATCCGCAGGCCACTTCAATTCTGGCCTGGTCTCTAATACAGCTACATGACTGCACCCAGAGTCGAACCATACATCCATGATATCCGTTTCTTTTCTTAGCTCCTTGCCACCACACTCAGGACATACGGCGAGCTCTTCTAGCAACTCCGCCGGTGACAGCTCCCACCAGCAATTAGATCCTTTTTCCTCTACTTTTGCTTGCACTCTTCTTATTCTATCCGGGGTCGCTATAGTACATCCACACTCTTCACAATAAAAGACAGGAATAGGAACACCCCAAACTCGCTGACGGCTTATACACCAATCAGATCTATCTCTCACCATATTGGCTATCCTATCTCTTCCCCAATCGGGCACCCACTCCACCTTGTCGATCTCGTTCAACGCTTTCTCCCTAAAAGAGTCCACAGAAACAAACCACTGCTCAGTTGCTCTGAATATTACCGGTTTTTTACAACGCCAACAGTGGGGATAGGAGTGAGTAATTTGGGACTTACCCAATAAACGGCCACTCTCTGAAAGAACCGAAAGAACTTTCTTGGCACCTTCTTCCAGGGACAACCCTCCAACCAAAGGTGTATTTGCCACAAAGAATCCTTTATCATCTACCGGATTCAAGACATCCAAGCCATACTTCACACCAGTTTCAAAGTCCTCAATACCATGCCCTGGCGCCGTGTGTACGCATCCTGTACCTTGATCCAAACCTACGTAATCTGCCAAGACCATAGGAACTTCTCTATCATAGAAGGGGTGTTGCAGCCTCTTGAGTTCAAGTTCCCTTCCCTTCACTGTTAGAAGGGTTTTAGTAAATCTTATGCCTGTGTCCTTTTCAACTGCACTTTTCAGTTCCTCTGCCAGCAGGAAAACCCTACCATCTTCCGATTCAACAAAGGAATAGGAGTAATCGGGATGGACTGCAACAGCCATGCTTGCAGGAAGGGTCCACGGTGTGGTGGTCCAAATAACCGTATAGCACTGTCTATCTTTGAGCTCTTCTGCAAGCTTCTCGCAATCTTTAAATGGATAAGCCACATATATGGATGGGGAACTCTCATCTTCGTATTCTATTTCTGCTGCTGCCAAGGCTGTCTGACAATCTATACACCAAAAGACCGGCTTCTTACCTTTATACACTAGTCCGCGCTCTACCATGTCGGCAAAAACTCCAATTTGTGCAGCCTCGTACTGAGATTTATAAGTTATATATGGATTATCCCAATCTCCTAAAACTCCTAATCTGCGGAATTCTGATCGCTGAATATCTATGTACTTTTGGGCGTATTCCATACAATATTCTCTAAGTTTGGCAGGTTCCACCTTATCTTTATCTATCTTTTTCTCCTTCAACACCCTTAGCTCTATGGGCAACCCGTGGGTATCCCACCCAGGCACATATGGAGCAAAATATCCTTTCATCCACTTGTATTTGGGTATGAAATCCTTGAGTATCTTATTGAAAGCTGTACCTATATGGATATTTCCATTGGCGTACGGAGGACCGTCATGAAGCACAAACCGCTCTGATTCGCTATGGGATTCCTTTAATTTTTCGTAAAGGTTGATGGAATTCCAAAATCTCAATAATTCCGGCTCCTTTTTGGCTAAATTGGCCCTCATTGGAAAGGATGTTTGCGGTAAATTTAAGGTATTCTTGTAATCTTCAGGCATCCTTATATCTCCTCCTATTGTGTACTGAGAGCTGCCTACTCGTTAGGCAGCTCTCAGCGTTAATTCGCATATACAAGAAAGAAACGTTGCATTATGCAGCCGCTGCTTTGGCTTTTTGCCTCTGAATCAAGAACATAACTACCAATATTGCTAACCCCACTATGTCTGTCGTGATTCCCGGAATTAGCAATGCTATCGCTCCGCCTATAGCCACAACTCGCTGCCACAAGGCCATCTCCGCTTTATAATAACCTATAGATCCCATACCAAGCAAGAACACACCAAGCAGTGCCGTCGCTATCGACAACAGGAAAGGTATAGGCTCAAAGCCAACCAAGACCAGCATGGGGTTAAAGACATAAATATAGGGCACTAGGAAACCTGCTATAGCCAACTTGACCGCTGTTGCTCCTGTTTTCATGGGATCAGAACCTGCTATACCAGACCCAGCATAGGCAGCCAATGCAACCGGAGGGCTTAAGTCAGCAGCTATACCGAAATAAAGAACGAACATGTAGGCGGCCATGGGAGCAACACCCAATTGCAACAGAGCAGGAGCTGCCATGGTGCTAGTCACTATGAAGTTAGCTGTAGTTGGGAGGCCGGCTCCAAGTAGGATGCAGGCCACCATAGTAAGCATAAGAGAAACTATCAATATTCCTCCAGAAAGAGCTATTATGGCGCTAGCTATCCTAAGCCCCAGCCCCGTCAACGTGGCGGTCCCAACGATTATACCAACGGTTCCACAAGCGCACGCTACCCCCAAAGCTCCCTTAGCACCGGACTCCATTGCTTCTTTGAGCTTGGGAAGGGTCATCATGGTTTCTTTGTTCAAGAAAGAAACAACCACCGTGATCACGATACCATTAAAGGCCGCCTTGAGTGGAGTATAGCCCGCCAAAAGGAAATAGATTATCCCTATCAAGGGGATTAAAAGATGGCCTTTTGCCTTTAAAAGAGGCAAGATTTTGGGCAACTGCTCCCTAGGAAGCCCCTTTAGTCCAAGTCTAGAGGCCTCCAAATGAACTTGCACTATGACTGCAAAATAATAGAGCAACGCAGGAACTACAGCAGCGAGGGCCACTTTCAAATAAGGAACCCCCAAAAATTCAGCCATTATGAAGGCTGCTGCACCCATAACAGGAGGCATTATCTGCCCCCCCGTGGAAGCAACGGCTTCGACTGCTCCAGCAAAATGGGGCCTGTAACCAACACTCTTCATAAGCGGAATGGTAAACATTCCAGTAGTACAGACGTTTGCGACAGAGGACCCTGATATGGATCCCATCAATCCAGAACTGACCACTGCAACCTTCGCAGGTCCTCCTGTGGACCACCCAGCCAGAGCCATTGAAAGATCAATTATAAACCGCCCCATACCTGTCTGCTCCAAAAAGGCCCCAAAAAGGATAAACATAAAAACGAATGTAGCAGAGACGCCGAGGGGTATACCAAACACTCCCTCTGTCCCCATGTACATATGGTTGATTATCCTCATCACATTGAACCCTCTATGAGCAAACATGGCGGGGAAATATCTGCCTGCATAACAATAGAAAAGGAAGAAAATTGCTATGCCCGGCAAAATGGGGTTCGATACTCGCCTGGTGGCTTCAAGGAGCAGCAAAATACCTATAAATCCTACAGTAAGATCCATGGTCGTAGGAAGTCCCGCCCTCATGATTATATCGTTGAAAAATATAACGTGATAAAGGGCAGCGAACGCAGCCAAACCACCTAAGAGAAAATCATACCAAGGAACTTTAGTTTCTATAACCCCCTTTTTCTTTGGGGGATACAGCATGTAAACAAGAAACAGGACAAACGCCAAATGGATTGCTCTCTGTTTTATCGCAAGCAGAAGGCCAAAGCCTGATGTATAAATATGAAAGGCTGACAGAGCAATTGCAATGGCTGTCACCATTAGCGCGTACCATCCCCTAAGATCGCGGGTATTGGCCTCGCTATCATACTTTCTGCGAAGTTCATCAAGGTCAATTTTTTCGGCTTCTTTTTCGATCTCTTCGATCGCTATTTTAGCGCCATTCTTTGGCTTGATCTCCTCGTTCATCAAAATACCTCCTATCAACGGTAAATATAAAAGCACCAAACAACCTATTGCCCCTCACACTCAGTTACTACACACCCCCCACCTCCAGATACGCCCCCTCCATCTTCTCTTTTATGCAAATATTCGCCTTATTCTACCATATTAGGCACTATTCTGAGACTTTCATTTGAGAACAAACATGAGACAATCGTCGTAGACGCCCATTGTACAACAAGCTTTCTGCCTCTAAGTATAGTAAACAATTTATAAGTTGTTCTTTCTGGAGTCCCATCTATAAAACCGTCCCCAAAAACAATGATGTTTTTCCCCAAGATGTCATTTCCAACCCTCAAGAAGAACCGGTTCCAATTCCATCGCCCTCCCCTAAAATAAAACCAGCCGTTTGTTGCAAGAAATTTACCATTCCTTGGCACCTCGAATGGAAGACCAGCATTATGGGATTTTACTCTCTCCTGCCACTGCCATATTCGGCCACAGCTTATTACATACTCATCTATCACTGGAGTCTTTTGAACAGAATGTTCATACAAAGTCTCAAACTTCCCCCCCAAGGCCACAGGAACCTTAAACCAAACTCTGTCACCTACTAGTATTTTCACGCTTGGTATTGGCACAAAAATGAAAAACACCAAGACCGTTGAAATCAAGGCTGCCCAAAACATTATTTTCAGACTCTTGATAGTAATAGCCATTCAACAAAAAGCTCCTTTCGTCGTCTCAGATTACATTGTTTTTTCTACTCCAGGAAGTAATGGGACAAAGCGGCAATAATCGTACCACTGTTCTTCTTCTTTTCCTTCGCTACGTATAAGCAACAACAACCGCTCCACTCCAGAGTGTAATCGTAAAGGCAACAATATTCTACCATCGTCTTTCAGCTGTTCTTTCCAAGCTTGAGCCACTTCCGTAGATGCTGCAGTCACAATCACTGCATCAAAAGGTGCTTCCTCGGGTAAACCTTTATTGCCGTCACCAACAATAACAGAGGCACTGAGCCCTAATTTCCGAAGGTTGTCTTGTGCTCTTTTTGCTAGTGGTTCAATTCTCTCGATTGAAAAAACCTTCGCCCCTAAATAGGCCAATACCGCGGCTTGGTAACCAGAACCAGTACCTATTTCCAGTACTTTTTCTCCGGCCTTAGGGTCCAAAAGTTCTGTCATTCGAGCCACCATATAAGGTTGAGAGATGGTTTGTCCATACCCTATAGGCAAAGGGCAATCGTCATAGGCCATGAAACGAAGTTCTTCCGGAACAAATACATGCCTAGGAACCTTCGCTAAAGCATCCAAAATCCTTCCGTTGGAAATTCCCCTCGCCGCTATTTGGGTCCTGACCATGTTTTCTGCAAGCTCGGCCCATTTTCGCTCTTCAAAAATCATGGACATCCGCCTCTCCATGAAGCATAATTGAAAGATTACGCACACTGCTTCACTCAAAAATATAAGTAGCCAATGCATAAAATTATACTAGACAGCAAGGGGAATTTGATGCCGCTAACCATCTTATAAACAAAAAACCTCTTGGGAATCGCATCTATACGGAGGGAATATGGCGGGCCTGGCCCGATTCGAACGGGCGACCTACGGCTTAGGAGGCCGTTGCTCTATCCCCTGAGCTACAGGCCCGCAAAACAAGAGTAATATTACCATGCCGTAAGGCTTAATTCAATGGGGAAGACAAATTTTCGTAATTAGAAAAAATTCAAACATGCATACCAAGCATACTGATCACTCTCTTGAACTTTTTCTCTCTTTTCCAATAATCAGTGGTTGCTTTTACATCTTTTTTAATCTGTTCCACCAGTTCCTCTACCTTCAGAAACTTAGATTCCTGCCTTATTTTTTCCAAGAAAAATATGGTTATTTTTTTGTTATATATATCGCCTTTGAAGCCTACTATGTGAGCTTCCACCCTCAAAGATCTGATGCCTTCAAACGTCGGGTTGAAACCTATATTTATGGCTGCAGGAAATATTTCTCCCTCCACAGCTGCCGCCCCCGCGTAGACACCTCGATCAGGTAAAATTTTCCCCGTGCAGGGGACTATATTCGCGGTCGGGAAGCCCAGAGACCTTCCCCTTCCTTCTCCATGAGAAACGGACCCGTTCAAAAAAAAGGGATACCCAAGCATGTTTCCTGCTGTCCGAACATCGCCTAAAGAAACAAGCACTCTTATTTTGGAGCTGCTTATCTTATCTCCATCGAAAGACACCTGGGGGACTATTGACGTCTGCCACCCTCTGACATGTGCTAGCTCTTTAAGCATGGATGCATTCCCTTTCCTTAAACGGCCAAACCTAAAATCTTCACCAACCACCAGTCCACGTATAAAAAACCTTTCTTCCAAAAAACAAACAAAATCTTCAGGCTCCATCTCTGCTAATTTTCTCGTAAATTGTATTCGAACAAGCTCAGGTATGCCAAAAAAACGAGCTAAAATCTCTCTTTCTCTCTCTGTAAAAAGAAAAGTAAAGCCATCACTTGAAAGCACAGCCTGGGGATGAGGAGAAAAAGTTACTACCCCCCAAGAATCCTCCAAACGCAAAGTCATCTTACTCGCAGCGTCAAACAGCGCCTGATGCCCTTTATGAAAACCATCAAAAGCTCCCAACACTACTATCATTTAATATCTTCCTTCCTAAGCTCTTCTTCGCTGCACATAATGGTTCTGACAGGCTTGAATAAAGGCTTTCCTGATATATACATCCGTTCGGCAAAAGAGAAAAAATCCCTTCCAACCAACACAACATGCCTACCTATTCCAAAGGGAGACCAACTCCGCCGCACAAGCTTGGACGGTTCAACTCTGTTACCGGCTTTGATCCATCTTTGAAGGTCCTCAGGAATATAGTAGATAGTATAGTTTTTTAGTATTTCATAAGGCTTTAGTAGATATTTATCGACAGAGCCCATTTGCAACTGCTCCAACGAAACGCTATCTTGCAAATCCATTAGTCCCACGTAAGTCCTCCTCAGTGAGGTCACAGTAGCATAACACCCCAACGCCCTCCCCAGATCCCTAATAATGCTACGAATATACGTGCCCTTCCCACAGTGTATACTCAAGGAAATAGATTTCTCTGTTAAATCGAAGTCACATACTTCAATCTTATAAACTCGGACTGGTTTGGGAGCAGGAGAAATATCTACCCCTTTTCTGGCTAACTCATGGGAACGTTTACCCTCTATCCGCACAGCAGATATTTTTGGGGGGACCTGATTAATCCAGCCCAACATAGAGGCAAGAGAAACTTCTACATCTTTTCTTGTTACATGTTCTGCGCAGGATTCTTTAACGATCACTCCACTTGAATCTAAAGTATCCGTTTCATACCCTAAGTGCGCTTTCACTTCGTAGATTTTGGGAAGCTCCATGATGAAACTTGACGTCCTAGTCATGGAGCCTAACAAAATCACCAGCAGACCTTCTGCCGTAGAATCCAGTGTTCCGGCATGACCGATCTTAAGGCCCCTTCCAACTAGTGATTTGATTTTGCTAACACATCTTGTGCTTCTTTCCCCAAAACGTTTATTTAATAAGATAACCCCGTTCTGCATATATCGCTCCGATTTCCTTCAATATCAACTCTTTTGCCTCTTCTACTGGAACTTCCATTCTACAGCCTGCGGCTCTTACATGACCTCCACCGGACCATATCCTCGCGATTTCTCTTGCATCTACAGGCTCTCGTGTTCTAATGCTCGCCTTTGTGCCATTCTCATCCTCAACTAGTAACACGGCTGTCATTACATCTTTTATGGACAGAAACTCATTGACCAAATGCTCGGTATCTTCCTTTTTTGCACCACATTCCTCAAAGTCCCCATTAGTCAAGCAGCAGACACACAACCTGCCTGACAGGTGAAGCTCCGCTTTAATGAATGCCTTACCCCATAAACGCATTTTTCTTATCGGACGGTTTTCGTATATCTGCGTAAAAATTTTTTGGGGATCTAATTCCCCTATCCTGAGGAGTTCAGCTGCAACGGCATGAGTTTGCGAGGAAGTGTTAGAAAAACGAAAGTGGCCAGAATCAGTCGCTAGGGCCACATAAAGTCCCAGCGCCTCCTCTGAAAAGACCTCCCACCCAAATTCGTTATACATAAGCCAAATAATTTCTGCAACCGAGGAAGCCTCTTCCCTAACCAAATTTATTGCCCCATAACAGGTATTATCGCCATGATGATCAATGTTAACAATCAAAACATCTTCACTGTTTTCTCCAACTAACAACTCGGTGGTCCTACCTAAAGACGCTATATCTATAGCTACGACCACCGAGTCCTTTGGAACTTCTACACTTTCTAAGACTTCATATCTCTCGATCCCATACAGGAAAGCATACATTTCAGGGATTTCATCGGGACCACACCAGATGACATCCTTGTTCAGCACTTCAGCCCTCCGGACGAGAGCACTTCCGCATCCTAAAGAGTCGCCATCAGGCTTTTCGTGAGCTAAGACTAGCCAGCACCTAGCGTTCAAAAGGGCTTCCCTTATAGAAGCAAAAGGTTCCCTCATAAACTCTCCTCCGGACCTTCTTTCTTGCTATCCTCCTTGGACTTTATGGAATCCAACACAGCCTCCAACTTCCTGGCCTTTTCCTCTACCAAATCATATTCGAACCTAAGTTCTGGTATTTGTCGTAAATGCATCTGCCTTCCCAAAATGGACCGAATCAGCTTGGAGGCTTTATCAAGGCCCTTTTGGACCTCTTCTCGGTCTTCCTTCCGCAACGTGGTGTAATACACTTTTGCGTGACTAAGGTCCTTTGAGCAGTCAACCTCTATCAGAATAGCCCTCTTAGCGCGCTCGTCCTTTATCTCGCTTTGAAGAAGAATCGATATCTCCCTCAAAAGCTCTTTATTAATGCGTTGCATTCTAAAAGACGTCATATTTCTCTACCTCTCGTTTCATCCGAACAATGGAAAATTCTGAAAGTTCTTCCTTCATGTTCAAAAACCGCATCACATCTGACAAGGTGTCTTCAACACTATCAAAACTACTGCCCACAATACCAACAGCCATTGCCAAATCGCTCCATGATCCCGAAGGGCCTAGATCGGTTACGGAAACATTCCAGCGCTTCCGCAATAAAGTCTGCAGAGAGCGAAAAACTTGCCTTCGGTCCTTCAAGCTTTTCGCCCCCTGCACCTTTATTTCGAGCATTAAAATACCGAATACTGGAGATTCATAACTTCTCCACATTCTCAAAGGTTTACTACTCCAGCGTCCTTTTCTCTTCGACTATTTCGTAAGCTTCTACGATATCGCCTTCGTTGAAGTCTTGGAAGTTGGTGAAACTCATGCCACATTCATAACCAGCAGCAACTTCCCTTACGTCATCCTTAAACCTTTTTAGAGTGTCCAAAGACCCATTCCAAATAACTATACCATCTCTTATCAGGCGAACCTTAGCGTTCCTTCTTATAACACCTTCCAGTACGTAGCATCCGGCAACCTTGCCAACTTTTGGTACCTTGAACACGGCTCTTATCTCCGCTTGTCCCAAGGTCCTCTCCTTCAACGTAGGAGCAAGCATTCCTTCCAAAGCCGATTTTACATCATCGATAAGATCGTATATTACGTCGTACAACCTAATCTGAATACCTTCAGCTTCTGCCAACTTTTTGGCCTTCGAATCAGGCCTGACGTTAAATCCAATTATTATTGCGTCTGACGCAGAAGCCAGCATCACATCGGATTCTGAAATTCTACCTACACCCTCATGGATAAATTGAATCTCCACTTCATCAGTTTCAAGTTTTTTGAGGGAGCCCTTTAGAGCCTCCAAAGATCCTTGCACGTCGCACTTCAGTACGAGACGGAGGGTTGGAGTCTCTCCTTCAGCCATCTTCCCATATAACTCCTCTAGTGTCATATGCCTTTCGGTCTTTGAGGCAGCTAGCTTTTCTTCTTGTTTTATTTTATCTATCAATGTTCTTGCTTCTTTCTCCGAGCCTACGACTTTAAAGGTCTCCCCCGGAGAAGGAACATCATTGAATCCCAAAATCTCCACAGCCGTACTGGGGCCAGCCTCTTTCAAGTTACGTCCCCTATCATCTATCATCGCCCTAACCTTGCCCCAGGAACTCTCTGAAACCACTATATTGCCTACCCTCAAAGTGCCCTCTTGAACTATCACTGTAGCAACAGGCCCTTTACCTCTATCTAGCTTGGCTTCGATAATGACTCCTCGAGGGTCAACTGTCGGGTCCGCCTTCAATTCATGCATATCTGCCACCAGTAGCACCATCTCAAGAAGTTGGTCTATTCCGACCCCGGTCTTTGCGGAGATATCAACGAATATAGTATCCCCGCCCCATTCCTCGGGGATCAAGCCGTGCTCAGAAAGTTGTTGTCTTACTCTGTCTGGCCTCGCTTCAGGTTTGTCTATTTTGTTTACAGCAACGACTATGGGAACCCCTGAGGCTTTGGCATGGTTCAACGCTTCTACAGTCTGAGGCATTACCCCATCATCAGCTGCAACCACCAAAATAACGATATCAGTAACCTGGGCTCCACGCGCACGCATAGAAGTAAACGCTTCATGTCCCGGAGTATCTAGAAACACTATTTTCCTGCCGTTATATTCAAGAGTAGAGGCTCCTATGTGCTGCGTTATTCCTCCGGCTTCGCGCTCCGTTACTTTAGTCTTTCTAACGTAATCCAAAAGGGAGGTCTTGCCGTGATCCACGTGCCCCATCACCGTTACGATAGGAGCCCTAGGTTGCAGATTCTTACCTTCGGGTTTCTTCCTCTGCTGAGATTTGGCCTTATCCTTTTCCTGTTCCTCCTGCGCGGAATCTGCTACTACAAATTCTGCGTTAAACACCTCTGATAAAATGTCCAATATCTCCCTATTTGCCGTTGCTCCAGCAGGAATCATTTTACCTGCTTCCAACAATGCTTTTACCGCATCCGCCGGCTTTATCCCTAAAAGGTTAGCTACATCTGAAACGCTTGATCCAGGGGGAACATTTACAACCTTTTTTCCTTTCTCCTTGACATCAGAAGGTTTATCTTTCGTCTTGGGCTCCCCAAGAGACTCCTCTATTATTTGAGCTGTCTCTGCATCTATGGAGCTCATATGGGTTTTTACATCCACTCCCAAATCTTCCAATATCTGCATCAAATCCTTATTGGATAAGCCTAACATCTTTGCCAATTCGTATACTCGAATTTTACTCATGATTCACAACCCCCTCTGTCACGAGCGTTTCAATTTTTTTAGCCATTCCGCTGTCAAGAGGAAGCCCTAAAATCTGGGTTTTCCCAAGATTAAGCTTCGTGTGGACAACGTCTCTGTCAAGAAAGTCCAATTTTATAATCTTACAGAGACCTCTTTCCTTATACCCAGCTATAGCTCTCTCAACATTCTTAGAACAGTCTCTTGTTAGCAAAACAAGTAAATGCTTGCCCTTCTTAAGTTCCTGTAACACCTGATCCTGACCAACAGAAAGCATTCCTGCCCTTGCGGAAAGACCGATCATATCTAATAGTTTTGGGTCTATAGGCCTTTGCCCTTTCCCTCCATTTTCATCTCCACTCAGCTTTGCATTTATATATGCCTCAACTTCGTCGTAAAAGGTTAAAGGCACAGACACCCTCAAAGCTCTGGAAAAGGCATTTTTCTTCTTCGCCAATTTAAGACATTCTAAACTGATACACAAGTAAGCACCTCTTCCAGGCTCCCTCCCTGTGGGGTCAACGCTTACCACACCCTCCGGAGAGCGAACTACTCGCAGCAATTTTTTTTTGCCCTCCTCGGCTCCGCACCCCACACATGTCCTGGGTCTTTTCCTTTTTTGTAAGGCACCTGCTTTATTGCCAGTAATTCCCGCCATCTATTCAATCATCTTCCTTAGTGACAATATCTTCAAAAAGATCCTGTAAAGTAGGCAGTCTATCGGGTTCAATAGTCTTTATGTCTATCTTCCATCCCGTTAACCTGGCTGCCAGTCTTACATTTTGGCCAGCTTTTCCTATGGCTAGAGAAAGCTGGTCTGGACGCACGTAAACTTTAACAGTCCTTTCCTGTTCCAACACAGGTTCCATCTTAACTACCTTCGCTGGAGAGAGAGCATTTCTAATGAATTGCAATGGATCGCTACTGTACACCACAATGTCTATCCTCTCCCCACCAAGGGTATTGCTTATGGATTTGATACGAGAACCGTTAGGACCAACACATGCACCCACCGGCTCTACGTTGGCATCCAGGCTACTCACAGCAACCTTGGATCTGGCACCAGCTTCTCTCACAATACCTCTTATTTCTATTACTCCATCCTGAATTTCAGGCACCTCAAGCTCCAATAGCTTCCGCAACAATCCGGGATGGCTTCTGGATACTATTATCTTTGGCCCTTTGGATGTCTGCCTTACCTCCAAAAGATAAAACTTCATCCGGTCTCCCAGATTATACTCTTCTCCTACTATCTTTTCCTCTCTAGGCAAAAGGGCCTCGGTTCTATCATTCAATCTAACCAAAACATAATCATTCTCGGCTTTAAAAATGGTTCCGGTAACCAAACCACCGATCTTGTCCGCGAACTCCTCGTATATTACCTGCCTTTCCGCATCTTTAAGCCTTTGAATTATCACTTGCCTGGCTGTCTGGGCGGCTATACGCCCAAAATCTTCAGGGTTGACCTCGATTCGTATAATATCCCCTATCTCTACATCATTAAAACCCTTCTCGATGGCTTCTTTCAAAGTAATTTCGGTATCAGGATTCTCAATTTCCTCTACGACTTTTCTTACCTCGCAAATGCTCATCTCGCCATGCTCCAGGTCAAGATAGACCTCCACATTCTGGTTGCCGTTTTTGAACTTCCTGTAAGCATGAACCATCGCTGCCTCTAACCCTGAAGATATTATCTCCATTGGGAGATTTCTTTCTTGAGTAATCTGTCGTAAAGCGCGAGCAAAATCACGCCCTAATTGCATCATTTTTTCCTCCTTTTTCTATCATCCCTGGTTTGTTTTTCTTTATGCCCGAATTGTTCAAGTTCCTCGGGTATGATGTTACATTTGAACACAGAAGATACAGGAACACTGAAAACTTCTCCTTCGGGTGTTCTAAAAAACACCTTATCCCCCTCAACGTCCTCTATAAAAGCTTTGAAATTCTTTCTTCCCTCTAAGGGGGTTTTTAATTTTACTTTTACCTTTTTACCCTTAAACCTAATGTAATCTTTTATCTCGAACAAAGGCCTCTCCATGCCTGGCGAACTTACCTCTAAATAAAAATTTTGGGGGATCTTTTCGTCATGCTCATTAAGCAGAGCATCTATCTTTTTTGATACCTTCTCACAGTCTGATATCAAAATTCCTCCTATAGAGTCTATGTAGACCCGCATTATGGTACGTCCGCTCTCAACAACGAATTCTACTCCAACAAACTCGTACCCTAAACTTTCGACTATATCTTTTATTCTCTCCCTAGTGAACGTATCTTTCAAAATATCCATACTCCAACCTTCTTCCATAATTAACCATTAGATGTATCAGATAAAAGGCGAAGAGCAGGAAAAACCCACTCTTCGCCTCAACAAGGCATCTCAATCAATTCTAAGGCGCTACTACAAGGGTATTATACCATTAGGTCATACACCAAGCAATAGTCTTCACAGCCTCACATTCTTCTAGGCTTCCACCCAATAGTTAGGAGCCTCTTTGGTTATGACCACGTCATGAGGATGACTTTCTTTAACTCCTGCGGATGTTACTCTTACAAATCGTGCCTTCTGTTGCAATTCATTGATATTTGCGGCTCCTACATATCCCATTCCAGAACGCAAACCGCCAACAAGCTGATACACGACACCGCTTAAAGGTCCCTTATAGGGGACCAATCCCTCTATTCCTTCCGGCACCAGCTTTTCTTCGGGAGCATCCTGCTGGAAATACCTATCCTTGCTGAGACCGTCTTTCATCACAGCCAAGGATCCCATGCCTCTGTAACTCTTAAAGGATCTTCCCCTGTAGATAGTCACTTCTCCAGGGCTCTCGTCAGTTCCGGCAAACAACGAGCCTATCATCACGGCATCCGCACCTGCAGCTATGGCCTTCACTACATCTCCAGAGAAGCGCACCCCACCATCCGCTATAACGGTCTTACCCTTCTTGTGAGCTACACTCGCCACTCTCATTACGGCGGAAAGTTGGGGAACTCCCACGCCGGCAATAACACGGGTTGTACATATGGACCCAGGGCCAACACCGACCTTCACCCCATCTGCACCCGCCTCTATGAGAGCTTCAGCTGCCTCTCCTGTTGCGATATTACCTGCAATTATAGGTATATTCCCGTGCCTTTTCCTAATCTGTCTAACTGTCTCTATAACGGCCTTGGAATGCCCATGGGCCGTGTCTACCACAAGAACATCTACTCCAGCCTCTACAAACTTATCCGCCCTCACAAGGGCTCCTTCTCCTACCCCCAAAGCGGCTCCAACTCTAAGCCGCCCATGTTCATCCTTGCAGGCATTGGGGAAGTCTTTAGCTTTTCTTATATCCTTGATGGTGATCAATCCCTTTAATATGCCGTTGGAATCTACGAGTGGAAGTTTTTCTACTTTGTGTTTTTTTAGTATCTCTGCAGCACCATCCAGCGTTGTCCCTACAGGGGCAGTTATTAGGTTTTCTTTCGTCATAACATTTTTTATGGGCTGATCATAGTTGGTAACGAACCTCAAGTCCCTATTAGTGATTATCCCTACCAGCTTATTATCCTTATCTACTATTGGGACACCAGATATATGATAATGTTCCATCAATGATACAGCATCCTTAACGGAATCTTCAGGATGAAGATAGAAAGGATCTACTATGACCCCTGATTCGGAGCGTTTGACTTTATCTATCTCCGCTACTTGTTCCTCCACTGTCATGTTTCTGTGTATGATACCTATTCCACCTTCTCTGGCCAGGCTTATTGCTAGCCTTCCCTCCGTCACCGTATCCATCGCTGCACTGCACAGTGGTATGTTAAGTTTAATCTGAGGGGTAAGGTATGTCTTCAAATCCACTTCTGCCGGCAAAACCTCACTGTAACCTGGCAATAACAGGACATCATCAAAAGTAATACCCTCTTCCGCTTGAATAAGTTTTTCGCAATCCATCTTTTCTCGCCCCCATCCCACATCTCAATAAAAGCTTTTACTCTCACCCATTATTATCCGTTATTTGAGGGAATAGTTTATAGCCAACATTTAATTATGGCAAGCCTCAACATAGAGCCCAAAAGGATTTTGATTTCTAATCTGAAATTCTCCGCAACATGGCCACAGCATGACAATGGACGGCCATGCCTGAGCCTGCACTATCAATATGCTCTGCCGATTTGGCTTTCACGTTCACTATTCCGTTACCTCTTGGATCGCATAAAACCTTTCCCAGGGATCTTTTAATTTCGTTAATGAAAGGAGCCAACCTGGGATATTGGAGAATTATTACTGAGTCTACCCAAAGCACTTGCCAACCTTTTTCTTGCACCCTACTAACAACTTCCTTCAGCAGAGTCAAGCTATTGGCACCTTTGTACTTGGCATCGGAAGCTGGAAAAAGCAAACCGATATCTGGTTCACCGCAGGCCCCTAATATAGCATCTGATATAGCATGACACAAAGCATCTCCATCAGAATGCCCCACAGACCCCAAGGTCGAAGGTATCTTAACCCCTCCCAACACCAGGGGCCTCCCCGGCTCCAGAGGATGAGTATCGTAGCCGACCCCACATCGCTCAACACATTGATAATAGCTACCAATCATTTTTGCAAATTCCCAATCCTCCAAAAAGGTAACCTTCATATTTTGAACGTTGCCCTTCACAAGACCAACCGGGAAACCTGCCTGACTCCATGCCTCTGACTCATCCCTTACTTTGTTACTCGCCTCTTCCATAACTTTCAAGAGCAAATCTCGCGGATACACTTGCGGTGTTTGGGCCAGGAGGAAATTCTCCCTCGGAACGGTAACTAAGATCTCTCCTTCTTGTTTCTTCAACGCATCTACAACTTCCAAAACTGGTACTGCTGCCCCACTTAAGATGGCTTCCTCTTTAAGTCTCAAGCACATGGCCAAATCTGCAAAAGGCCTAGCCCCATCGTGCACAAACACGTAGTCACCTTTTGCTGCTTTCAATCCTGAAACAACTGAATCATGTCTGGTCTTTCCTCCAGAGACAACTTTTACCCATGAATAACATGCTAGTTTCTGTCTTAAGAGGTCAACATCCTCTGTAGGGGCAACTACAATAACCTCGTCTACCTCGTTCATTGAGACAAGGTTCTTCGCAAGGTCGAAACTCCAGACCCAAAGGGGTTTCCCACATAGCATCCTGTACTGTTTGGGAGTTCCTCCCAATCGGTTTCCCTTTCCCCCTATCAATACAATAAAGGACCACTTTTTCAAGGTTTTACCTCTCTTTTTACTCTACCAAAGGCCATTCTGCCCGCTGGTGTTTGAAGCATGGAAGTAATGGTGACCTCTACTCTGCTTCCTATGTACCTTTCCCCATCCTCAACCACCAGCATGGTCCCATCATCGAGGTATCCAACTCCCTGCTTAGGTTCCTTGCCCTCTCTTATCAAATCCACTATGACGTTCTCGCCAGGAAGCAAGATGGGCTTTAGGGCATTGGCAAGCTCGTTCACGTTAAGAACCTCAACGCCTTGTATTTGAGCTATCTTATTGAGGTTGTAATCTGTGGTAACTATTTTTGCTCCCATATCCTTAGCAAGGGCAACTATTCCAGCATCTACAGAGTCAACCCCTAGGTCGTTTACAGATTTACCAACTATGTGTACCGATACATTCCGCACCCTCTGCAGTTCCTTGATTACATCGAGGCCTCGTCTTCCTTTTGTTCGTCTCAAGGGATCTGTCGAATCGGCTATGGACTGAAGCTCATTAAGGACAAATTTGGGAAGGATAAACACTCCCTCCACGAAACCAGTAGCCGCGATGTCCAATATTCTCCCGTCTATAATAACACTGGTATCAAGGATTTTAGGACTCGGTCCTTCCTGGCCCGTTTCCAGCAATTCCTCATGAAAGTATTTTTCCTTTTTGGGTTTTCCGAAACGATTTTTCAATCCCCCTATAGATGTCCACATGCTGGCAATTTCATCTTTGTGGCTCAAAAAAAGCCTCACCCCAAGGTATCCCAAAAAAATATTCAATGTTATGGCTATATAACTTCCCACACCAGGGAGATTGGTAAAAGGCAACGCCGCTAAATTTGCAACAAACAACCCAGCGACAAGACCAAAAATGGCTACAGAAATATCTCTCCAGCTTATACCCTCCATGCTTTTTTCAAGATATAAACCTATAAAGCCGAGAACCCTAACAATAAGAGGAGTCACCATATAACCGATCAGGCTGAACAAAATCACCGAGAGCAAGTACAACACAATTACATGAGGAACATTTTCCCATGGCCACATCTTATTACTGATCAAAACAAATGCAATTTCATAACCCGTAATCGCTCCTATGAAAACAAACAAACTACGAGCAAAAACCACTAAGACCTTCCTGACCTTTTTTGCCATCCTCTCACTCCCTTCCTATCTCTTTGCGTCTTTTATAGCCACTCTTGAATCAAGAGAAGCATGTAGGGTCATCCGGTCAGCATACCCTATATTGCCCCCCACTGGGAGGCCAAAGGCCAACCTGCTTATTGCAACGTTGCAGTCTTTAATGGCATCATAAACCGCATAAAAGGTTAAATCACCCTCAACTTTAGGGTTTGTAGCAATTATAACCTCCTTAAATTTTCCTTCAACGACGTAATCCTTAAGCTTTTTGAGTCTCTCATCGTCCAAGTCTTCTCCTTCCATAGGAGAAATTCGTCCGCCTAAAACAAAATAAAGCCCGTTGTAAATACCTGAATGCTCAAAGTTGAGTAAATCTTCTAGGCTTTCCAATACACAAAGGGTCTCCCTATCCCTCATAGGGTCACAACAAATAGCACAAAGCTCACCATCGGAGGATGTAATATTCCCGCATTGCGGACAAGACCCTGTATTTTCTTTCAGTTCTAATATTGCCTTTGACAGTTCAATAGAATACTCCTTCGACTGTTGGAGCAAAAACAGGGCATAACGCCGTGCCGTCTTTTCTCCTACTCCTGGAATTTTTTCAAGGAGACTGATTACCTTCTTTAAAGGATCCCTATCCAAGACTTCTCCCTCCTACATTAGTCCAGGGAGACCAAAACCTTTGCTGAAAGCCCCCATCCTCTTTTGAGCGAGCTCCCTACTTTTAGTCAAAGCGTCACTGATAGCAGCAAGGATCAAATCTTCAAGCATCTCTTTTTCCTCAGGGTCAATAACTTCCACATCTATGTCGATTCCAACGATATCTCCCTGTCCATTTGCCTTTACTTTGACGAGCCCTCCACCGGCGCTTCCCTCCACAACCTCGTTAGCCAGTTCCTCTTGAACCCTGGCCATTTCCGCCTGTAGTTTCTTTGCCTGCTTTAAAATATGATCCATCTTCATCGTTCTCATTTGCCTCCTATAAAATATCGTTTTTTGTCTATCTTATCTCATTCAATGGTGATATGCACTACCTTTATTGATCATAACTGCCCTATAAAGTTGCTCCACCAGGATAAGCAAACTCATCTCGTGAGGAAAGGTCATGGGAGAAAGGGACAAAAGAAAATTTGCTCTTCTTTTTACGTCCTCAGATACCCCATATGCACCTCCAACACAAAAAATTAGCTTTTTGGGCGTTTCGTTCAGTTTCTTTTGCACCCATGCAGCAAAAGAAACGCTGTCTACTAGACGGCCATCGACATCCAAAAGAACCAAAAAATCTTCATCCCCTACAGTACTTAATATCTCCTTTCCTTCTTCCTCCAATACTTTTTCGGCATTTTTCCTCTTGGAGCGATCGGGAACATGCTTCATGCTTAAAGGAAGATGTACTTTTAACCTCTTTAAATATTCAGACAAACCGTCCTTGACGTATGACGCTTTTGGCTTACCCACTGTCAATATTTCTATTTTCACTTTTTCAACCTCTCATGCTGAGAAACATGCTTAATTCTGCACCCCTACACTTTAACGTCCCTTTGTGAACTTTTTCTGCGTGAGACTTTCTTTGCGATATATCTTTCTTGCCTTTCTCGTTCGTTAAGTATGTCCATTATATAATTCAAATCGGTCTTAAGCTTGGGTAAAATCACGTAATCTAGTGTGTTAACCTTCATCATAGTTTTTTTCAGCTCCGCCTCAAGGGCATTCAACTTGGTCTTGGTGTTTATGAAATCCCACAGGACAGATTCAGTATCCGTCAAAGTCCGCAGAAGATCATCTACGTAAAAGGAAGTCAAGGCAGGGTCTAGCGCTACTTCCTCCAAAGTAAAACCCTCTGCCTTTTTACATTTGTATTGTAAATACTTACACCCCATTAGAGTGTGCATGGTAGATTTTAGCTCTATGCTAGGTTTATTCATCGATAACAGTTTTACAGTTGTATTCCCTTCGTACATACGCACCAACGCATACAAGTAATTTAACTTACGGATTAGACCCTTTAAACGCTTTTCCTTCTCTGAAAACACCTTCCTATCTTCCTCTATGGCCCTTAGCAAAGCATCCTTCTTTTTCTCTAATAGAGTTCTGCCAAAACTAACTATATTTATTTGCCTTCGTAACAGTATTACTTGATCCCTAGTAGGTATCAACTGAGAGCTCATTGGTTTTTTCTTTCCCTTCCGGCCAGCTTTTCTGTGATTACATCCTCCGACAACTTGAACAGAGCCTCCCTCGGGAGGACAGACAAGCAATCCCATGCTATCTCCATCGATTGCTTTAAGTCTCTATATATATTTCCTTGATTCAAAAACTCTTTTTCAAAAATTTCACCGAAGCGCAAAAAGAGCTTCTCCTCTGGAGTGAGGCCATCTTCTCCCACTATAAGCCTTAACCTCTCTACCTCTTTCGCTTTGGCGTAAGAAGCATATAACTGATCCGCGAGGCTCCTATGCTCCTTTACCGTCCTTCCTTTTCCTATTCCTTTATTCATAAGCCTGCTCAAACTGGGCAAAACGTTTATAGGAGGGTATATATTTCTGTCGTTCAGGCTTCTATCCAATACTATCTGCCCTTCTGTTATATACCCAGACAAATCCACAACTGGATGGGTCATGTCATCTCCTGGCATGGTTATTATAGGAAGCTGAGTCACACTACCCTTTCTGCCTTTCACACACCCAGCCCTCTCAAATATGCTAGCAAGGTCAGAGTACATATATCCCGGATAACCTCTCCTACCTGGAACTTCATCTCTTACTGCACTTATTTCTCGCAAGGCCTCACAATAATAAAGCATGTCCGTAATAACCACTAAGACATCATATCCAAGGGAAAAAGCAAAATATTCAGCGGCTGTCAAGGCCAGTCTAGGAGTAAGTATCCTTTCCACAGCCGAATCACTGGCAAGATTTATGAAAAAAATGCCATTATGTATGGCTCCCGTATCGTTGAAAAAGTTTATAAAATACTGGGCTTCCCTGGCGGTTATCCCAACAGCTGCAAATATGGGAAGGAATCGTCCTCTCGCTCCTGGAACTCTGGCCTGCTTGACAATCTGTGTAGCAAGCTCATTGGCAGGCAATCCAGCCCCTGAAAAAATAGGAAGCTTTTGCCCCCTAACCAAGGTATTCATCACATCTATCGAGGAGATGCCTGTCTCAATGTAAGCGTTAGGACTGGAACGCATCACTGGATTTAACGGTAAACCCTGAATAGGTAGCCTATACTCTTCGTAAACGATAGGCCCCTTATGGTCTATGGGTTCCCCCCTACCATTTAGCACTCTTCCTTTGAGTGCAGGGCTCAAAGGCATTCGCATAACATCCCGTTGTAGCCAGACGGTGGTTGACGCAGGGTCAAGTCCCATGGTGTCTTCAAAAACTTGGATTACGCATATTTCATCTTCCACCTGCAATACCTGTCCCATCAAAGTAGACGTCCCCGTCTCTATGGATACTATCTCCCCATAACCACCATTCTTTATTCCTGAGACAAATAAAAGGGGACCAGTTATACCCTCAACGGCCCTGCTCCCTTCCCTGTAAAGGCTCATGATCTTATCACCTCTAGTGAGTCCAATTCTCTATCGAGTGCGGTAATATATTCATGTTTTTTGGTTTGCATTTCCTCAACCTGTAGCTTTCGCATTTCTTCCAGCCACATTTGTATGGGAATCCTTTGTATCTGAGAGAAGAGCACCCCCTCTTTCACTTTATCTACTACCTTACAATCCATCTCTTTGAAAAACTCCAGCAGAAGCTTTTGCTTTTCAAGAGGACAAAAAGCATCCTTATCATCGAAGGCATTTTGCTGAAGATAGAAACTTTTAACCAGCCATGCCAGGTGAAGCTTCCATCTATCCAGTTCCTCCAGGGCGTCTCTTCCCACTATCTGCACTAATTCCTCCAGTTTCTTCTCATCCTCCAATAACTCCCTCAACCAAAGGACCAATTCACTCCATTGCGCTCCTAGCTTCCTATTGAAGTAATCGGATAGTGAATGTTCATACAAGGTGTAGCTTAAGTGCCAATTTATGGAAGGGAAATGCCTCTTCTGAGCCAGAGATTTATCAAGGGCCCAGAAAGCACCAGAAAGCCTCAAACTGGCTTGAGTCACTGGTTCAGAGAAATCCCCCCCCGGCGGAGAGACAGCGTTTATGACAGTTATAGAGCCTTCACGCTCGTCAGAACACAGCACCTTTACTCTGCCTGCCCTCTCATAGTATTGAGAAAGTCTGGATGAAAGATAAGCAGGATACCCTTCTTCCCCTGGCATCTCTTCAAGTCTTCCACTTATTTCTCTTAGGGCCTCAGCCCACCTAGAAGTGGAATCAGCCATTATGGCTACGTTATTCCCCATATCTCTGAAGTATTCAGCCAGCGTCATGCCCAAATATATGCTAGCCTCTCTGGCAGCCACAGGCATGTTGGAAGTATTAGCGATTAGAATCATCCTGTCCATAAGGGCTTTTCCCGTTCTGGGATCTTTGAGATGAGGAAACTCCTCCAATACCTCTGTCATCTCGTTTCCTCGCTCCCCACACCCTATGTAAATTATGATGTCAGCGTTGCACCACTTGGCCAGCGACTGCTGCGTAACTGTCTTTCCAGTTCCAAAGCCCCCTGGCACCACAGATGCCCCACCCAACGCCACAGGGAACAGGGTATCCAGAATCCTCTGCCCTGTTATTAGAGGTTCGTTAAACGGAAGGCGTTCCTTAAAGGGACGGGAGACTCTAACGTTCCATTTCTGGACACAACACAAAGATAGTCCTTGGGTAGATTCAAAAAGAAGATCCTCTGCTTTATATTCCCCTTCAGCAGCTATCCAAGCAACCTTCCCGGGCTTCGCCATAGGAGGTATCATGAGTTTATGTTGGAAACCTCCCACGTCAACCATTACCCCATAAACATCACCTGGAAAGAACTCCTGGCCTTCTTGCATTAAAGGAACAAATTTCCATTTAAGGTCCCTTGGAACGGTTGGAGCAGCGAAACCTCTCTTAAGGAAAATACCGTCCTCTGCCCCAATTCTACTCAGCGGGCGACCTATACCATCCAACACAGTCCCTAAGACACCAGGACCAAGCTCCACAGACAGAAGTTCTCCGCTGAAAACTACCGGCTCCCCTACCCTTAGGCCTGTGGTGTCTTCGTAAACCTGCACATCTACGAATGACCCCCTAATCCGTATAACTTCTCCTAAAAGTCCTTCCTTACCGACCCTTACTACTTCATAAAGTCTAGTTGGGACCTTAGATTCGGCTTTTATTACAGGGCCAGAGATTCCCCTTATAATCCCACATCTATCCATCAAAGGATCCTCCCTCTTCAGGCAAACTAAAGGATGGCAACACGACCCACGACGGCCTGGTCATCTTCTCTATCCTTCTTTTGAAGATCTCAGGAACTTGAGAAAACCATCTTTCTTCCAACAAAACCAAAGAAACATCCTCTTCTATCAGAGTATTCCATATGGATCCAAATGCTTTAGGATGGGGGCATTCGATGGGTTCGAAACCTAAAAGAGACCACAAATCCACGAACAAATCCCTGCCCACAACCAAAGCCCTCTCCACCTTCACCTCATTCATCGCTCTCTACCTTTCCAAAATTATCAGGCGCGATAAAATCTGATCAGCGGGCATGGCCAGCTGTAAACCGATGGATATGGTGTTAAGGTTTTGCCATTCAGCCAGCTGCAAGGCTACATAAGCAACAGCAATACCTATGCCCATAAGGTTTTCCCTTCGCTGTTGAACTTGCCAAAACAAAAACTCTCTCATCAAGCTTCGAAGGATAAATTGATCACTTACATCGTCCTTTACCTTCTTTAAAACTCCAGACCAAGGAGTCCCTGACAAAAGTTCACTCCATTTGTTTGCCTTAAGTAGTCGATTGCGATTTATCAGTCCCTCGGTGTCCATGAAGTATCTCGTGTAAGCAGCTTCCTCCCCTTCGTTCCTTATCTTTCGGGAGAAGACATTAACATTCCAAATATCCACGGTCCGTTTTATATATTCCAGTATTATTTTTTTGTTTTCCGCTCTTATATCTTCAATACTGTCCAAAGCATAGCCGAGCAACAAAGAAAGGTACCTTCTTTCCGCTTGGGGCAAATTGCCCGTCTGCTCCAGCTCTATTACAGCCTTTGCAAGAGAAGTAGCTATTCGGTGGCCAT
Organism: Thermovirga lienii DSM 17291; assembly: GCA_000233775.1. Classification (NCBI taxonomy): domain Bacteria; kingdom Thermotogati; phylum Synergistota; class Synergistia; order Synergistales; family Thermovirgaceae; genus Thermovirga; species Thermovirga lienii. The sequence goes on along the minus strand of CP003096.1, from coordinate 965,140 downwards.
CCAAAAAAAGTTTTCCTATTATTTCTTTGTTGGATCTGGAAGCATATAAATCCTCAAACAAAGAAGCAGGCAACGCACCAAACCCATACCATTTAGGAGGCGGCTGAGTTGCGTTACTCTTAGTTTTCAAAGCCCTAAGCAAAAGCCTGCCATTGTGAAGGTCTGACCGCATGAAAAGCAATTCCAGGAGCAATCGCGGCTCCCCAACCGCAAAAGTCTTTATTTTTTGAAAATTATCAGAAACTCCTCTGGCTAGCGCCTCATCTATTCTTCTTCCAGTGGAATAACCAGACTTGAGAAGCTCTTCTCTATAATTCTTCCCAAATTGTCCTTCCATTATGAAGGTCTCAAATTCGCCTAAGCTTCCCGATGCAAGCCTTTCGTAATCCTCTTTTTTTAAAAAAAACTCCATTCTGGCTCTTAATCTTGCATTGAAATAGCCATAATTTTCTTCATATTTTTTCAACAACATCGAAAACCTCTTTGTACCTAATCGACAGTTTTTCCCTTATCATTCCTTTTAGTTTTTCAAATCTGGAAAGGATAGTGTTATCGACTATCCGCCGCTTGGTAGCAGCATCTAGGACTATACACCCTCCGCAATTTAATAGCTTGTCATCTTCTTCCACTTCAACTTTTTCAACAAGGGGATGCTCCAACAAAAGATTCTCATCCTCAGGACGAACAACAACTACCGCAGGTTCATTCAGCACTGCTAGGGCCTCTTCCACGAGCCCCTTCAGCACCCCCTTGTATCCTCCCTCAGGATTGGACGTAAAACTGAAAAGCTCTTTTTCGATGTAAGACAAGGTCTCACTGTATAGATCGCTTAATTCTTTGTATATTAACGAGATCAACTCTCCTTTTACACTTTCTTTTCTGGTTCGTAGAGTTTCTTCATATCTAGCTTGCAAGGCCTGCCTTATTCGGCTCACCTCAATCTCAGTCCTCTGCCTATATTGGGCAGTCAACTCCATAAGTCTCTCTTCATGCTCTTTCCTCAAGGCTTCTAGCCTTTTCTCATATTCCTCTTGTAAAGCCTTCTTGAAGAGTTCCAAAGAGCGGCCTTCATCTAGAGAATCTAAGGTCATCTAACTCATCCTTTAGGCAAACTGTAGTATCAACATAATAGCCACAACGAAACCAAGGATTACCATGGTTTCGGGTATAGCTTCAAGTATTATGATTATTCCACCTGTTTCTGGCTTTTCAGCTATGGTTCCAGCTCCTGAGCTACCTATCTTTGCTTGGGCATATGCGGTAGCCAAAGCTGGCAATCCAACCGCTAAAGCAGCTGCAAGGGCAATTAACGCTTTTTCCATTTCTTTAATCTCCTCCTTGAAAATGGTTTGTATGGTTTACCTCCACCTTCATAAAATTTCCCCAAAAACTCTACATAATGAAGCCTAGCTGAATGCAAGCTAGAACCAGCTATAGCAAGCACAAAATTCAATAGATGAAGAGCCAGAGCCAAAAGAAGCCCAAAGATGGACATACCCAACACGTCCAGAAATTTCGTAGCAACAGCCGCCAATATGGCAGAAGAAAGACCTATTGCGGCGATCCTCACGTAACTTAACACATTTCCGATGGCACCTATCGACTCAGCCAAAGCTCCTATTCCTCCACCTACAATCAGCAAAACAACCCCTATGAAAAGAACAACCCCCCAAGACACAAAGACCTCTCGGGGAAGCCAACCTTTCAGGGTCACTAAGGCTCCCACTAGCGCTAGCAATATAAGCAAGTTCCCCAGTTTTTCCAACCAAACGTGCTTTCTTTTGCCCTTCAAACCTTGGATAAATCCAAGAACAAGACCAAATACCACATGCCCTAACCCTACACTTACTGCAAATATCATAACTGGCATGACCACATGAGATCGCTCAACCCAAAGGGGTTCTAGGTGGAAGAGCCTCTTTCCTACATCCCCAAAATATTCACCAAACAACACACCCCAAGCAACGCTCCAAAAAGCTACGAAAAACATTATATTGCTTACGTCAGCCCATAACTTGCTCTTCGCTCTCTTCTTAATGAAGTACGCTGCGAAAGCTATTAGCACCCCATATCCCACATCGCCCACCATGCAGCCGGAAAAGAAAGGGAAAAATATTCCGATCAAAAGGGTAGGGTCTATACCAGTATACCTAAGTGGAGGCATTAGTTTTAAAAACAGCTCAAAAGACCTGAACATCGGTGGGTTAAGGAGCGCTGTCGGAACCTCATGCCACTCTGTATCTTTAGGTCTCCTCCACATCAACAACACTCTGGAGCCAAAGTGGTTTTTCAGCGCTGATATAGTACGCTTAAGCTCCACCTCAGGTATCCATCCCTCTATGCAGAACATGTATCCTTCGGTCTTGGCACTTCTTTCAACTATCGCTTCTTCAAGGCGTTCCTCCACGAAAATATAGATCGCCGCTAGCTTTGGCCCCCAAGCATCTCTGGTTTCCTTCAGTTCGGCTTCGATTTTACTGAGTTCCCTAGGAATTTCTTCATAAAGCTTTTCCATATGCTTGACAGAAGCCAAGAAGTCACCCACCACAAATTCTTCTGGTGGAGTCCACCTCACAGCATTCTCTTCCTGCATCATCTCCTCTACATCAGAAAACCACTCTGGTGGCCCCGCCAACGCTATCATTGATTCACTTTCGCTTAATTTTGCGATATGGTATCTGAGTCCACCCGTCTCAAAAGAAGAACCAGCCCCTTGAGGCTCTAACGCCTTCAATCTACTCAACAACCGTGAAACGTTAGTCTCATATATCCACCAAAAACCCACCACGTTTCCTTTATCGTGCTCCGATCTCCAAAAAGAATCGAAGTGATGAGCTATCTTGAGGACCCTCCTCAATTTCTCCATCTGGGTCTTCAGTTCAATCTGACGGTTTTTAAGTTTATTTAGACGTTCGTTAAATTCCTCCAGGCTTTCCTGCAAAGCCTTTAAAACTCCATCACTGAAGTCGGGAATAAACTTCCTTTGCTCCTCCAAGTACTCATCGGTCAGGTTGTCCCAACTATTCCATTCCAAAGCCTCGATGAGGCCTAGCAAAAGATTTCTCATCTTGTGAAGACTTTTCAACGATGAAGGTTCCTTGTTTTGATGTTTCATGTCCATCTGTACAAGATGAACAACGCCAAGGTCGTGTAAGACCTTGACGATTCTGGATCGGTCGCTTGATAACCCCCAAACGGCAATGCGAAGCATATCCAAAATCATGTCACAGCCTCCACATCTTTTCCGACAAGCTCTTTCAAAGCCAGTTCTCCTATCTCATACATTAGCGATCTTTTATCTATATTGTTCATTTCCTTCCTTATCTTTTCTTCTACCTCAAGTTTGTACCGCTGGAGCTCATCCTCCAACTTTTGTTCCATCTTTTGCCATTCATTCAAACTTTTCTTTATGGTTTCATCGCTCATCAACTTAAGCTTTTCCTCTGCCTCGCGTCTTTGGACTTCCAACTTCGCCTTCTCTTCTTCGTAACGAACCTCCAGTTGTTCCTTGAAAGCCACAAGCTCAGAGGACACGTCCCAAATCTGTTCTTTGGCCTTTTCTTCTTTCTTCTGCTTACTCCATAGTCTCATACAGATCGCCTTCCATTATGAACTCAAAAAAAGCACCCCTGTCAATTATTCCTACTAACTTCCCATCCTGCACCACAGGCAGCCTCTTTATTTTCTTGCGCAACATCAAGTCAGCTACAGTCATAAGGCTTGCCTCTGGGGTAACATACACCGGATCCTTGGTCATCAAATCTTTGACCTTCTGTTTTCCCATCGCGCAAAGGCGCTGAAGTAGATTGCCTTCGCAATCATCCAGGAACGTGCTCTGAGCCAAAACCTCAAGATATGTGGGCACCGCTCCTTGAAGGATATCCTTCTCCGAAAGAAAGCCCACCAGGACCCAATCATCCCTTACAACCGGAACTCCTGAAAGTCTCTGGCTGTAAAGCACGTGCAAAGCGTCTATTATCAGCTCATCTTCGGAAAGAGCTGTCAGATCCTTGTTCATCAGTGACCCTGCGTTAATTTCCATCTTCATACCATCCTCTATCAAAGCCTAATTTTGTAAGGAGTACAAGGATACCAAAAAGAGGCAAAGCCTTCACCCGCCGCCATCGCCATGGCTCTTGAATTAAACGGAAAAGCCACTCCAATCCCAAGCGTTGCCATATTAGAGGCGCCCTTCTAAGTTTGCCCGAAAGTACATCGAAACTTCCACCCACGCCGATGGCTACGATTCCTTCTAACTCCTCTCTGTGTCTATTCATCCAGATCTCTTGCTTCGGCACTCCAAGAGCAACCAAAAGGAAACTTGCGCCGCTTTCTCTTATATGTTCGATTATCTTGGGTTCTTCGGTCTCATCAAAATATCCGTGGTGGACACCTGCTATCTCAAGCCCCTGATATTTCTTTGCCATGTTTTCCGCTGCCTTTGCAGCTATACCTTCAGCACCGCCCAAAAAATAGACCGAAACCTTTTCGTACGCCGCAATCCTGCACATTTTCTCGACAAAATCTATGCCTGCTATGCGCTCCTGCACTGGCATGCCCAAAAAGCGTAAGGCAAAGGTGAGGCCTTTCCCGTCCGGCAAGACCAAATCTGCATCCTTTACGCACTTTGCATAGATTTTATCTTTTCTCGCCCTCAAAGTAGCCAGCGCATCTAAAGTGACTATGTATTTGCCCCCTTGTTTTAACCTGATCCAATTGACCACCTTAGAAACGGCGTAATCAGAGGAAACGTTATCTATAGGTATTCCCCACAGTTTAGGCCGCCTTTCGCTTGTCAGGCTCTTATGCTTTCTCCGCAAAGTCAACCAGCCATATCCCAATAATGCACCTGGGGTTATAAGCCCCAATAACATGAAAACATCGTTTTGTCCCCGCATCTGTATTGCAGCAACCGTCATTCCCAGTGCCGCACTTATCAAACCCACCAACTTGACTGCAGTAGCATGTTCATATCCCTTATCAAGAAACTTCCTATAAAGAGACACAGTGCTTTCTCTGTTGACATCTAAAGCCAGACTTATAAAATGCAACGATTTTTCCACTATTGGAACAGCGAACAAACCCAGCGGCAACATCATCATGGTCGAGAAAGTTACCCCTTTACTTACCCCTAGAATGGATGTGCCGGCAATCAGAATCCCCCACATGGCCGCCAAAGGTTCCCCTAGTCGCCTGTAAGCATGACCATGTCTGCTCCAAAAAACCCCCAAAATAAAGACCGCCAGAAGAGACATTTGAAAAGCACCACCTAGGTTTTGGCCAGAGAACCCCGTTACAAGAAGCATTAAAGACCAAGTCACGGCAAGCAAAAATCCGGCCAACCCCGGAATCCTATCCAGCTCCTGAATTAGAAGGGGGTACAAACCTACCCATAAAGACGTTACGATCAAAGACATCCACCACTGAAAATAAACGTACTCCCTCCCCGCAAACCTTATAAATTCTATCTTCAATCCTAAAAGGGCAAACATAAAACCTATCAAAAAGTAAGACAAAACCCACCATCTAGAGGGAAAGTACTTCTGGAACATTCCCAAAGACGCGCCCAAAACTCCAAGGGCCACCACAGGCAAAAGCCCCTCACCTTTGAGCCACAAAGCAGCAACAGCCCACACTCCCACGAACAGTAGATCTTTAATGTAATAGTACTGATCCTTGGCCAACAATTTCTTAATTTGTCTTTGGACCAAAAACATCCCTATGGGCATTAAAATCACAAAAGCAAAAAGCAAGTACACATCGTTATATACCTCTATAACCTCTCACCTCTCTACACTGGCTCTAGTCTTGGTTATATTCAGTTCTTGCTTTCTTATTTTACCACGCGCGACAACTACCCTATTCGCTCTATGCCCCCCATGTATGGCCTCAAAACCTCGGGGACAATGAAGCTTCCGTCCTCTTGCTGGTAGTTCTCCATTATAGCTATCAGGCAGCGTCCCACTGCGACGCCAGAACCATTCAAAGTATGTACAAAACGGCTCTTACCTCCCTCTGATGGCTTATACCTCATGTTCATTCGCCGTGCCTGAAAGTCCTCGCAATTACTACAGGAGCTAATTTCTCTGTATTTCCCCTGCGAAGGTAGCCACACCTCTATGTCGTACGTTTTGCTGGCGGCAAAGCCCATATCACCAGTGGAAAGACAAACTACACGATAGGGAAGTTCAAGAAGCTGCAATACCCTTTCTGCAGCTTGCGTTAGGCTTTCCAATTCCTCATAACTCTTTTCTGGGGTGCAAATTTTGACAAGCTCAACTTTGTCAAACTGATGCTGCCTTAACATACCTCGCACGTCTCTACCGTGGCTTCCTGCCTCCCTGCGGAAACATGGTGTGTAAGCAGTATAGTATAAGGGCAGAGAGCTTTCACTCAGGATCTCTCCTCTATGCATGTTAGTTAAAGGAACTTCAGCGGTTGGAATGAGCCAAAGATCTTCACCAGCACATGAGTATAGGTCATCTGCAAACTTGGGCAATTGTCCGGTACCCTGCATTGTTTCCGAGTTAACCAAAAATGGAGGCTCTATCTCTTTAAAGCCGTGCTCCTTGGTGTGCAGGTCCAACATGAAATTTATCAGGGCCCTCTCCAGCTTAGCACCAAGACCTACCAAAACAGTAAAGCGGCTTTCCGCCAACATTACTCCCCTCTGAAAATCCAATATCCCCAGACTCTCTCCTATCTCCCAATGGGGCTTAGGAGGGAATTCAAACTCTTTCGGTTCCCCCCACCTTCTGATTTCCACGTTATATGTCTCATCAGGGCCTATAGGCACGGATGAATGAGGCCAATTGGGGATCCTGAGCAGATGTTCCTCTAGTTTTTTCTCTATCTTAGATAACTTTTCATCAAGCTCCTTTATCTTTGCTCCTATGCTTTTCATTCGTTCCTTCAGATGAGTTACATCCATTCCCTTCGCCTTGGCCTCTGCAACTTCTTTTGAGCCTCTATTACGTTCAGCCTTTAGCTCCTCTACCTCAACCAATATCCGCCGTCTTTCTTCATCCAAAGATGCAACCTCTTCGACAGGATAATCATAGCCCCTATTCTTGAGCATTTGCTTCAAACCCTCTAGGTTATCCCTAAAAAGCCGAATATCAAGCATCCTTGTCATCTCCTTGTTCATTTCTCAGTTTTTTCAACAAATTGGCCATTTCCAAAGCCGCCGAAGCAGCTTCCACGCCCTTGTTGCCAGCCTTACTGCCAGCTCTCTCCAATGCTTGCTCCAAGTTGTCACACGTGAGCACACCAAAGGTTACAGGAACTCTTTGATTCAGACCAGTCACAGCCAAGCCTTTGGCAACTTCTGAAGCCACGTAGTCAAAGTGAGGCGTATTGCCTCTAATTACCGCCCCTAAAGCTATTACCCCATCATAAATCCCCATAAGAGCACACTCTTTTGCAGCCAGGGGTATCTCCCAAGCTCCAGGAACCCAAACCACATCTATGTCTTGATGTCTAACCTCATGTCTCAATAAGTAATCTTTCGCCCCTTCAAGTAACCTTGAAGATATAAGCTCATTGAAACGAGAAACCACTATGGCAAACTTCAGTCCCGTTCCCACCATTTTGCCCTGAAAAACACGCATTTTGCCTACCCCTTCTTTCATTAAAATTCTGGTGTTTTAGCCGATAAAATCCTTCAGATGCAACATATGGCCAAGTTTTTGCTTTTTAGTCGCCAAATAGCGCTTATTGTATTCATTGGGTTCTACCATCAACGGCACTCTCTCAATTATCTCTAATCCGTACCCCTCTAATCCAACTATCTTCCGAGGGTTATTCGTTATTAGGCGAATCCTATGCAACCCAAGGTCCACCAATATTTGGGCACCAATGCCATAATCCCTCAAATCTGGAGGATGCCCCAAAGCCTCGTTGGCCTCCACAGTATCAAGACCTTTTTCTTGGAGCTCGTAAGCTTTGAGTTTTTCCAAAAGGCCTATACCTCGGCCTTCTTGTCGCATATACAAAAGCACTCCGCAGCCTTCCTCCTCAATCATCTTCATCGTCGTGTGAAGCTGGGGGCCGCAATCGCACCTCAAGGAACCAAAAACATCCCCTGTTAGACATTCTGAATGAACTCTGACCAGAACCCCGTCCCTGCCTCTCACCTCACCTTTCACCAATGCTATGTGAAGCAAGGATGAAGTATCACTGTCCAATAAGGATCTGTACGCATGAGCAACGAAGATCCCGTATTCCGTTGGCAAATTTACCGTTGCGGCTTTCTCCACTAATTTATCCCTACGATGTCTATATCTTATAAGATCTTCTATAGAGATTATTTTCAGTCCATGTTTCTTGGAAAACTCCTCAAGGTCATTGAGCCTTGCCATAGTACCATCTTCGTTCATTATCTCGCATATAACCCCCACGGGCTCACACCCCGCAAGGCGAGCCAAATCTACAGCTGCTTCTGTGTGCCCTGCTCGTTTCAAAACTCCCCCATTTCTCGCTATCAAAGGAAAAACATGCCCTGGCCGCCTGAACATCTCTGGTTTCACGTCTGGACGGGACAGCAATTTCGCCGTCAAGGCTCTTTCTTCCGCAGATATTCCGGTAGTGGTGCCATCCCTAGCGTCAACTGACACCGTGAACGCAGTACCATGGGGATCACTATTGTCCTCAACCATGGGAGATAATCCAAGCAGTTTGGCTTTTTCTTCAGTAATTGGGACACAGATAAGCCCTCTCGCATGTTTAGCCATAAAGTTTATATCCTCTGCCCTCACAAACTGGGCAGCCATTACTAAATCTCCTTCGTTCTCCCTGGACTCATCATCCACCACTATGACCATTTTCCCTTTTTTTATATCTTCTAGGGCCTCTTCTATCGAACTGAAAATTTTTTTATCAGCCATCGCGTGTTCCCTCCTAGTTAACAACACCTTACCACCCAAGCTCTCTGAGTCGCTCCAAACTCAAGCCATAACTGCCTTCATCAGAGGGGGGTGATTTATTATCGCTGCTTATCAACCTTGCAATATATTTAGCCAATATATCACACTCTATGTTAACCCTGTCCCCTTTACGTACGCTTCCTATAGTGGTATCTGCAAGAGTGGTAGGTATAAGCCCTACGCTAAAGGTATCACCTTCCACACTTATCACGGTGAGGCTTACCCCATCCACAGCAACAGAGCCTTTCTCCACTATATATTTAACCCACTCCGAGGGAACCTTTATGAAAATCTGTCGGGTCCTACCCTTATCTACTATATCCACTACCTCTCCTAATGTATCCACATGACCGGTCACTATGTGACCATCGAAACGCCCCTGCACAGGAAGGGCCCTCTCAAGGTTTACCCTCAAGCCTATTCTAGCCTTGCTTAACGTGGTCCTATTCCTGGTCTCTTCCATAATCTCCACCTTGAACCTGTTAGAAGATACAACCTCCACCACGGTGAGACAAGCTCCAGACACAGCAACAGAGCTTCCTCTTTTTAGTTCCGAGGCAATGAATGTATCTCCTATTTCAACAACGGTAACATCACCTCTTGCAATTATGGATGTTATCTTACCTACATCCTCAATAAGTCCTGTGAACATTTAGAAACACCCTCGATCCATAGATCACCTTCTAAGTTACTTACGCGCAAGACATTAAAGCCTATACGATCCTCCAGGGAAGTTACATTGACATTTCGGGTCATTCCTATACCTTTACCCATAAAGCTGGGATTGATAAAAAGACTTATTTCATCAAATAATCTACGAGATACGAAGGAACTAAAAACCTCTGCTCCTCCCTCAACCAAAAGGTAATTGACACCTAGATCTCCCAGAAGCTGCAATACCCTTTCTATGTCAACCTTACCATTATTTTCAGATTGTGCAAACATTATCTCCACAGTGCTGTTATCACGGTCCCTGTAAGATGCAAAGCTACTCTCCTTAAACATGAGTTCGCTTCCCATTATTATTGTTCTGCCACGATCAAAGACCTTTGAAGTAATGGGGACTCTGTACCTAGAATCAAGAACAACCTTTAGTGGAGATTTCCCAGGGGCGTCACGTACATCCAATCGAGGATTATCCTTTATGACCGTACCTGCTCCAACCAGTATAGCGTCACACTCAGCTCTTAACAAGTGAGCCGACGTTCGGGAAAATTCGTTAGTTATCCACTTACTGTAACCATTCTGCATGGCAATATTCCCATCAGCAGTAAGGGCTGCTTTTAGAATAACCCATGGCCTTCCGGTCTTGACCCTTTTGATAAATCCCCTGTTAAGCCATACGGAGGCTTCTCTTTCTATACCTATATCCACTTGGATTCCAGCTTGTTCCAATATACTTATGCCTTTACCGTTAACTTTTTCGTTGGGATCTACCATTGAAATTACAACTCTACTCACACCTGCTTCCACCAGGCGAGGGGCACATGGGGGCGTTTTCCCATAGTGGCTACAAGGTTCCAGGTTAACGTAGACAGTAGCCCCCTTGGCATTCTCTTGCGCCATCGCCAAAGCTTCCACTTCAGCATGGTTTCCACCCAACTGCCTATGCCAACCAAAACCAACGACCTCGTCTTCCTTAACTATGACTGCCCCCACTTTGGGGTTTGGGCTCACGTTACCCGTACCCCGCGAAGCAAGACTTATAGCCATCCTCATATAGTAGCTATCTTTATACTTGTTCTTCTTGTTTCCCATCCTTGGCTCCTTTTAATGCCTCTAAAATTTTGTTTGCCATCAAGATGCTTACTCCTTTAACTTGTGCTACCTCTTCTGGAGTAGCCATAGCTATGTTAGCCACGCTTCCAAACTTGGCAATCAATCTGGAAGCTATAATTTTCCCAACACCCGGAATATCTTCCAACGAAGATCTGGAGAAGCGCCTTCTACTTGCAGCCGTGTGAGCAGCCAAGGCAAATCTGTGAGCCTCGTCTCTCACCCTCTGCAAAAGCTTTAACCCTTCATCATCCCGATGCAACGACAACGGTTCGTCCCTTCCGGGTACATACAGCAGTTCCTCTTTCTTTGCCAATGCCACAACATCTATCCCTTCCACCTGTGCTTCCTCTAGGGCTTCAACTGCAAAGCGAAGCTGCTGCTTCCCTCCATCTATCAGAATAAGTTGAGGAAAGGCATCCTGTGCTTCTTTTAGTCTTTTGTATCTTCGAAAAACCACCTCACGTATAGCTCTGAAGTCATCGGGAGCATCCCTTTGGCTTACACTGAATTTACGGTAAAGAGAAGGATTAGGCAGTCCCTGTTCAAAGACTACACAGGCCCCATAGGTCTCCTTGCCTGCATGATGAGAAATGTCAAATCCCTCTATCCTCCAAGGCACTGTCCTCAATTGCAATACGGTCTGTAGCCTTAAAAGGGGTTTCCACAACTCATCGCTACTTGTCTCTAAAAACAAAGACGAGGTTTTCTGCCTGGAAAACCTCCATATAACCCTTATAGCGTCTCTGAGCCTGGCTGCTGCCTCAAAGGCTAAATTCTTGGCAGCTCTATCCATGCGATTCCTCAACCTTGATACCAGCTCTGACGACTGTCCATTTAACAATAAGATTATATCAGCTACGTTTTCCTGATATTCTCTCCTGTCACAAAGACCAGCACAAGGTCCAGGACATTGCCCCAAAGAATATCTAATGCAAGGCCTAGATTGAATAGGAGTACCGTCACCTATGATTTTGCCGCAATCCCTGATAGGAAAGTACCTGTTTATGATCCTCAAAAGCTGCCTAAGTTGCTTTACATTCACGTAGGGCCCAAAGTACATGGAGCCATCGTCCTCTTTATGCCGTGTTATTATTAGCCTGGGAAAATCCTCCGCAGTGATCTTGATGAAAGGATACTTTTCCCCCATCTTCAGCTCCACGTTGTAGAAAGGCTGGTAAAGCTTTATGAGCCTTGCCTCTACGATGAAAGCCTCTGCCTCATTTTCGGTCCTTATAACCGATATATCCTCCACTTCTTTGGTTAATTTCCTTAACCTGGGAGAGGAAAAACTGCTATGCCTGAGATAGGAACGCAATCTCTTCTTGAGAGACTTAGCCTTGCCAACGTAAAGGACCTCACCCGAAGAGTTATGCATCAAATATACTCCCGGTCTGTTGGGCATAGAGTTGATTTTATTCCTCAATGCGTCGATCGCCAATGAAATCCATTCCTCCCAAAACCTTACAAAAATAATAGGCGCTCAAAATTCAGTTGAGCAAAACCACCTTTTTGGTATAGGATTATTTTACATCGCTTTTTCCTTTAATTGGAGGTGTTATAATTGGAAACCATCACTATATATAACGATTTAACTAGAACGAAAGAGCCCTTAGTTACCCAAAAAAAAGGCAAGGTAGGCATCTACACTTGTGGCCCTACCGTATATGATTACTTCCACATAGGCAACGCTAGACCTTTCATAGTTTTCGACGCCTTTCGCCGATTTCTCGAGGCCCAAGGATACGAAGTGACTTTTGTGCAAAACTTCACCGACATAGATGACAAAATGATAAATAGGGCAAAGGAACTGGGCATCACCGTGCCTCAATTAGCAGAAAAGTTCATAGAAGCCTACTATGAAGACGCCGATGCCTTGGGAATTAAAAGGCCTACAGTAGCGCCCAGAGCAACGGAACACATAGACGAAATAATTTCTCTCATAGAAAAGATAATGAAAAATGGCCACGCATATGTGGTGAACGGAGATGTCTATTTCGATGTTCAAAGCTATCCCGAATATGGGAAGCTCTCCAAACAAACCCTTGAAGAACTTCAATCTGGGGCCAGAGTAGAGATAAACCCTAATAAAAAACACCCTTTGGACTTCGCTTTATGGAAGGCGAAAAAACCCGGAGAACCATCGTGGCCTAGCCCGTGGGGCGAAGGAAGGCCTGGATGGCACATAGAATGCAGTGCCATGGCCATCAAATATCTTGGAGAGACCATAGATATTCATACAGGGGGAAGCGACCTGGTGTTCCCCCATCATGAGAACGAAATAGCCCAAGCGGAAGCAGCTACAGGTAAGCCTTTCGTTAAATACTGGATGCACAACGGATACTTGATGATAAACGCTGAAAAAATGTCCAAATCCTTAGGAAACTTCCTAACAGCCAGAGAAGCCAGAAAAAAGTTTCATCCTGTAGCCATCAGATTGTTCATGCTCAGTGCCCACTACAGAACCCCCCTGAATTTCTCTGTTGAAAACCTGATTAATTCGGCAAAAGGAGCAGAAAGAATACGCAACTGCTGGAATGAGCTGCTCAATGCCGAAGAACGCTGCTACGATAGCGGCACCTCAATGGGAGAAACAGAAACAATAAATTCCCTGAAGGAAAAATTCGATTCCAACTTAAAGGATGATTTCAATACCGCAGGTGCCATAGGAGTCCTCTTCGAAGCTGTAAAGATAGTAAACCAAGTATTGAAGGGAAACAACTTCGACAAGAATTTTATCGACAGCGCCAAGGCTTTGATGAGATACGCTGACGAGATATTGGGAATAATTGATATCAACAACACACTGAAAGCCGAAAACGAATCAACAGAGCTGAATGAAGAGCTCATAAATGAACTAATAAGGGAAAGGGAGGAGGCAAGGAAACAAAGAAACTTTGCCAAAGCGGACGAAATAAGAGACAAGCTTTCGTCCATGGGCATTGTTTTAGAAGATACCCCAAGCGGAACGAGATGGAAAAGGGCTTTACACTAGATAAAATCCCGGAGGAGGTGCCCTCATGACAAATAGCGAAGAAAAATACAAGAAAGTTTACCCTGTGTCATGGCAGCAGTTGCATCAAGATTGCAAAGCCCTCGCATGGAGGTTACTAGATCTAGGCACCTGGGATAAAATTGTGGCTGTTGCAAGAGGTGGGCTGGTTCCAGCTGCGATAATTGCCAGGGAGCTGGAGATTCGCTTTGTCGACACCGTATGCATCTCCAGCTACACCCTGAGAACCCAAGGGGAGACTAGAATACTAAAAGAAATAAAGCGCGATGAAAAAGAAAGGATACTGATAATTGACGATTTGGTGGACACAGGATCCACCGCTAGAGTAGTTCGGAAAATGATTCCTGGTGCCCACTTCGCAACAGTTTATGCAAAGCCCGACGGCAGACCGGAAGTGGACACGTTTATAACTGAGGTCAGTCAGGACACATGGATCCTTTTTCCATGGGATTCAGAACCTCAATATCACTACATAAAACCCATAGTCTCTCAGAAATAACCCAAATTTATGTTCGTTCTTCCCTCTGATAAGGCACACCAAGGGCTGAAGGGGCTCCTAAGAAGATCCCCTTCCCCTTTTTTATGGATATTCCAAGAAGGACCAAAATAGTTAGAAGATAAGGCAGCATGAGAAGCAGCGGCGCTGGTATGCTCGTACCAGCGGCCTGCATCCTCAACTGTAAGGCGCCAACTCCTCCAAACAAATAAGCGCCCAAAGCCGCCCTGGCAGGATGCCATACCGCAAAAATAACCAAGGCGACAGCTATCCAGCCTCTCCCTGCAGTCATGTGTTCTCCCCACATCTTGGTATAGACTAGGGATAAGTATGCTCCACCAACAGCGGCAAGTCCTCCACCCAATATGGTGTACAGATATCTAAGTTTGACAGGATCTAATCCCACAGAGTCTACAACCTCAGGTGCTTCTCCAACAGCTCTCAACTTCAAGCCAGCCTTGGTGGAATACAAAAACCACCCCATGCCGATGACAAGCAAATACGACAAATACACCAGAGGGTCGTGATTAAACAAGACGGGACCTATGATAGGTATTTTAGATAAACCAGGGATGGGCACCCCCCCTATTCCTTTGATTGTTTCTCCCACCAGGCCTCTTCCCAATAGGGAACTTGCGCCAGTGCCACACATAGTTATGGCCAAGCCACTTACCACCTGATTAGCCCCTAAATGCACACACAAAAAAGCGTGCACTAGGGCAATCGCGGCCCCAACAAGGAAAGCTACAAAAATGGCAAAGACCACATTTGACGTCGTATAGGCGACCCAAAAACCGCTGAGGGCTCCCATTAGCATTAAACCTTCTAAGCCTAGATTTAAAACCCCGGCTCTTTCCGTAAGAATTTCGCCCAAAGTGGCATAAAGTATAGGAGTACCGCTTCTAACTGCCGCTGCTAGAATAGTGATAAGCGCATCCATCACTGACCATCCCCTGACAATATCCGTATTTTATAGTTTCTGAAAAACTCAGAACCGAGCACAAAAAGCAGTATGAGGCCTTGAATAACCTGCACACTGGCTAAAGGCAACCGCATGATTACCTGAAGGGTTTCGCCTCCCACCATGATAATGCCCATAAAAATGGACACAATGACCGTCCCCCATGGGTTTAAACGTGCAAGCCAAGCCACTATTATGGCCGTGTACCCATAACCAGGGGAGAAACCATGCTGCAACCTGCCTTGCAGGCCCGCTATCTCTCCCATACCCGCCAACGCAGCTAGCGCTCCAGAAACTGCCATGACCAATACAACGTTCTTCATATAGGGAATACCCGCGTACAGCGCTGCTCTCTGATTTTCTCCTATAACCCTGATCTCAAAGCCCCATCGAGTCCAGCGAATAATCACTCTGTAGAGGACCACTAATATCAGCGCCAAAAAAATCCAGGCGTGCACCCTAGTCCCTCCAAAGGTAGGAAGCCTGGCAAAATCAGGAAAGGGAGCGGTCATAGGAAATCCAAGGCTTGAAGGGTCTCTCCATGGTCCATACACAAAGTAGTCCACAAGATGAATTGCTACATAATTCAGCATTAGCGTGGTTATTATCTCGTTGACGTTCCACCGGGCCTTTAAATACCCGGCAATTCCTCCCCAGAAAGCTCCTGCAAGTATGGCAGCCACAGCCATGATGGTCAACATGACCAACATGTTATTCACCGGGAAATACCTGACGGCTGCGGCCGAGGCCAATGCACCAAGATATATCTGCCCCTCCGCTCCAATGTTCCATACCTTCATCATGAAGGCCAACGCTACTGCGACTCCACAGATGATCAAGGGGGTTGCCTTCACCAAAACCTCGCTAACTCCGTACCAGCTGCCCAAAGCACCATTTATTATTCCCTTTAGTGCTTTCACAGGGGATACATCCAAAGCCAAAAGGAGAAAAGAAGACACCAAGAGCGCCAACGCTATGGAGACAAGAGGAAGTATTATGTTTAAAACCAGGGGTGTTTTAAAACGTCGTTCTATTATCAATCTAGGCATTTATTCGAGCTCATCCTCCTTCAAATCGCACACCGGGTACTTCTCCAGTTCGGTGCCTGCCATCATCAAACCTAGCTCTTCTTCTGTAACTTTATCGGGGTCATTCACCATACCTACAAATTTTCCCCCATGTATAACGGCAATCCTGTCGCTTAACGCCAATATTTCTTCCAAGTCATCGGTGATCAACAAGACGCCAGAGCCTTTCTCCCTCTGAGATATCAAAACTTCCCTTACATAGTGGGTTGCCCCTATATCCAATCCCCAAGTAGGTTGAACAGCCACTATTACCCTGGGATTATCTGAAAGTTCCCTAGCCAGCATCAATTTTTGCATGTTGCCGCCAGATAGCAGCCTAACTGGATAGCTCAAACTGGGATTAGCCACATTGAACCTTTCCACTAGTCTGCCAGTATGACCTGCTATCCTCTCCCAATTTATAAAAAACTTGAACTTCGTGTATTCCGACTTCCAATACTTCCTAAGGGCAACATTTTCTCTCAAATTCATATTTGCGACAAGGCCTGTACCCTTCCTGTCCGCTGGTATGTAGCTTACCCTTCTCTTCATGAAGTCTCTTGGGTTTCCTCCGGTAACATCATCGCCGTCTACAAAAACCTTACCACCAACGGGTTTCCTGAGCCCTGTCAAAACTTCTGCCAATTCTTCCTGCCCATTTCCTGAAACTCCTGCTATTCCTAATATCTCCTTCTGCTTCAAATTAAAGCTTATGCCGTCTACTTTTAGCCTTCCTCTATCCCCTAGGACCTTTATATCCTTTACCTCAAGAACATTTTTGCCTGGGTTTTGTATAGGTTTGTTTATAATAAAGGCCACTTTCTTGCCAATCATCAACTCAGCAAGTTTCTCCTTGGATGCCTCACTTTTGTCTACCGTTCCTACGTTTCTCCCTTTTCTCAAGACCGTTATCCTGTCGGATATCTCTAGAACTTCGTCGAGTTTATGAGAAATAAAGACTATTCCGTGTCCCTCTTCTGCCATCCTCTTAATCACCTTGAAGAGGTGCTTTGACTCTTGGGGTGTCAAAACAGCAGTGGGCTCATCCAAGATGAGTATCCTCGCTTGCCTGTAGAGAAGCTTTACTATTGCAACCCTTTGCTGTTCCCCTATGCTAAGCTGCCACACGAAAGCCGTTGGGTTTACCTTCAGTCCATAAAGATCCGATAATTCCTTTATTTTCTCTATAATTTGATTTTTAGGTAATATTTGAGGAAGCCCCTCATCTCCTAAGGCTACATTTTCCCAAACCGTCATGACAGGAACAAGCTTAAAATGCTGATGCAGCATTCCTATGCCTGCATTTATGGCATCTTTAGGTGACCTAAAGATGAACCTCTTACCATTTACTTTTATCGTCCCCCGCTCGGGGGTATACAATCCACACAAGATATTCATAAGGGTGGATTTCCCTGCTCCATTTTCACCCAAGAGAGTATGAATTTCCCCTGGTCTTACGTCGAAGTCCACTTCGTCGTTAGCTCTTATTCCATAGAACCCTTTGGTGATACCTTTCATCTCCACCAGGGGAATCGGATTTGCTTTCAATTCGCTCTCCAAAGACACCCTAACCAACCCCGATCTACAACATGATAGGAAGACGTGACTACAAACTCGAGGGGCGCAAATGCGCCCCTTCGAAATTTTTTATTCGCAAAATGACAGGCTATTAATTGGGCACATCTCCTTCTACTCCCTCAACGAACCAGTTCATCCCAAGCAACTCTTCATCAGTCATGGCAACGCCATCTTTTACCACTACTTCGCCCTTCTGGTTCTTTATGGGTCCGACGAAAACATGTTTCCCGTTTATTATAGCGTCCTTCTCAGCTTTTACCATTTCTTTCACCGATTCGGGAACTTCTTTCCCGAAAGGCGCAAGGTCAACTAATCCTTCCTTGAGCCCCCACCATATATCCTCTGATTTCCAGGTTCCCTTTATTACTTGTCCTGCTACATAGGTGTAAACTTTACCCCAGTCCCACACCGGCGCAGTAAGATGTTTTGTAGGAGCATACTTGCTCATGTCGTTATTATAACCTATGACATAAACACCAGCCTCTTCGGCAGCCTGAGGAGCAGCACCGGAATCAGCATGCATAGCTATAACGTCAGCTCCAGAATCTATTAGTGCCAGAGTAGCTTCTTTCTCCTTGCCCGGGTCAAACCATGAGAACAACCACACGACCTTCACCTTTGCCTGGGGATTTACCTTCCTGACACCTAAGGTAAAGGCGTTTATACCCCTTATTACCTCTGGTATCGGGTTAGCCGCCACATACCCGATTACGTTGGACTTGGTCGCCTTTCCAGCCACTATACCGGAAAGGTACCTGGCTTGATACATTCTGCCAAAATAGGTCCCAACATTCTCCGCCCGTTTGTATCCAGAACAATGCATAAACTTCACTTTTGGATACTTCTTGGCTACCTCCTGCACAAAATCCATGTAGCCAAAAGAGGTCGCGAAAACAAGCTGAGCACCGTTTCGCACAAAGGTTTCCATCACCCTTGCCGAGTCAGGGCCTTCAGGTACCGATTCAGCAAAAAAGGTCTTCATCTTGGGATATGCCTTTTCCATTTCCAAGCGTCCGAGATCATGCATATAAGTCCACCCACCGTCTCCTATAGGACCTATATATACGAAACCTGCCACTAGGTCCTCCTCCGGTATTCCCTCACCTGCGTAGGCAACAGCTGACCCAAAAACCAAACATGCAATAGCAAAACACAACATTACTTTTCTTAGCATAACCTCAGCCTCCTGTCCTATTTTTCCCTTACAATTATTCCCATTTGATATTTTATTTAAGGGTCTTATGCGATTATACAACTTTTTCCTCTCACTTTAAATAAGTTTCTTGCCCTATTTCAAACCCAACTATAAAGAACTTCACCCCCTGGAAAGGTATAACCTGAAGAAAACATGTAAGCATCCAACACTTCCTTTGGCCTGAGCAAGAAATGCTCCTCTATCTCCGATTCATAAAACTTGAGCGTTCCGCTGCCCTTCCAAATGTCCTTTCCTAACCTTTTGTTCTCAGCTTTTAATTTCACCAACTCCAATACTGATGGTGCTTCATTTGGGTTCGTGATATTCGGGAAGTGCCTTATATGATAAAGAGGCGAGGTCATAACATAAGGAAGGTCTGATGGGTTTATCCTACTCTCCAGCGTTATAGTCCCTTCCATCAATCTCTCACCGTTTGCACTCGCTATTCCCTTAAACACCGTCCCCTCTTTCTTATGGGGCATGGCAGGATTCAGATCGTGGTATTCCGTTATATAGACCTGTCCCAATTTTTTAGGAAACCCCATAAACCAGCCCCTTGCCATGGTGAAATCATTGTCGACCCAAACGAAAAGACAAATTTGCCCAGGATTACCCTTGAAACTGCAGCTTGCCCATATGGCGGCTTCCCTGTACTGGGTTCGCTCAGGATTGATGCTCGGCATGTCCTTGGCCTCTTCCGACACAGACCACCACTTGCTGAACGCTGCATAACACAGTCCTGGGTCAGGTCCTAACTCCAAAGGTTCAGGCAAAAACTCCCTAACTACCGAAGGATCCGCTCTGAATAATATGTTTAGATACTCTGTACCGTAATGCCAAGGAAAAGAGGGAATAACCGAGGAAATACCTTTTGGAGTGAGAGGGTAGGAAAACCCCTTAAGTTTGAAATCTCGCAGCATTAGCATCCTCTCCATTCTTCTTTAGAGATATTTCAATTTTGTGCATTAAACTAACTCTAGTTTACATTCTCATTTACTGAACGACAAGTTTCAAGGGAAGGGGTCGCTCCTACCCATAAAAAAACAGGGGAAGCGACTCAAAAGGCGAGGCGTTTCCCCTATCTTCTGCTAAAAGGATAGTTCTGGCCAATAAAATGGCGGAGGCGTGTGGGAATCGAACCCACCAGAGCCTGCTTTACAGACTCTCAACGGGTTTGAAGCCCGTGGGCAACACCAGTCACCGTTCGCCTCCTCGCCTGGTCAATTTTAATAGTTATCCATCGGCCTGTCTATATGAGCTTCACAAATTATTTTAGGCTCTTTGAGCTTTTTTCTTTACCCTGGTAATGGCGTTTTCCAACTTCTTGGGATGCCAATTAAGATGAGAGGATGCATTCTTTATAGAGCCGCACAACAACACTGCATCAAGCGCCTTCCGTTCAGTGTCAGTAAGCTTTTCCTTGAGCGCCTCCAGCTCTATCTTCAAATCTAAGATATCATCTGGCTCCTTCAATGGATAGTACTCCCAAGTCTCCGCCAATTCTCTCATATTAAGCCTGGTTTTCTTTCTAAGATAATCAAGCATAGCGTTTTTTACGCATCTAGAAGCATAAGTTCGAAAGGACGCCTTATTCTCGTCGTATGTGGCTAAAGCCCGCAAGAAAGCAATGCTCCCCTCCTGGACCAAATCGTCAAAGTCAGGAGAGTGGGGACTTATAAGGCTTTTGGCTATGCTTTTGACAAAAAATATGTCTTCTTTAGACAGCGTAAGTTCTTTATTTTTGGAGCCAGGACTCGTCATAAGACAAAATTCCCCTAGTTTTAAAATTTATTTTCTTAATCTATTCCTATTATCCTTTCCACCAACAATTCACTAGAAGGTGGAGCCTCTCCTACGACAAAGGCATCTCTTATCAAGTTTAGCGCTTCCTCCAATGAGTTTTCATTGTTGAAATAAATTCGCGCCATAGGTTCCTTCGCATCAACATGATCTTTCGTCTTTTTGAGAAGTTCAATGGCGACCGTAAGGTCTATATTCTCCCCCTTTTTCATACGTCCCCCACCAAGCTTCCTTAAAGCCAACCCCACGTTTAAAGCATTACACGCAGTAATATAGCCTTCTCGATCTGATTTGACTTCCGCTATCTTGCCAGCAAGGGGCATCATCTCTTCCCCCGCTAAAACTGCGTCGCTCAACCTTCCTTTTTGAAATTCTATTAGCTTCTTGAATTGCCTCAAAGCCTTGCCACTTTCTATGGCCTTTTGGGCACAAGCAATTCCCTCTTCCATTGTTTTAACCCGGTCAGCTATTAATAACATGGCAGCCGATAAACTTAAACAAAGGTTCCTTGTATCCTGTGGGCCATCACCTCTTAATACATCCAAAGCTTCCTGTACTTCCGCACTATTGCCCACCCATCTTCCCAATGGAGCGTTCATGTTGGTCAAAAGAGCTAGGGCTTTCTTGTCAAAGGCCTTGGCCAAACCCACTAAGGTCTCAGCCAGAGCTATGGATTCGTCCTTTTTCTTCATGAAAGCCCCATTGCCAAACTTCACATCGAAAACAAAGCGGTTAGCTCCCCCTGCAAGCTTCTTGCTCACTATACTACTTGCTATCAAGGGAATAGAAGGCACAGTCCCAGTAACATCACGCAACGCATAAAAGAAACCTTCCGCTGGTGCAAGGGCTTTTGAATGGCCACTTATGGCACACCCTATTTCCATCACCTGGTTGATAAACTCCCTGGCCTCTAGCTGCAAAGAGATACCAGGTATGGACGAAAGTTTATCTATAGTCCCCCCCGTAAAACCGAGTCCCCTGCCGCTTAGCTTGGCTATAGGCACGCCTAGAGAGGAAACTATGGGAATCACAATCAGGGTAGTCTTGTCTCCCACGCCTCCAGTGCTATGCTTGTCCAAAACCACCATATCTTCTGGAAAAACTATCTTATCACCCGAGTCTGCAAGGGCTCTGGTGAAAGATATAAGCTCTTCAGAATTCAAAGATCTGAAATAGACTGCCATTAGCCAGGCAGCTATCTGATAATCAGGCACACTACCATCCATGCAACCGCGAACGAAATTCTCTATCTGTATCGAATCATGCACTTTACCGTCTCTTTTTTGCTCTATAAAGGCTAAAATATCAAGCATCTTCCTCCTCCAAGGATGTTATAAGCCTCTCCAAGATCGCGTTCAATCTACCCGCTGTCTTCTCCATGGCCTCCAACACTTCTTCATGGCAAAGAGGAGAATCAGTTATTCCTGCAGCATAGTTTGCAACACAGGAGAAAACACAAACCCTCATGCCCATATGGCGGGCCGTTATTACCTCTGGGACAGTGGACATACCTACCACATCAGCGCCCATGATCTCTGCCATCCTTATCTCCGCTGGCGTCTCGAAAGACGGACCAGTAAATGCTATATATACGCCTTTTTTAAGTTTCTCCCCTACGTCGTGGGCACATTTTTCCGCCAATGCCATCACCCTGCGATCGTAGGCTTCCGTCATGTCGGGGAACCTTGGACCCCACTTATCTATATTCCTGCCCCTTAAGGGATTATCTCCAAGGAAATTTATATGATCCTCCACCAAGACAATATCTCCGGGGGAAAGCATTCTATTTATTCCTCCCGATGCATTAGTGGCTATGTAGTATTTCACTCCCATGGCCCCGAAAACCCTTACAGGAAATACAACATCCTCCATTGAATAGCCTTCGTAATAATGGACTCTTCCCTTCATCACAAGCACAGGCACTTTTTCCTTTTTCCCATAAATCAATGCACCTGCATGACCTGGAGCTGTGGAGATAGGCCAGCCAGGTATCTCTTCGTACTTTATCTCTATAACCTCTTCCAGACATTCCACAAAGCTACCAAGTCCCGAACCAAGGACAATTACATATTTAGGGACCTCTTTTATCTTGCTCTTTAAATACTCCTTCGCCACCTGAACTTTCTCAAAAGTCGACATAGCCATTCTCCTCCTTTTTCTTCGGCTCACGCTCTGGGATGGGTTTTATCATATATATCCCTAAGCTCAAGGTCAAAGTGTGTATACTTCTCCGTGGTCCCAATAGAAGCGTGCCCCAAAAGTTCTTGCAGCGTCCTTAGATCCATTCCTCTCCTAAGCAGGTGGGTAGCAAAGGAGTGGCGCAAAACATGGGGGTGTAATCTTGCGGAGGAAATACCTGCAGCTTTGCCTCTTTTTTGGACAATTTTCCAGAAATCTTCCCTTCTAAGGGGATTACCATTTTTGGACAAAAAGACAAACTCAGACATAGCTTTATCCAACATAGGTCTAGCTTGGGACATATATGCCTTAAGGGTCTCCGCAACCTCTCCCAACAGCGGGACGACTCTCTCTTTCATGCCCTTGCCTAAAGGTCTTACGGAGCGGGACTGAAAATCCACGTCATTTACCTTAAGGGATGTAACCTCACTGGCCCTCAATCCGCACCCGTATGCAACCTGTAACATAGCTCTATCCCTAAGGCCCAAGGGGGTTCCTCCAGAGCAAGCATCTATTATCCTCAGAATCTCCCCCTCGCTTAGTATCTGTGGCAATACCTTGCCACGAGGGGGAAGAGGAACCTTGAAGTCTGAGGCATCCGATAGGCCCTCGTAGAAGAGATAGCTTCCCCAGGATCTCAACGTCGCTGCATGCCGCTGAATGGTTGATCGGCTTAAATTCATTTTTTTTAAGTGTCTCAAGAAATCACGGGCTGCGTCGTGCGATGGAAGAAAACCCGAAAGCCCCTTTTTCTCGCAGTAGTCGAACCACCTTTTTATGTCTCGTTCATAAGCTTTCAGGGTGTTTTCACTACACCCTCGTTCGTACCTTAGATATTTCAAGAAACCTTCAAGAAGGGATGAGTCCTTTTGGGTTGGCATCTGAGGTTTAACACCTCTTTCGTTCGTTACTTTTGACAGTTCAAATACCAAAAGATGGCCAAAAGGGTTTTGCTGTCTTTTATTTTCCCCTTTTCGATCATCTCCATAATCTCTTCTTTTGTGAAGAGGGCAACTTCTATATTCTCGTCATCATCCTGCTCCAAAGATTCTTCCACAAGTTCAGTGGCCAAGAACAATATGATGATCTCGTTACTGAACCCCGGCGATGGGTATACTCGACATATTTCCACGAGTTTTCCGGGCTTGTAGCCCGTTTCCTCCATTAGCTCTCTTTCGGCAGTAGCCTCTGGAGCTTCCCCTGCTTCCACTATGCCTGCAGGTACTTCCACCAAACATTCTCCAACGGCGTATCTATATTGCCGCACCAAAACGATTTTCTCGTCCTCCGTTACGGCTAATATACCTACCGCTGGAGCATGCTCCACCACTTCCCTAAGGGTTTTTCTACCAGAAGGAAGGAGCACACCGTCAACCCTTAGGTTGACGATGCGTCCTTCATATACCTTGTTAGTGTAAATTCTTTCTTCTTGCATAGAGTGTCCGCTCACTTTTTACTCCTTACCTTTGGACAAATATTCCCTTGCTATTTCTTGGCCCTTTTTATAGGCTTCTAGGTTCATCGGCAAAAACTCCGGCTTTCTCTTACCAAGTTTCTCCTTCAAAGTCTCCAAACAGACATCCTTGGAAACAATATCGCTCGCTTCCACCAAGGCTCCTAATACAACGATATTTGAGACTTTCTCGCTTCCTAGCGAAAGGGCGACACTGTGTGCTGGCACTGGCAAAACCGTTATATCCGTACGTGGGTCAGCATAATTCACTAGGTCAGAATTATAAATGAGCAGCCCCCCCGGCTTCACCTTATCCTTGAATTTCTCCAAGGAAGGGTTGTTCATTATCACTGCCACGTCGGCCTCTGCAACGACAGGAGAGGCTATCTCCTCATCGCTTACCACCACTCCGCAATTTGCCGTCCCGCCCCTCATTTCAGGGCCATAAGAAGGAATCCACGTTACGTGACGGCCTTCGTTAATTGCCGTATAAGCTACCAATTGCCCCAAAACCATGATGCCCTGACCACCAAAACCAGCCGCGATCAAACTCCTGTAGAAGCCTCCCATATTATTCAGCCTCCTTGTCAAAATCCTTGAAAACACCCAGAGGGTAATATGGCATCATGGCACTTACTGTCCATTCAAAAGCCTTAACTGGTTGCATACCCCAGTTGGTGGGACAGTTAGAGAGAACCTCCACAAAGGAATATCCCTTGCCGCTTATTTGATACTCGAAAGCCTTCTTTATTGCTTTCTTGGCCTCAATTATGTATTTAGGTTGGGCTACACTTACCCTTGCAATGTACGCAGGGGTTTTTAGCGTAGCCAAAAGCTCACACACCTTAATAGGATAGCCTGTGAGGTTCGGGTCCCTACCTTCTGGACATGTAGTGGCTCGTTGCCCTATGAGGGTCGTAGGGGCCATCTGTCCTCCTGTCATGCCGTAGATGGCGTTGTTTATAAATATCGTGGTAACTTTTTCTCCCCTGTTGGCCAGATGAACGATCTCTGCAGTCCCAATGGACGCTAGATCTCCATCTCCCTGGTATGTAAACACTATCTGGTCTGGCCTAGTCCTCTTTAGGCCTGTAGCAAGGGCCGGTGCCCTGCCGTGGGGAGCTTCGCAAAAGTCTACATCGATATAGTCATACATCAGCGCTGCACACCCCACAGGTGCAATGCCTATGGTTTTTTCTTGAATTCCAAGCTCATCTATGACCTCACAAAGGATCCTGTGGGTTATGCCATGGCCGCAACCAGGACAATAATGAGTGTGGACATCCTTTTTCCAGCTTTTTGGGCGTTCGTATACTTTGGTCTCTTTCATGATTTAACCCCCTCTATTAGAGGATTTCCCTTATTTTGTCCTCTATTTCCTGCACCGAGTGAGCTATACCACCGGCGTGCCCAAAGAAAGAGATCGGAGCTCTCTCTCCAACCGCGAGTTTCACGTCCTCTAGCATTTGCCCCATGTTCATTTCTATCACAAGGACGTGTTTGGCCTTGTCTGACTTTTCTTTTACCGCATCATAGGGGAACGGGAAAAGAGTAATGGGCCTTATCATCCCGACTTTCTTGCCCTCTTTTCGGAGGTTGAGTATGGCGGACTTGGCTATACGTGCTGTGGTTCCAAAAGCCACAATCAAAACCTCCGCGTCTTCAGCATGAAATTCCTCGTATCTAACTTCCTCTTCCTGCATTCTTTTATATTTCTCATTAAGTTTAAAATTGTGCTTTTCCAGGTCTTCTGGGTTAAGGTGTAAGCTTTTAAGAATGGTCCTCTTTCCTCGTTTTTCCATGTTTCCCAAAGCCCATGGGACCACATCGAACTCCTGCCCTTTGTACTCATTGATTTCTACGGCCTCCATCATTTGCCCCATGAAACCGTCCGCAAGTATCATCACCGGGTTCCTATACTTGAAGGCCAAATCGAAAGCCAACTGGGTCAAGTCCACTGCTTCTTGTAGTGTGCTGGGAGCAAGCACCAATAACCTATAGTCGCCGTTTCCACCGCCTTTGGTTGCCTGGAAGTAATCACCCTGGGCGGGTAGAATGCCGCCTAAACCTGGACCTGCTCTCATCACGTTCACTATGACGGCCGGAATCTCACATCCAGCGATGTAGCTCAATCCCTCGGACATAAGAGAGATCCCCGGGCTGGAAGAGGACGTCATCACCTTTGTACCTGTAGCTCCTCCACCCATCACCATGTTTATTGCCGCAACTTCGCTTTCTGCCTGAACATACGCTCCCCCTATTTTAGGCAGCTTTGCGGACATGTACTCAGGAATTTCGTTCTGGGGAGTTATAGGATAACCAAAAAAGTACTTACAACCTGCCTGTATGGCAGCTTCAGCTATAGCCTCTGTTCCCTTCATCAAAACCCTAGCCATATGGTTCACCTCCGGAGGCCTATTGACTATCTTCAATCTTGTAAACTTCTATAGCAGCATCTGGACATGTCGTAGCGCACATCTTGCAGGCAATGCAGCCTTCTTTGAACTGTTCTACAGGTCTGTACCCCTTGCTGTTGATCTTATCGGATATGCGCAAAACCTTCATTGGACAGGCCGCCACACAAAGCCCGCAACTTTTACAGTATTCCTCAAAAACCTCAATGCGACCTTTTGCCATTACCACACCCACCTTTCTCCCAAATATTTTCCTCTGCTCCGCCTAATCAAGTCCTACCAGCCTTACAGGCCCAGTATCTTATTGCCTAGTCCACATGTAATCTTCCTCCCACGGCAGCATCATTCTGCGCTCAAGGGGCCAAAGAGGAACATCTATGACACTTGAAATCCTGTCCATCTCGGAGTGAAGGCTCGGAGGCACTGTGGCATAAAGTAAGGGAAGAGAAAGTTCCTTCGATGCTTCCCGGGCCTTATTTATTCCATGTACCAACTCATCAACAGTGGTCTCCTCCATCAAGTGGCAATTTGCGACCAAAGCTTTTATCTTCAAGGAGCTTATGGATTCCATCCGCCTTATCATGTCGGCAATGCCTTGAGTATCGGAAGTTTGAGGACGAAAGGTATTAACTATAAGCATCAACATATATCCTACATCTTCCAAAAGGTCAGAGAACTGTTTCAATGCCCTTACTCCTATGGCATCTCCGCCAATGTCCATCAAAAGCTTCCCTTCTGGATCCTTTAAAGCCCATCCTACTTTGGGTGATAAGACTGGCATATCTGACCATTTGGCGCTCTCTGGAGGAGCTATTATAGTAAGGCCCTCTTCCTCCAAACGTGTCTGAATCTGCCTCACACAAAAATATGGATTTATTATGTCTACGTCGGCTACTGTGACTGGAACTGCTGTTGCTTTTAGCGCAAAGGCCAGATTCAAAACCCACTCGGTCTTGCCCGAACCCAACGCCCCAGTTACCGCTATGGCCTTTGGCCATGGATACTTCGCCACTAAGTCCTTTACTATATCTTCTCTGATAATCAAAGAATCATATCCCCTTCCTTTAAACCTGCCCCCAAAAACCAAGATGCTCCATCTTGACGTTTTCTGCCTTCCATTTGGACCTCCATCAATGTCACAGCACCTTCTCCGCAAGAGACCACAGGGAAACCCTTATCAAGTGCCACGACCTGCCCCGGTGCACCCTCAACAGCATTCGCCATCAAGGTCTTCCAAATCTTTAACCTCTTTCCCCTGTACATCAAATATGCTCCAGGATTCGGATTCAAAGCTCTCACTATGTTATGGAATTTCTCGGAAGGTAGGTCCCAGCTCAACTTACTCTCGGCTTTATCTATCTTCGGCGCATATGTCGCCTCTTCTTCCTTCTGTTCCTTCGGTACTATCTTACCCTCCAAGAATAATTGTAGAGCATCCAGCAATATTTTGCCACCTTTAACTGCCATGAATTCCAACATTTCCCCTGCCGTGGCGTTAATGGGGATTTCAACCTCTTCCTGCAATAATATGGGCCCGGCATCCATCTTTTTGACCAACTTGAAGACAGTTATACCGGACCTTCTGTCTCCATTCATTATGGCCCTTTGGACTGGAGCAGCTCCCCGATACCGGGGCAACAAAGAAGGATGCACGTTGAAGCAACCTACTTTACCCCAAGAAAGGTATGGTTCATCTACTATATGACCGAAATCTATTACAAATATGCCCTCTGGAGAGTGGTCTTTCAAAAGGGCTATAAGAAGTTCATCTTTCGAAAGGTTGCTGGTTCTGTGGACATTCAACTTTAAACTGCTTGCTAAGATATCAACCGGTGTTGGCCTCTCTTTCAGGCCTCTTCCTGCCTTAGATGGAACATTGGTCACTACCAGACTGATCGGCACACTCCCAACTATTTGGTCCAGACATCTAGCCGCAAAACCTCCTGACCCCATAAACCAAAAAGCCAACAAGGTCACTCCTTCCAGTGTTTGCGCATTTTTTTCTTTATTATCTGCCTCTTTAAAACCGAAAGATAATCTATGAAAAGTTTTCCTCGCAAGTGGTCAATTTCGTGAAGAAAGGCCCTGGCCAGAAACCCCTCAGCGGCTATCCTTTCCACCTTTCCCTTTTCATTGCAGGCCTCCACCACTACACGATAAGGGCGCTCCACTTCTTCGTATATTCCAGGGACGCTCAAACATCCTTCCTCACGGCGTTCACTACCTGACGATTCCAGCACTTTGGGGTTTATCAAAACGTAGTCTTGTCCTCCATAGGACACTACGGCTATCTGCTTGCTCACACCTACCTGAGGAGCGGCCAACCCAACGCCGTCCTCTTTCCTCATGACATCAAACATTTCCTTTATGAACTTCTCCAGCTCTCCGTCGAAGACTTCCACGGGAGCAGCTTCCTTACGCAAAATAGGATCGGGATAGATTCGTACCTTTAAGGTGGTCATCTTTTTTCTCCTTTCACTTGTACCCGGGCCCCTATTTAGGGCCCGGGCACAAACTCGGAGTGTTCTCTTACTTTAAAAAATCTCCCAAGATATCGCCTATGGTAACAGAGACATTGTCTTCATCTGAAGCAAATTGAGGCTTACTTTTAGCTTGCTCTGCCATACGCTGCTTCTTTTCCTCTTCCCTTTGTTTTCTATACTTCTCCTCTTCTATGGCCGCAATGCTTAATCTGATTCTTCTCTCCTGAGGCCTCATGTCCACAAGCCTTGCTTGAACCTCTTGGCCTATTGACAGAACGTCCGAGGGCTTTTCTACCCTCTTTCTAGCGATTTGGGAGACGTGTATCAGCCCTTCAACACCTTGCTCTAATTCTACGAAGGCACCAAAATCGGTAAGCCTGACGACCTTTACTGGGTAATCCTGGTTGACTTGATATCTTTCTTCTATGTTTTTCCACGGGTCATGAAGCTGTTTCAAACCTAAGCCTATTCTCTTGTTCTCCCAATCCAGAGAAAGAACTTGGACTTCTATGGTCTGGCCCTTTTTGACGACTTCCTTTGGATGTTTGATCCTGTGCCAGCTCAGGTCACCGATATGGATAAGGCCCTCGACCCCTGGCAAAACCTCGACGAACACGCCAAAATCCATCACGTTCGTTACCGTTCCCTTTACTATGTCTCCCACGGAAAGTTTTTCCTTGGCACTTTCCCAGGGATCCGGTTGCAGTTGTTTCAAACTCAGAGAAATTTTATTTTTCTCCCTATCTATTCCAATCACCTTGACAGACACCTTGTCTCCCTTGGAGACCACATCCCTTGGATTTACGTTTTTCTGCCAAGATAGCTCGCTATTGTGGATTAGTCCTTCTATAGGTCCTAAATCAACAAAAGCTCCGAAGGAGGTTACCGTTGAAACCGTACCTTCCACCACATCTCCCTCGGAAACCTTTCCATAGAATTCATCTAGAAGCTTGGACCTTTCCTCTTCCAATATTACCCTCCTCGAAAGGACAAGCCTGCGTTTCCTGCGGTCCTTCTCTATGACTTTAGCATCGAAGGTCCCGCCAACCAACTTGGAAAGGTTTACGCTTTTGCCTTCTTCAGATGTATGGGAAATAGGAATAAAACCTTCCAAACCTAGACAATCTACGATAAGTCCTCCTTTGACCTTGCGGAGCCCCTTTACCGTAACTATGTCGCTTTGTTCAAGATGTTTCTCCAACTCGTTCCAACGACGGTCAAACTCACAGCGCCACCGGCTCACTATGAGCTGAGATTCTTCTCCGTGCTTTATGGAGACAACCTTTACAGTCACTGTCTCCCCCTTCTGTGGCGTTTCTTTCTCCTCTACCAAAATACCCTGGCTCCACTCGTTTTTAGGCAGAAAACCTTCTACCTTAAAACCTACATCGACCAGCCACCCTCCATCGGTAGCATCTACTATCACACCTTCAACGACTTTCCCACGGCGTATGTCGTCTGCAATGTACTGTTCAAAGATGTTTTCCATCGTTTCCTCGTTTTCTTGAGGCTTTGGTGCCTGAGTGTCTTGGGGCTTGTTATTGCTCATTTCGAAATTTTCCTTATTTTGTTTGTTTTCGTCCATCAACATTTACCTTCCATCCTCCTTGACTACACCCTTCGCTTTGCCCAGCAGCTTTAAAAAATCGTCGATAAGCCAATCTGGAGTGCTGGCTCCAGCGGCAACTCCTATGATACTCTTACCTTCCAACCACCTCCAATCCAATTCCGACGCCTCTTCTATCCAAATAGCCTGGTTATTCCTTTCCAGGGCTATTTCAAACAATTTTCTGGTATTGGCACTATTTTTCCCCCCGATAACCACAACACCGTCAGTTATTCCGGCCAGTTCAGCTACAGCTTTCTGCCTGGCCTCAGTAGCCCCACATATGGTGTTGTAGACTCTGAGCTCGCTCGCCTTTGGGACCACAAGCTGAACCAAATTGGCTAGATCTTCCAGCCTCTGTGTAGTTTGGGAGATTATACCAACCTTGCCCCCGGACACTTCCTCAGGCAGTGGCTCTCCTGGAAGCACTACACTACTACGTTCGCCTAAGTGCTGGGTTATGGCCTTGACCTCTGGATGATCCTTATCTCCCAAAATAAGCACCCTGTATCCTTGAGAAATGAGGAAGGAGGCCTTCTTTTGAGCCTTGAAGACGAAAGGACACGTTCCATCTATTAACGAGTGGCCTCGATTCAAAAGCTCTCTTCTATCTCCTTCAGGCAACCCATGGGCTCTCACGAACACGGCAGACCCATTGGGGATCTCTTCCCCCGAATCCACAACTACAAGGCCTTTATTTTCCAATCTCGCAGTTTCCTGTGGGTTGTGTATGGGACTGCCAATACAGTAAACCTTTCCGTGGACCTTTAAGGCCTCCTCTAGAAGGTTCACTGCCCTCTCAACTCCAAAACAAAAGCCTATAGGATCTGCTAAAATCACTTTGGGTTCTACCAATTTAATATCGTTCTCCAACGTTCTACCACTTGCCTTATGTCTTGATAGGGCACTCTATCCGTTACATCATACCACAAACTGGGCGAAAAACGTCTAAACCACGTCATCTGGCGCCTAGCAAAAGCCTTGGTTGCCTTTATGTCACCCTGCTTGGCTTCATCAAGGGAAAGAACCCCCCTATGGAACAAAACCAACTCCTTGTATCCAAAGCCCTGCATGGCAGGGAGTTTTTCATCATATCCCATGGAAAGTAGCCTGCCTACTTCCTCCACGAAACCCTCAGAAAACTGTTTTTCCACTCTCTCTTCAATGGCTCTATAAAGAGCCTGTCTATTCCTGTACAACCCCAAATAAAGGGGCCTAAAATGAGATTTTTGCTTTTTCGCAAAGGAACTCCACCAAGACATGGGTTTGCCTGTCAAGATAAAGACCTCAATGAACCTAATTATACGCCTGCCGTCGTTAGGGTGCACCTTATCATATATCTTGGGATCAACCCTTTTAAGTCTCTCCCTCAATTCTTCTTTACATCCCTGATTCCACAATAGTTCCAGTTCTTTTCTCACCTTTTCGTCCTTGGGTAAAGATTCGGTGAGTATGCCATCAAAGAGAGCACTATAATAAAAAGGCGTCCCTCCCACCAAGATGGGTATCTTGCCCCTCTGCCTAATATCTTTGATCACCTTCAACGTCATCTCCACAAAAGTAGCCGCGGAGAAAACCTCCTTTGGATCCACAACATCGATCAGGTGGTGGGGGATCCTGCTTCTTATCTCCTCTGAAACCTTATCTGTTCCTATATCAAGATACTTGTAAACCTGCCTTGAATCCACCGAGATTATCTCAGCATCAAGAGCCTCGGCCAACTTTAGGCTCAAAGCAGTTTTACCCACCGCAGTCGGACCTATTATGGACAATAAATAATTTCCAGAACGCA
Source organism: Thermovirga lienii DSM 17291 (assembly GCA_000233775.1). Lineage (NCBI taxonomy): Bacteria > Thermotogati > Synergistota > Synergistia > Synergistales > Thermovirgaceae > Thermovirga > Thermovirga lienii. The sequence continues at coordinate 932,404 of CP003096.1, read as the reverse complement.
TATTCATCATTTCCTCCTGAAAAGTCTTTCCATGTCTTCTGCCGTAACGACAACGTGAGTGGGTCTTCCATGAGGACAGGCTTGAGGTTTTTTGCAAGCAAAGAGTTCATTCCACAGGGCTAAAGCTTCCTTTTCCTCTATTATCTTGGTTATTTTTATGGCACCTTTACAAGCTTCAGAGGCCAACCCTTCTGCAAAAACTTCCGCTAAATCCTCTCCCGCCGTCTTTTCGGCAGCATCCAAAGCAAGCCTCAAAACACCTATGGGGCTCAAATTCTTTTCAGATATCCCCGCTGGAACTCCAGAAAGATACAATACTCCCTCCCGCTCCTTGAAGGAAAAACCCCACTCTTCCAAGATCTTGACCCACTCCCTTGCAACCTCGGAGACACTAGGGGGGAGTTCTAATTCGGGATATATGTTCTGCCTTGAGCCATCTCTTATCCTGCTCAAGAAGAACTCAAATAGTATCCTCTCGTGGGATGCATGCGGGTCCAGTAAGACAAAATTAGTAGAATACTCATACAACAGATAACCACTGGAAAGCCTTCCTAAAAACCTTACATGTTGTTCATCTTCATCAACAAACTGCAAAAAAGTTTCCCCGTGATCCGTGTCATGTACCTCTTCAGGACCGTTTCCTCCTAAATTTTCTCCCAAATCCCTTTCCCACTTTTGTGGTTCTTCTCCGTCATCTTCTGTCTGAGCTAGAACCGGCCTACCTTCTGAAGAGGGCCGCAAAGGTATGGAGAACATTTGTTTTGATCCCATTAGCATGTCCTCTACGAGCTTGCTGGCAGCCTTGTAGATTTCTCCGCTGTTTTTGAAGCGCACCTCCGCTTTGGCAGGATGTATGTTCACGTCCAAGTCTTCTGGTGGTACCTCTACGATCACAAACCAGAGTCCTGAAGCAGCCTGTCCAAAGGACGATATGGCCGCCCTCACCACTGAGTCCTGCACTCTCCTTCCGTTGACGAAGACGGTAAGGTTCACTCTGGTGCCTTCCCTCAAGGGCTGCCAAAAAGCGGTTATCTTGACAGGAACAAAATCCACCTTCCCCTGCTGAATGGGACAATGTGAAGGCCATATTTTATCCAGGATGTCCAGGAACGTCCTCTCTTCGGTATTGCCCTCCGTTGAAAAAATTACCCTATCCTCACTCATCAACGTAAAAACCTTATCAGGGAAGGCAACCGCATAATCTCTAACCACTGAAGAAACCCTTCGTGTCTCCCCTTGAGAACTTTTAAGAAACTTTCTTCTGGCTGGGAAATTAAAAAAGAGGTCTTCAACCTGCACCCTGGTGCCTGGAAAGGTGTTTATCCTCCTATGAAGTTCCACCTTGCCCCCAGTACATATCAACAGTCCACCTTCCGCTTCCTCCCTGGCCATGCTACGTATCTCCAGCCTGCTTACCGCAGCAATGCTGCCCAATGCTTCTCCGCGAAAGCCAAACGTGCCTATATGGCCCAGGTCATCAACGTCGGATATTTTACTGGTTGCGAAGCGCTCCACGGCTAGGGGCAAATCGTTGAACAAAATGCCAACTCCGTCGTCTTCGACGACTATTTTGGACTTGCCACCTTGATTCAAAGCTATTTTTATAGTAGTAGCACCAGCGTCCAGGGAGTTCTCTATAAGCTCCTTCACTATAGATGCAGGACTCTCTATTACCTCTCCTGCGGCGATCCTTGCAGAAACATCGGGTTTAAGCTTTTCTATTCTTCTCAATTCTCTCCAATTATCTCCTTCGCTCTGTCTTTTAATTTGTAAAGGAGTTCCAAGGCCCCCAGCGGGGTCAAATTATCAGGATCCAAGGAAGCTATGTCCCTGACCAGGTCCTCGGCTTCAGGAAGGAAAAGCCCTAACTGCTTGACTTTGACTCCATTATCCACTTGTCCTTCCCCGCCCAGTTCCTTGAAGTTTCTTTCTTCCTCGAAACGCCTCAATAACTCCATCGAGCGCTTGATAACCGCCTCTGGGACTCCTGCCAGTTTCGCTACCTCGACGCCGTAGGATTTGTCCGCCGGCTGAGGCTCCAGTTTGTACAAAAACACTATGCCCTTTTCGGTCTCTTCCACTGCCAGGCTGAGGTTGAATAGTCCGGGCAACGAGTCCGCAAGGGACGCTAGCTCGTGGTAGTGAGTTGCAAAAAGGACTTTAGGCATGCCGTCGCACACCTTGTGCAAATATTCTAGTACAGCCCAAGCTATGCTTATACCGTCGTACGTAGAAGTCCCCCTGCCAATCTCATCAAGTATCACAAGGCTCCGGGGTGTAACGTTCCTGAGAATATTGGCTGTTTCAACCATCTCCACCATGAAGGTGCTTTTACCCCTGGCAAGCTCGTCTTTTGCTCCTATCCTGGAAAAAATACGGTCTATTATACCTATCTCAGCTTTTGACGCAGGAACGAAGCTCCCTGCCTGAGCCATGATAACCAAAAGGGCAGCCATCCTCAAATAAGTGGACTTCCCTGCCATGTTGGGACCCGTTACTATTGCTATCCTCTTACCGTAGGAATCCAACAAAACGTCGTTGGGAGTGAAAGGGGCCCTGCTACCTAGAGCTTCTTCCACCACCGGGTGCCTAGCGTCCCGAAGCGCTATGACATATCCATCGTTAATAGCGGGTCTTACGTAATTACATTCTCGCGCCTTGACAGCAAAGGAACACAAGACATCCAACGTTGCTATGAAATCACTTATGTCCTGAATGGTAGAGCTATTTTCCAGAACTTCCTGCACTAAGGATTCGTAAAGGACCTTCTCCCTCGCCTCGATCTGGATGTCCAAGGTCATCAACTTTTCTTCAAGCTCTTTTAGCTCCTCAGTTATAAAACGTTCTCCACCTACCAGCGTCTGCTTTCTTATATAGTTTTGGGGCACCTTATCCAGATAGGATTTACTGATCTCCAAGTAGTATCCAAACACCTTGTTGAAACCTATTTTCATGTTCTTGATGCCTGTTTTCTCTCTTTCCCTCTCCAAAATGGCATTAAGCTCTTCTCCGGAATGGCTCCTTAAGTAGCGCAAAGAATCAAGTTCCTGATCAAAGCCCTCTCTTATAACGTTTCCGTCCTTGATATTCTTGGGAAGTTCATCACATAGGGCTGATTCCAGCTTGGCCCTTAGATCTCTAGGATCTCCAGGAATATCCAACACCTCGTCAATGAAGGCACCTCGAACTACTTCCATTACACCTGGCAAGACACCAAGAGTGTCCCTTATCACTCCAAGGTCTCTTGGGGCACCAAGCCCCATTCCCAACCGGGATAAGGCTTTTTCGGCATCACCGCAACTTGAAAGAACCTCGCGAAGCCTTTGAAGTTCCGTCCAGTTTTGCAGCAACTTCTCTACTCCATCATGTCTTTTCCTTATCTGCTCATGGTCCACCAGCGGGTGCAATAGCCACTCCTTCAGTAGTCTCTTACCCATTGGGGTACCACACCGGTTCAAAACAGAGAAAAGGGTCAACTTGTCTCCCTCTATAAGCTCCAGGTTCTTCTGAGTGGAGTAGTCCATTATAAGCTCACTAGAAAAGTGGCTTTTGTGTATTCTCTTAATGTGCTTTACCACGCCAAATTGGGTTTCCCTTAAATAGCTATATGCAGCCCACGCTGCCCCTATGCTGCCATCGTCCTCTTGGAAGCCGAAACCCTCTAGGGTAGCTATACCCCACTCGCTACAAAACCTTCTTGCTCCCTCTTTCGGATCAAAATCGTCAGGATCTTTTTCCACTATCCTTGGCTCCATGAATTGAAGGAGTTTTTTGCGGGTGTCTTCTTTTAGGTTCTTCGGGATCACCAACTCGGACGGTGCAAAGGAGCATAAAAGCCCCAACCCATCTTCTTCAGGCAACGTGGCAGCTTCAAGCCTGCCGCTGCTGCAGTTCAAAAGGGCTAAATACATGACCTTGTCTTTTATTCTCACCGCCGCCAGTTTGCTCTCCATCGGAAGGTCTGCGGGCACGAACGTTCCAGGAGTTATAACTCTAACTACCTTTCTTTCCACCAAGTTCTTACCGTCTGGTTCGGTAACCTGTTCGCAGATGGCCACCTTGAACCCCGCTTTTATGAGCCTGTATATGTAGTTTTCCGCAGCATGGTAAGGGACACCAGCCATGGGAATCTCCCTAGCCGAGTCCCGAGCAGTGAGCGCTATACCTAGAATTGAGGATGCCTTCTGGGCATCCTCAAAAAACATCTCATAAAAATCTCCCATCCGAAAGAAGAGCAAGCAATCAGGGTATTGTCTTTTCCAGTAGTCATACTGTTTCAACATTGGAGTCAGTTTTACACCCTTTGGTACTGACACCCTAGCTGCCCCCTTTGCTATAGTGCTCCAAGAAGTCTTGAAGCATTATGCTCGCTGCTACCATATCGATGTTCTGCCTACGTTTCTTTCTCTTCACATCGGCCTCTATCATTGCCTTTTCCGCTATGGTAGTGGTGAATCGTTCATCCCAGAGAACAACATCAAGGTCTGGATATCTCTGTCTCAGACTAGATACAACGTCTTTTATCTTCAGAGCCTCAGGACCTACCGAAGCATCCGTTCGATAGGGCATGCCTACAACTATAACACCCACCTTATAGTGTGCCACAAGCTTGTCCAATTCTGCCATCCAGTCCCTAGTGGCGTCCAAAACAGCGACCCCCTGGGCGAAACTACCAAGGGGGTCACTTACAGAAACACCAATTCTCTTGGTTCCAATGTCCAGGCCTAGAAACCTCTTCATTATCCTATCATTTCCCTCAGAATATCTATAGCCTTATTAAGTGCTTCCTTCACTCCATCAACCTTTTTGGCTCCCGCCTGAGCGACGTCCGGACGTCCTCCCCCACCGCCACCCAGAAGCTGGGCGATGGACTTGGCCAGTTTGCCAGCGTGAACTCCTTTTGCCATGGCATCCTTGTCGGCCATCACCACAAAGGTCACTTGATCCTTCGCCTTGGACGCCAAAATGGCCACGCTGGATTTACGGCTGTTCCTTATCTTGTCTCCCACCTGGCGAAGAACATTGGGCGGCAGTTCGTCAAATATTCCCGAGCATAGCAAAACACCTTCAACTTCGACAGCTTTCTGCAGCATTTCATCCACAGCCAATTGAGCCTTTTCTACGTTTAGTCTTTCCACCTCGTCCTGAAGTTTTTTGCGCTGCTCGAGCAAGGAAAGGGCCTTTTCTTTAAGCTGGCCTTCCTCTGCTTCGAGAATCTCCGAAAGTTCGTCAAGCTTCTCTGCCTGTTCCTGGAACTTAAGGAAAGCAGCATCCGAGGCGAGGGCAGTTATCCTCCTTAGGCCTGCTCCTATACCCTCTTCCTTGACTATCTTGAAAACACCGATGTCACCAGTGCGGTTCACATGGGTTCCACCGCACAGCTCGGCGCTATAGCCGGGAACTACTATGACCCTGACCTTATCTCCGTACTTTTCCTCGAATAGGGCCTTGGCTCCCAACTTCTTCGCCTCTTCGATGTTCGTAATGTGAGTTTCCAAAGCAAGATTATCGGTAATTACCCCGAACACTATGTTCTCAACCTCTTTTATCTCATCTTTTGTCATAGGCTTAACATGAGTAAAGTCGAACCTCAGGAAATCCGGTGCAACAAGGGACCCGGCCTGCCTAACGTGATCGCCAAGCACCCTTATTAGGGCTTCGTGGAGGAGATGGGTAGATGTATGGTGAGCTTTTATCTTCTTTCTCCTTCCGCTGTCGACCTTGGCCACTACGAAGTCTCCCACCTTGAGTTTGCCAGACTCCACCCTCACCTTGTGCACATAATGCCCACCAGAGGACACTTGGGTGTCTAAGACCTTTGCTCGCCCTCCAGGCTGCCATTCGAGAACTCCTTCATCGCCCACCTGGCCACCTTTTTCACCGTAAAAGGGTGTCTTATTGAGCACCACATAACATTCTTGGCCCTCTGCACAAGCCTCTTTCTTTTCATTATCCACGACCACGGCCAAAACTTTTCCTTCGTCTTCTTCCTTTTCATACCCGGTAAATTCGCTGGGCTCCAAATCTTTTAACAGCCCTTCGTCCATCTCTATTTTGTTGCTCTCGGACTTGGCCCAAGCAGCCCTGGCTCTTTCCCTTTGCTTTTCCATTTCTTTCTGAAATTCCTCGAACTTGACCTCTACCCCCGCCTCTTTACATATCTCTTCGGTCAACTCGAAGGGGAATCCAAAGGTATCATACAGTTCAAAGGCAACAACACCGCTCAAGGTCTTCCCTCCGGAACTTTTCACGTTCCTGATCTCCTCTTCAAGCAGCGTTGTACCCTGCTCCAAGGTCCTTCCAAACCGCAACTCCTCCTGCTCAATTACCTGTTCTATCAAGTTCTTGTGGAGTATCAATTCTTCGTAGGGATCTGCCATTATCTCGTTCAATACCGGCAAAAGTTCAGTGAGAAATGGCCTTTCCACCCCGGCAAGGCGCCCGTAGCGCACTGCCCTCCTCAATATTCTTCTGAGGACGTAACCCCTTCCCTCATTGGAAGGCATTATGCCATCGGCGATCATGAAGGCAACTGCCCTCAAGTGGTCAGAAACCACTCTTACGGCCATATCTTCCCTTCCTCCGGCCCCATAATTTACGCCCATTATGGAAGAGGCCTTGGCTACCAGTGGTTTGAAAAGGTCCGTCTCGAAGTCCCCTTTTACCTGCTGAACAACAGAGGCCAATCTCTCAAGTCCCATTCCCGTGTCTATGTTTTTCTTCGGAAGAGGATTGAGGTTCCCTTCTTCGTCCCGGTTATATTGCATGAACACAAGGTTCCAAACCTCCAAGTAACGGTCGCAATCGCACTCCAAGCCGCAATCAGGGCTCCCGCAGGAAAACTCCGGGCCTTGATCGTAGATCAGCTCAGAACAGGGGCCGCAAGGACCAACGGGTCCAACGGACCAAAAATTATCCTCTTCTCCGAGCCTGTATATTCTGTTTGCTGGTACACCAACTACCTTATTCCATATCTCGAAAGCTTCCTCATCGTCTTTGTAAATAGTGGGATACAGTCTGTCAGGATCCAGCCCAACACGCTCCGTAAGAAACTCCCAAGCGAAAAGGGAAGCTTCTTTCTTGAAGTAATCTCCGAAGCTGAAGTTTCCTAGCATCTCGAAGAAGGTATGATGCCTAGCAGTCCTTCCCACGTTATCTATGTCGTTCGTCCTCACGCATTTCTGGGAGGTAGTAGCTCGGGTAACCTCTGGGGTCTTCTGTCCCAAGAAATAAGGCTTGAAAGGCACCATTCCCGCTATGGTGAAAAGTATGCTGGGATCATCTGGTACCAGAGAAAAGCTCGGATATCTTTTGTGCCCTTTGCTCTCAAAAAAAGACAAAAACATTTCCCTCAGTTCCTTACCGCTTCTTGCCTGCATTCGCCAACCCCCCGTATCAAAGAATACCCTGAATTTCCATCACATCACATGCAAAGTTTTAGAGATTATACCACTAACTACATATTCTTTCCCTTGATTTCTGGGCTCTTTCCCTCACAAATTCTGCTTCCTTGTATTTGTAGTTGCCATGGTAGTAAACCCAAACTCCGTTTACCATTGTACCCACCACGTCTGCGCTGCTTCCCGCATACACCAAATAATGGACTAAGTTGGCGCAATCGAACCCCACATAATGAGGCTTGTCCAAGTCAATCATGGCGAGGTCAGCCTTCCAGGATCTCTCTATTCTCCCCACTTTATCGAAACCAAGAGCCCTTGCACCGTTGAAAGTGGCCATCTTCAAGACCTCTTTAGCTTTGCAACATGTGGGATCCAGTTCCTTGCCCTTATGAAGCAAAGCTGCAAGGCGCATCTCCTCCCACACGTCAAGCCTGTTGTTGCTTGCAGCACCATCGGTACCCAAAGAAACAGTAACACCACGGTCAAGATAACCTCTAAGGGGAGCTATGCCGCTACCGAGCTTAAGGTTGCTTGAGGGGTTGTGAGCAACCTGCACGGAAGGGCAGGACATTTTCTCAATTTCTTCTTCCTCCATCCATACACAGTGAGCCAAAAGAGCCACCGGAACGGACAGAAGACCTGAGTTCTCCAAAAAATCCACAGGAGTCATTCCGTACTTTTCCATCAGGAAACCTCTCTCCCAGGGGGCCTCCATAAAGTGGGTATGAACCCCCACTCCCTTGTCCAGCGCGAGGTCACACAATCTTTTGTACATTTCCGCAGGAACCGTATATGGAGCATGGGGACCTATTTGGACGTTCACGAGCTCTTGACCCTTGAAATGGTCAATCAAGCTCAGCGTCTTTTCCACATTGGACTCATCGGTCCCTATAATTCCTTTGGCTAGCGCACATCTTGCTCCAAACTGTTGCGCTGCACTGCCCACTTCCTCCATCTCAAAGTACATATCCGCAAAGGCCGTAACACCCATTGAGGTCATCTCCAAAAGGGCTAGGGAAGTTCCCCAGTATATATCCTCTGGAGTGAGCTTGGCCTCTACCTGCCATATCTTCTCCTCTAGCCACTCCTTCAAGGGTCTTTCCTCTCCCAGCCCTCGCAGGAGGGTCATGGCCGCATGAGTATGGGCATTGACCAAACCCGGAATGACAGCTTTTTTAAACTTGCAATCTAATACCTCCATATCTTCAGATATGGGGATTTCTTCTCCTATCTCCACTATGGAATCGCCATCGATCAAAATGTCTCCCCGCTTGGCCTCCTCCATGAAGGCATCAACGTAGTACACTCTCCTTAAAAGGGTTCTCAAAAGGGCTCCCCTCCTTCCCGCTATTCCTTCCACGATCTCAAGTAGCCTCTTTGAGCTGCGGTCATTTCCTCAAGAGTTACTCCCATAGTCTTTAGTTTTCTTTTCATCACCAACCGGTCTATCTCCTCCGGTACGGGTATTACCCCCTTTTCCAGAGTTTTTTTCCGAATGTGAAGGGCACACAAAAGTTGAGTTGAGAAACTCAAATCCATTATCTCAATCGGGTGACCGTCAGCTGCAGCAAGGTTCACCAGGCGCCCCTCTGCCAACAGGTGCAGTCTTCTTCCATCCTTCAGAGTGTAGGTGAGTATGTTCTTTCTGGACACGGCCTTACTTTCACACATCTCCTCCAAGTGGTTTTTGTTTATCTCCACGTCGAAATGGCCGGCATTGCCCAGTATGGCCCCATCCTTCATAACCTCGAAATGTTCCCTGCGAATTACGTCCCTGTTACCGGTCAGAGTAAGGAAGATGTCCCCCAAAGGAGCCGCCTCCTTCATGGACATGACTGAATGGCCATCCATAAGGGCCTCGAAAGCTTTGTGGGGATCCACTTCAACTACTATAACCTTGGCACCTAGGGACTGCATCCTCATGGCAACCCCTCTACCACACCAGCCGTAACCTGCCACAACCACAATCTTACCGGCGATGAGAACGTTCGTAGTCCTCAATATTCCATCCACCACAGACTGCCCCGTTCCATACCTATTGTCGAACAGGAACTTGCTCTTGGCATCGTTTACGGCTATAACCCCCAACGAGAGGTCGTCACTGGCCTCCATGGCCTTGAGCCTAGTCACACCCGTAGTGGTTTCCTCGGCTGCGCCCCGTATACGGGGGAGCAAATTTTGTCTCTCCGTATGTAAAAGGGCAATGAGGTCCGCTCCGTCATCTATAACTATGGTAGGCTCTATGTCCAAAGCTTTATTCAGGTTTTCAACGTACTCGCTGGTGGACATTCCCCTTCTGCTGTAAACAAAAATCCCCTTTGACACAAGAGCAGCACAGACGTCGTCCTGAGTGGAAAGGGGGTTGCTGCCCGCTGCAGAGACCTCTGCTCCCAGTTTTTTTAAGGTCAGAAGGAGGCAGGCCGTTTTAGCCTCCAGATGAAGGCAGGTGCATATCCTCTCTCCTTTGAGGGGCTGATCTTTCTGGTACTCCTCCTCAAAGCTCCTCAAAACCGGCATGAAATTCCATGCCCAATTTATTTTCTTAAGTCCTTCTTCTACCAATGTGCTATCAAGCTTCATGATTTACTCTCCTTCCTTACATAGGGATCATGCAAATAATCGGGCAATGGCCTCTTCAAAGGGAGGGTAAAGCACTCCCCTTTCGGTAACTATGGCAGTTACAAGTTCCTTGGGCGTGACGTCGAACGCTGGATTCCACACTGGAATTTCTTCAGGAACTTCCATTCCTCCTGGTAGCTTTCTTATCTCTTCTGCTTTTCGTATTTCTATGGGTATCTTGTCGCCTTCTAAACATGCGGGGTCAATGGTCGAAACAGGAGCGGCTACTATGAAAGGCACGCCGTGATATTTCGCCGCTACGGCCAATCCATACGTCCCTATTTTGTTGGCCACGTCTCCATTTCTTGCTACCCTGTCGGCTCCCACTATCACCCCGTGGATCTTCTCCTTCTTCATCACAAAGGGTGCCATCGAATCACATATAAGAGTGACATCTACCCCGTCCTGGAAGAGCTCCCACGCCGTCAGGCGGGCGCCTTGAAGCACTGGCCGTGTTTCATCTACATATACCTTTATGTTTTTCCCCTGCTCTTTGGCTGCCCTTATTATTCCCAAGGCGGTGCCATACCCTCCCGTGGCAAGGGCGCCAGCGTTGCAGTGGGTTATAACGATGGAAGTATCAGGCAATAACTTCGCCCCGTTGATTCCAATTCGCCTATTTATCTCAATGTCTTCAAAATGGATTTGCCTAGCTTCCGTAAGTAGTCTTTCTCCCAAGAGAGCCTCTTTTGTACCTTCAGCTACTTTTTCCATCCTGTTTAGGGCCCAGAAGAGGTTTACCGCTGTGGGCCTCGTCCGAGCAAGCCTGGATAGGCTTTCCTTTAAGGCATCGTGAGTCATGGGGTTGGTCAGAACTACACCGTAGGCCGCAGCTATACCTATGGCTGGAGCTCCCCTAACAGCCATCGTCTCTATTGCCCTAGCTACATCTTCCACGGTACTGCAGCGAAGGTAGCTGACTTCTCTGGGCAACCTCCTTTGATCCAGTATCTCAAGCTGCTTAGTCTTATCGTTCCAGCGCAGTGTATCAGGAAGCATTCGGACCTCACCCCTTCAATCCAAAAGTCTACGGTCAACTGGTACTTTATCTGTAACGCAAGCTTTTATATCTCCATCTATAAACTGAACAACGATATTCTCTCCTAATGTCACCTGGAGGGCAGAGGATATCTTGTTCTTTTCTTCGTCTCTGCAGTAAGCAAACCCTTTCGATAAGATCTTGAGCGGAGAAGCTCCATCCAGTCCATCGACCGCCCTAGCCAAAGACAGCTTGTGGCTTTCTACTTTCCTTTGGGTGTTTTTCGCAAGCTCCCGAGACAAACTCTCCAATAAAGAGCGATTTCTCCACAGGTACTTGTCGTTCACTATATTTTGTATGTAGCAAAAAATGTGTTCCAACCTGGAGGTCCTCTCATTCAACCTCGTTTTTACTCCTCTTGTCATGGCACTTTTCAGGTTTTCCAGGCTATGAAGCAAGGCAAACCTGTCAGGGAAGGTCCTTTCAGCCGCTGCGGAGGGAGTGGGAGCATGTAAGTCAGCCGCCAGATCTGCTAAAGTAAGGTCTATATCGTGTCCTAGGCCAGTAACTATCGGCACGGGACAAAGCCTCACGGCTCTCACCACAGCTTCGTCGTCGAAGGGACTCAGGTCGTCGCGGCTTCCCCCTCCTCTCACCAAAAGGGCTACATCCAATCCCTCTATGTACTGCACCTTTCTTAAAGCATTAACTATAGACTTGGGAGCGTCCAGACCCTGAACCAGACACGGGACAATGATGAGCTCGCATTGGGGAAATCTGACAGAAGACACCTTGATCACGTCTTTCACAGCTGCCCCTGTTGGTGAAGTTATAACCGCAGCCTTAAGGGGAAGTTTGGGGATGGGCCTCTTGAGCCTTATATCGAATAGCCCCTCTTTCTCCAGGCGAAGTCGAAGCTCCTCTTTGGCCCTAGCTATGGCTCCCTGCCCTATGGGCACCAAACGTCGCGCATAAAGCTGATAAGCCCCCCTGGGAGGGTAAAGGCCTATCCTTCCCTCCACGGCAACAAGATCCCCTTTTTGCGGCCATTTGGGAACGTCCCTGGCATCAGATTTGAACAGCACGCAGTTTAAGCGGCTTTCTTTGCCCAATATGGTGAAATAAACATGTCCAGATGAGTGAACCTTGAAGTCAAAGAGTTCGCCAATTACCCTGAGGTTGCGGAGGTTGGCGTCTTGTTCCAAAAGATCTCTAATGTAACCTGTAAGTTGGTCAACGTCGAATTCCACTATCATGTTCCACGGACCCTTTACCCTTCGCTATCATTGTCCCCTGAAGATTCCTCCTGTAGGGACCTCACTATCCTTCCCAGGACTCCATTCACAAATCTCCCAGAATCTTCTGTGCCGAAGTGCTTTGCCAGCTCCACTGCCTCAGATATGGCCACGGCCATAGGAACACTCTTTTCTATCCAACCTTCATAGAGAGCCAAGCGAATTGCGACCAGATCGACTACCACCATTCTCTCGGGTCTCCAACCGGTTATGTAAGTCCTTATGAGCATATCTATGTTTTCTTTATTGGCCCAAGTTCCCTTTATAAGCTTAATGGCGTAGGAAGTTACGCTAGGCTCTTCATCTTTAAATGGGAAAAGGCTTATGGCCTCATCTGGCTCTAAGCCTTCCCTAACATCCAGCGAGTATAGAATCTGAAGGGCTATCTCTCTTGCTCTTCTTCGTTTTTGGGGAAGAAAGGATCTAGACAAAAATCCACCTCCAGTTATTTATCTCTTTTAAAGAAAGACATGATCTTCGAAGTAATTTTCTTTCCTTCATCGCTCAGCAGGAAGAAACTAACAAGGAACCCCGCCACAGACCACCCCAAAGCACATAGGATCCCTCTAAGTCCCAATTGGAACGCAGCGGAAACAGCTCCTGCCAAAACAGCCCAAAACACGGGCTTGTCCATACCAAACCTACCACATAGCCTGTTGGCTAGCAAGGCCTCCACACCCTTGGCATCTTCAGTTTTGACCACGTTCAACACTACTTTCTCAATGCCTATGGATGAAAACTCACAGGCCAAATCTCTCTCTATCCTCTTTGCATCCTCTTCGAGTAGGTCCCCTTGTAGTTCTATGGATAGGGTAAGCAGTGACCTTTCTCCATCGAAAAAGAGCTCAGCGCATCGAGACTTTTCCGGCAGAAACCTTTCGACCACATCCTGAAGGCCTTTCTTGGATACCCACAACCTACCAAAAGGTCCATCCTTCCAATAAAAAAACAATGTCGCCAACCTCCTATAAAAAAGGCCGGCCCTTTAAGGCTCCGGCCTTTTTTATTTTTGAAATCTACAGCTCGGACCTTTCAGGGGGACTGGTGCCTTCTGTTTCTGCGGAAGATTGGGCTGTTTCCTCTTCCTTTTGAGGAGACTCGAAAAACACCCCCTGAACATATACATCCACAGACTTTACGGTATACCCAGTAAACTGTTCTAGGTTCTTCTTGATGGATTCCTGAACGTCCCAAGCAACATCAGGGATCCTAAGGCCGTACTTTACAGTAACATAGGCTTCTACGGCAATGGAAGGGACTTCACCGTCGTGCACAGAGATCTTAACTCCACTGGAAGATTTCTTGCCTAACCGCAAGTTGGCCACCAGACCTGGACTTGCTGGCTGGACTCCCTTTACGCTCAACAATGCCTGGGTAGCTATCTGGGCTATCACTTCCTCTGATATCTTGACGCTTCCTGTCACCGTGGAACTGTCCAAAGTTTCAGTAGACTCAAGGCCTTCAGAGGTTTCCTCCTCAGTCAAGTGTTTTTCCTTTTCCTCCACCACTTACCCCCCTCTCTTGGCCCCAAAGGGTTTGAATCATTCCTTTGGCAGGTCCATCAAAAACCCACATTCAGGGCACTGAAGCTCTTCCTCTTCTTCGTATTCCTCAGGGTCGTAAAAGAAAACGTAACCGCACTCAGGACATGTAACGGAAGGGTAATCCAGATCTTCGTCGTCTTCATATTCTTCTTCTTCCCATTCCTCTCCGAGTCCTTCCTCAAGGCGACTCATGTCCTCTTCCAACTCTTCGCAATAATCGGCCAACTCGCCAAGGAATTCCTGCTGTTCCGTCAGTACCTCTTCGTGCTCCTCAATCTCCGAGGATAAAGCCCGCAACGCCTCAACTATGGCCTCATATACGCGCCTGGTGTCTTCATCCTCCACCTTGAGTCCCTCTAACAAACCTTCCAAATAAGCTATTCTCTCTTTAGACGTCATATTGCCCTCCTACTTAACCTTTTGCTCTTTCTATGTACTCGCCAGTCCTGGTATCCACCACTATCACATCGCCAACCTCTATGAACATGGGGACAGTAAGGACGAGACCGGTCTCAAGGGTGGCAGGTTTTCCACCACCTGATACGGTATCTCCCTTGTAGCCAGGCGAGGTATCCACAACTTTTAGTTCAACGCTCTTAGGAAGTTCAACCCCAACAACTCGACCCTCATACATGCTCAAGGATACCTCCAGGTTGTCCTTGAGGAAAGAGACGGCATTCCCCAAGACATCCTTAGGAATGTAGATCTGGTCATAATTTCCAAGGTCCATGAACACATAGTTTTCCCCGTCCTGATAGAGGAATTGGGCCGGCTTATCATCAAAAGTGACCCGCTCGAACCTTTCACCGGACCTGAAAGAGTTTTCAATTATGGCACCAGTATCAAGGTTTTTGAGCTTGGTGCGAACAATGGCTCCTCCACGACCCATCTTGTGATGCTGGCAGTCCAAAATCTCCCAAATACCGTCCTGCCACTTAATTTTCATGCCGCTATGAAAATCACTTGTTTCTACTACACTTGCCATGTACAATCCTCCCACGCAAAATTAAGAGTATATAGGTATTTTACAATAGCATCGACGATTTAAAAATATCCCCCTAAAAGTTGGCCGCCACAGAGCCTGATGGAACCTCCAGGATGTAGGGAACCACTATTATTACGACCTCGGTGTTCTGCTTCCTGGCATTTCGGATCTTGAACAGCTCACCCAAAAGGGGTATATCGCTTATCACCGGTATCTTGGTTACCGAACGGGTGGTCTGCTCACTGAACAAGCCGCCAACCACAAAAGGTTCTCCGTTTCGTACCCTTACAAGGGTTTTAACGTTCCTCTTGCTCGTGACAGGCACTTCCGACTGGCCGCTCTTTCGGAACTCCAAAATCTGGCCCGTTCCTATATCCAGCTGTATTGTGACCACGCCCGACCTACCCACGTTCGGAGTGAACTTCAGTATAGGCCCTGCCTCTTCGGTCTCAAATTCGGGGTTTCCGTTATCGTCCAGACCAGACTGGTAAATATAGTTTTGCGTAAGCTTCACTTCGGCAGGCTGTCCATCCACAGTGACCAAAGATGGACTAGCAAGGACCTTGGCTTTCGATGAGCTTTCCAGTGCTCTGAGTCCTGCATCCAGCACCTTCAAAGCTCCGTTGCTCAAGTCCGGGAAGGTTAACTCCCCTGGAGGCGCAATGGTCCTGTCGTCCGTATCGGGGTCGTAAACCGACTCTTCTGTGTTCTGATTGTCATCGTAGTAACCTATCATGCCTCCTGAGGCGCCAAAGGAAGCCCACCAGCTCTTGTAAACGGCGTTCACCAGCGCCTCGACCTCGTCCTTGCCGTCATCGGACACCTCTATTATTCTCGCCTGGAGCATGACCTGAAGGCCTGGATGGTCTATTCTCTCCAGTGTCCTTTTGACATGATCCAACTGGGCTTCGGTTCCGGTGACGTACACCATCCTGAGGCGCTCGTCCACCACGAACTTGGTAACGCCTGTAATACTCTGCAGGAGGGCAGGTATCTGCTTGGGGTCCGCATAGGATATGTGGAACCCTCGCGTCTGCTGTAGGCCCAAAGTTTTGGCGATGCTTTCGGCCTTGCCTACAACCATGGTCTTTCCTATCATCGCATAGGTTATCTCGTACATGCGCATCAAGTACTGCAGAGCGTCCCTGAAGGGAACGTCCTTCAGGCTTACCGTAACCATGGAGGAAGGAACCGATGGATCAACCAGAATGTTTATGTTCATCATGGTCCCAAGCATCCTGAAGACATCCCTCAAGTCAGCGTCCCTCATCTCTATGGTCACCGGCTTGGTTATCATCATAGGATCGTACTTTGACCCCCCGGGAAACTCTTTGGCCCCCTCCAAAAGCATTTCCTCCTTCAGAGAGATCTCTCCTCCTTGGGAAGGAACCCCAACATAGAGCCTCAACAAGCTAGAAGGTGGTGCACCCTCCACCTTGAGCAGGCCAAGGGGCATGTTACCCATAATCACGGCCTTCACCCCTTGGTCTTCCTGGGAAAGCTTCACCTTGCGAAGCAGGGGCAAACTGTAGTCTTTCTCCCAAAATCCAGAAGGCAGGGTTACCCCCAAGAAATACAAAACCAGTTGATCGTTTTCCGTCGACAGCACTTCAGGTAAGGGAAGCTTATGCCCTTTAAACTCCATCAACAGGACCCTGCCGCCCGCCTGGGTTACCTCTAGGCCCAACATGGTCGGCATCTGGTTCGCGAGGTCCTGGCTAGGAGCATCGCCCGCCCAGGAAGAAGCTCCCCCTAGAGGGAAAACTGCGACCAACACCGTTAACACGAAGACTGCTTTAAGCACCCCAGGCAGGGAACTTCTCACATTTCTATTGAAGCCTCGTACACTTGACCGGCCCATGTGAACACCACCTTTTCTGCTGAAATAGCCACTATCCTTCCTTGCCCGTCACCAAAGGACGCACCCTTTTTGACCACTAATCCATCGCTCAATCCATCTACATCAAGCAGCGCGACGCTGTCAGGCTCGTTTACAATAATCGCCCTTACTATGATCAAAGGAGGAGTAACCTCTTTTGCCAAGGTGACTGAAACCCCTTCCTGCAGTTCTGGAGGAGGCGGAGGCACAAAGGGTTTCCTGGAAATAGTGGAAGCCAACACGGATAGCTCGGTGCTTCCGCCTCTGGCCTGCACTGTAGCCCTGAACTTTCCCACCACTTGATCTAGGCGTTTTGCTTCCTCGGCCACCTTGGGACTTGGTTTTACCTCCGGAGGAATCTGGGGCTTGGCCAACTCAGTTAGCTCCTTGAATACGTAACCAGACCACACGGTTGCTCCCAAGAGGGCTGCAGCCAAAAGGATCTTTACCAACCTGGGCACCTTGTCGCCGTGCACTATCTCATCCCAGAACTCCAAAAGGGCACCAAGCCAAGAATCAGAGGATATCATTGGCCTTCACCCCCTTTGGGAAAAGCAGACTCAAGGGTAACGGTTCCCCGCACGTACCCTTCTATTTCATTGTCCTTCTGCAAAGAGGCCGAGACCATCCTTACAGCCACTCCCATGCTCCTCCAATCGGCGAACACGTTGAGCACAGCGTAATATGGCCCTTCAAAGTTCACGTCGATGGCCTTCAGATCTTTGGATCCTTTTCCAGGTTTGATACTGTTCACCTTTATACCGTTTTTGGCAAGCTCCCTCTCCACCGCCGAATAGAAGGAGACCTCGTCCTCCGGCAAGGTTATCTTGTACTCATCTATGGTGCTCAATGCTTCCTTGTACGCCTTTATCAACCTGGTTTTGTCCATCACATCTCTGCTCAGTATAGCCTCACGGCGACGCATTTCGTCAATCGCACGCCGTTCTTCTAAGACCTTCTTGCTGAAAAAGGCTTCTCCTCCCAGGATCAGGGCGAACAAAAGCAAAAGGACCAGCGATATGACTAAACGTTTGCGAGGCAGCTTCATCTTGCGGCCACCTCCTCCTTAAGGGCACTTCGTAGATCCTTAAACTCCCCGAGAAAGGCACTCAAAGAGAAGGTGACAACGCTTTGCCCATCCTGCTCCACCCTGTTGGTTACTGGAAATCCCACAGCCTTGACCACAGGGGCATCTAAAAGGGCTTTACCGAAGGAGACCACGTCATTTTCCGTAAATGCCTTTCCAGAAAGGTCCACCTTACCTTTTGAGATGCTGATTTTTTCCAGCCACACAGACGCGGGCAAAGCCTTCTCCAGAGAGGCCAAAAACTCAATGGATGGCAGTTCCTTCTCAATTAGGCTCAAGGCACTTTGATAATCTGCTTCCTTCTCTTTAAGCCTCTTTAGCTCCTTACCAAGCTTTATGTTCTGCACTTGAAGGGCTTCTATCCTGTTCTGAAGGGCCAACCTCTGTTTTTTGAGGTCGTTCGAAAGGTAAAAACCATAGCCAAATGAAGTCAAAGAAACCACTAAAAAGGATAGCACCAAGACCGTAGCAACTATCTTGGCAAGATCCACACCTCTAGATACGGACTCTGCATAACTTTGGGGCCTCAAATCCAGTTTTATCTTCATGACAGATCCCTCACAGCGAGGCCAAGGGCGGTCTCCCACCCCCACCTGTCGGCAGGTGCGCCCCTAATATTCCAGATCTCCCACGGATCTTTCACAACCACCGCTGTATCAGTGGCCTTTTGGAGCTCCTCCTTGAGGAGCTCTTCCTTACCGTAATCGCCGCAGAGGATGATCTCATCAACCCTCATCTCCCTAAATTGGCTTGCCAGGTAGGTGAAGGTGGAAGAAACCTCCCTGGCGACTGCCACGAAACCTGAAGAGCTGTCCAGTCCATCCTTTGGCCTTCCTCCAAAAAGGAGGGTTCGATATATTATTCCGTTATCTCCAAAACCTACTATTATTTGGGAACTCAAAGAGCCAACGCTCACCACCATTGTCCCAGTTATGATATCGCTCTCTGTGTGGGCTCCCTTAAAACTTCTGTAGAGGGGAACTCCCGATGGCTCCACGGCGTTGACCTTTATTCCTACTCTTTTGGTCACTTCCATCAGCCCCTCCACCACCCTGAGGCGAGCCGCTGCCACGAGGAACCTGGACGTGGTAACGTCAGGTTCACCAGGAAGGTCCACTGGAGAAAGGTCGAACACCGCCTCAGCGTATGGAAAGGGGAAGTACTTTTCAAAGTCCCATTTAAGGGCCTCCTTGGCCTCATCTGGGGCCAAGGAGGGCATCTCAACTATTCGAAGCAAAACGTCCCTTGAAGGGAGGCTCAACGAGACGGGGGCTCCCCAATGGCCGCCTATATAGCTTTTGAGCTCTTCGAGCTTGCCCTCCAGGGCCTGCACGTCGGCGATCATCTCTCCGTCTACTATGCCCGGCCCGAGCTCCACCTCACCTGAACGGGCGACGGAAAGCTCTCCTCCGGACCGTTCAAGCTCCACGTACCTTACATGTCCGCTGGCCAGCGAAAGCCCTGCGGCAAGGCTTTTTTTTGCAAAAAAAGCCACTGTCATGCCCCCCCTCTACAAGATCTATCACATACACGCAAACTTACAACAACTATACAGATTACGATAAATCATTGAGTGCTTATCCTCATATATACTTCGTCATAACTCGCTTCATACGTATGGTCTGCGCTGGTCGCATCGTAATAAAGACCACTGTCTTCTGCCATAGCAGCTAATGCTTTCTTGACCCCTTCGCCAGCACTGGAAAGATCTGCTTTAACACACACATAATAATCCGTAGATGTATTAGAAATGTCATAGGAGGCTACAGTAGTATTAGCATTAATTTGACGGTCCATATACTGAGATAATTGGCTAATCTGAGTAGGCCATGCGTTATTGTCTCCATAGTACATAAGGGCTGCTGCCTTCAAGCTCCTCATATCGCTAACTATCTTCGTAGCATTAGCCTTGTCCTTTCCAGATCCCATCACCAAGAGCATGGCTCCTGCTAAGATACCTATGATGACCATGACTATGAGTAGTTCCACCAGGGTAAAACCTTTTGCCTTTCTTCTTCTAACCAGTTTGAACATTTTCGTTCCCTCCTTCATCAGCTCTTATACTTCCTGTTGCAACAAATATGGCACAATTGAAATCTTTAGTCAAGTATACTATGAAAGCACCGGCCGCAAAACTCTACTTTCTCTCTTTTTTCACCTCCTTCTCTAAAGCATGGCCTGTATGGCTCCCACAATGGGAAGGAATATGGCAGAGGCGACGATTGCCACTACTCCTCCCACGAACATTATCAGCACAGGCTCTATTATGGACGATAGACGCTTTATCTTCTCGTCCAATTCAAGCTCGAACCAGTCGGCCACCTTCCCCAACATCTCTTCCAGACGGCCTGTCTGTTCTCCGACAGTTATCATGTGAGCCGTCATGAGAGGAAACACCTTGGTGTTGGCCGCCGTCTCGCCCAAGGCTTGCCCCCGCCTTGCTGCTTCCTTCAGGTCCTCGTAGGCCTTGCCTATTACGTAGTTATTGGCAACCTCGGCAGTCATCTCCAAGGCCATAAGTATGGGAACCCCAGCTTCCACCATGGAAGAGAGAGTTCTGTTGGTCCTGGCCATTATGGCCTTGTATATGATGTCTCCAACGAGGGGCAGCCTCAACTTCAGGCGGTCCATGTAGGGCTTAGTGTTCTTGTTTCTATTGAGAATCACCACGAGCACAATGAAAAGAACCAAACTTCCCAAAACAAAGGGCCAGTTCCTGTTCATCCAGAGAGCAAAATCAAAGGTTAGGGTTGTAACCGGCGGAAGGTCTATCCCCAAGCCATCAAAGACCTGGGCAAACCGGGGAACTATGAAGGTCACAAGTATGTAGACTACGCCTATTGCAAAGCTCATGACCACCGCAGGATAGGTCACGGCAGAAACTATCTTCTTTTTCAGGGCCTCCTGCCTCTCCAGAAAGGTAGCAAGACGATCCAAACTCTTATCGAGGACGCCCCCCTCCTCGCCAGCTCTGACTATGGAAACCATGAGGTTGTTGAATTCCTTCCTGGTCCTCATGGCGGAGCTCAAGGATATACCGCTGTCCACCAGGCGCTTTACCTCCCTGACTGCCAAGGCAAGCTTCTTGTTCTTGGTCTGCTGGACAAGTATCTCAAGGGCACTCCCTAAGGTTATGCCTGCGGATATCATTGTGGTAAGCTGCCTGAAAAGCACCGCCTTATCCTTCAAAGGCACAGTTCCTATGGCCTGAAGTCTCTCCTTGAAGCTTAGCTTGTGCTCTTCCTTATCAGCGCTTATTGCCAGGGGAACCAGACCTTGACCTCTCAGCTGCTGCACCACCTGCTCCTGACTGTAGGCCGAAATTGTACCATTGACAGTTCTCCCGTCAGCTGTGCGTGCCCTGTATCGGAAAATCAAGGCCATTCCTCCCTTCAGAGGCCGTGTTTGCCTGGTAACTTTTATTATTTTGTTTTAACACGATTTGCAGTTTTTTGCACTTTGCTTGTTTAAAAAGAGACTTCAAAGACAAGTCGCTCCAGATCTTTGGGGTCGTGACACCTAGCTTTGGCGATCTCATAGGGTATAATGCCGTCCCGTACGAGTCTTGCAAGGTCCTGGTCCATAGTGTGCATGCCAGCGGCAGAGCCGGTCTGCATTATGCTCACCATTTGGCTAACCTTGGCCTCTCTTATGAGGTTCCTGACGGCAGGGGTGGCAAAAAGAAGCTCCGTTGCCACAACCCTTCCTCCTCCCGGCACTGGCACCAATTGTTGAGTACAGACTCCTATCAGAACGGTGCTCAGCTGCTGGCGAATCTGCTGTTGCTGGTGGGGTGGGAAAACGTCTATTATCCTGTCCACTGTCTGAGGGGCACTCTGAGTGTGAAGGGTGGCAAAGACCAAGTGTCCAGTCTCAGCCGCTGTGATGGCCGCCGATATGGTCTCCAGATCTCTCATCTCTCCTATCAAGATAACGTCGGGGTCCTGCCTCAAGACCCGCTTCAGGGCCTCCGCGAAGCTTTTGGTGTCGCTTCCTACCTCTCGCTGGTGTATCACCGCCACATCGGATGTATAAAGATATTCTATGGGGTCCTCTATGGTCACTATATGGCACGGTCTGGTCCTGTTTATCTCCTGTATAAGGGCCGCAAGGGTGGTACTCTTACCGCTTCCCGTTGGACCCGTCACCAGGAAAAGACCTCGGTACTTTCTGGTAACCTCTATTATCTGTTTGGGAAGCTTAAGCTCATCTATGGTCCTGATCTTGGTTGGAATGGTTCTGAGAGCAAGACACATGTTGCCCCTTTCGAAATAGCAGTTCCCCCTGAACCTGGAGGATTCACCACCCTCTCCAGTGAATGTGAAGCTGAAATCTATCTCCCTATTTTCCTCCAGCTCCTCAAGCTGACGGCGCATCAAAACCTCACTTGCAAGGGCCCTAAGGTCATAATTGCTCAGTTCGGGGAAAGATGCAAGGTACACCAAATCTCCATCTACCCTAACTGCAGGTGGCAGCCCCACCCCCAAGTGGATATCGGTGGCTTTCATTCTGATGGATTCAGCGAGTATGTCATTTATGCTTGGAACCATTGCGACAATTCCTCCTCACCTACTGGATAGTTACCTGTAGCACTTCTTCAAGGCTTGTTATTCCGTCTACCGCCTTTCTGAGCCCTGACTGCCGCAAGGTGGTCATACCCTTCGAAAGGGCTTCTTTTCGAACCCTAGCCGCTGAGGCTCCCTCAAGTATCAAAGATTGAATGGCCTCGTCCACCTTCATTATTTCGTATATGCCCGTTCTACCCTTGTAGCCCGTGCCTCTGCACTCATCACATCCTGCTGCCTTCCAAAGGCTAACCCCTGGAGGAAGCCCCACGTCCATCAAAACCTTGGGTGGTGGCGAGTATTCCTCCTTGCAGTGGGGACACAGCTTCCGCACGAGGCGTTGCGCTATAACTCCTATGAGAGATGACGATACCAAGAACGGCGCTATCCCCATCTCCACAAGTCTTATGGAGGCGCTGGGGGCATCGTTGGTATGCAAGGTAGAGAGAACTAAATGTCCTGTAAGAGCTGCCCGTATGGCGAGCTGAGCAGTCTCCAAATCTCTTATCTCTCCAACCATTATCTTGTCCGGGTCCTGTCTCAAAATGGACCTCAAGGCTTCACCAAAGGTAAGCCCTGCCTTTTCGTTGAGTTGAATCTGGTTTATACCTGCTATGGTGTATTCTACAGGATCTTCCACGGTTATTATATTGACCTCTGGTTTACTTATCTGTTCCAGCACGGAGTACAGGGTTGTGGATTTTCCGCTACCTGTAGGCCCAGTCACCAACACTATGCCGTAGGGCCTGTTTATCATCTCGTCCACCAATGCCCGGTCCTCTGGATAGAGCCCCAGTTTTTCAAGTCCCACCATGGCGTTGGTCTGGTCCAAAAGCCTCAAGACCACCTTCTCTCCGTATATGGTAGGCAAAGTGGAAACCCTAAGGTCTATTTTTCTGTTGGCAACCTTTATCAGTATACGGCCATCTTGGGGCCTTCTTTTTTCCGATATATCAATGTTTGACATTATCTTTATACGAGAAGAAACAGCAGGATGAAGCTTCCTAGGAAAGTCCAAGGCGTCGTATAGGGCACCGTCCACACGGAACCGGACGCGGGTTACGTTCTCGAAGGGCTCTATATGGATGTCCGAGGCCCCCTCTTTAGCCCCCTGCTCCAGGATGGTGTTAACCAGCTTTACTACCGGGGCATCGTCGGCGCTTGCGGCCCTCTCCTCC
Source organism: Thermovirga lienii DSM 17291 (assembly GCA_000233775.1). Taxonomy (NCBI): domain Bacteria; kingdom Thermotogati; phylum Synergistota; class Synergistia; order Synergistales; family Thermovirgaceae; genus Thermovirga; species Thermovirga lienii. The sequence continues at coordinate 908,873 of CP003096.1, read as the reverse complement.
CGCTGAAGGTCCAACTCTCCACCAGTGGTTTCATAAACCTCCACAATGGCGTCCTCTAAGGAGCCTCTGACTCTATAGAACTTATCTAGCTCTCGCTCTATCTCGCTTGGGGTGGTTATGCCTATTTCCAGCTCCATGCCAGTAAGCATCTTTATCTCGTCTATAGCCATGAGATCGAGGGGATCAGCCATGGCCACCATAAGCCTGTTGTTGTCAACTATGGCAAGAGGCAGCACCTGGAGGCGTCGGGCCACCCTCTCAGGAACCAAGTTAAGAGCCTCTGACATAGGCCTATACCTGGCAAGAGACACCAATGGGACCTTTAGCTGTCTGCTTAAGATCTCGGCAAGTTGTCTTTCAGTAATATATCCCTTTCTAACCAGGATCTCACCCAGACGCTCCTTGGTCCTCTTTTGTTCAGCAAGAACCTCGTCAAGCTGTTCTTGCGTTATAAGTCCAGAATGAAGGAGCATATCTCCTATCCTAACCACCAGTGGGTGATCCAATGTTTTATTGTCCTCCGCGCCTTCAACAGCACGACTTTCTATTTTTTCCTCCATCGCTGCACCCCTCATTAAGAAAACAACAAAAATTCCACTGTTTCAGTTATTATATTATTATTGCATATTTTAAGGAGAATGACATCATAACTATAGCCAAATTCTACAACTTTAGCATTTCAATATTAGATCATTACTCTGGTGATGTTAATCGGGGTAAGTTATGCTTTTCTTGATTATCCCTTTTATTCACATTATCCAAGGGGTTACTTAGTAGCAGTTGTAATTGTTTAAGGGGCAAGAGGGGGGATAAAAGCTCAACCTTGCGCCCGTGGTTGTTGCATCTATTGGCAGGTATTTTAGGATTTAGGCTGTTTTGAGGAATGAAAGGTTCTTTGAATAGGGGATAGGGAAGACTAGTTATGTAGCTTAACTGGAGTTGTTGGTGTAATTTACGCTGTTGTAAAAGTTGAAGTAGAAATCAAAATTAATGCACTTGCAGACACACTGTTAGTTGTAGTTATTGTTAAGTATTTAGGGTTGAATTTGTTTTTTTTGTTTTTTGGGATTTTTTGTTTTTAGGTTTTGAGTTTTTTTGTTTGAGTTTTTTTGTTTTAGTTTTTTGTGTGTTTAGGAGTGCATAAAGAGATAGAGGTTTCTGGCGGCGACCTACTCTCCCACGATTACCCATCGCAGTACCATCGGCGCTGGAGGGCTTAACTGCCGGGTTCGGCATGGATCCGGGTGTTTCCCCTCCGCTATGACCACCAGAAACCTCTACAAAACTTAACACACTGACAGCATATATGATGCCTTAGGTAACAGAGAGGTTAAGGCCTCGGTCTATTAGTACCAGTCAGCTAAAGCGCTCACACGCCTTACACCTCTGGCCTATCAAGCACGTCATCTCCGTGCGACCTTACCCGCTTAACGCGGCAAGTGGTCTCATCTTGGGGCCGGCTTCCCGCTTAGATGCCTTCAGCGGTTATCCGATCCGCACATAGCTACCCGGCTTATGCATCTGGCGACACAACCGGTACACTAGAGGTGCGTCCACTCCGGTCCTCTCGTACTAGGAGCAGCTCCCCTCAAACCACTTACGCCCGTGGTGGATAGGGACCGAACTGTCTCACGACGTTCTAAACCCAGCTCACGTACCGCTTTAATGGGCGAACAGACCAACCCTTGGGACCTGCTTCAGCCCCAGGATGCGACGAGCCGACATCGAGGTGCCAAACCTTGCCGTCGATAGGGACTCTCGGGCAAGATCAGCCTGTTATCCCCGGGGTAGCTTTTATCCGATGAGCGACGGCCCTTCCACTCGGAACCGCCGGATCACTAGGACCCGCTTTCGCGACTGCTCGACCTGTCGGTCTCACAGTAAGGCTACCTTATACCCTTGCGCTCTAAAAGGCGATTTCCATCCGCCTCGAGGTAACCTTCGCGCGCCTCCGTTACTCTTTAGGAGGCGACCGCCCCAGTCAAACTGCCCACCTGACACTGTCCCGCATGACGATTCAGCCTATGCGGTTAGAACCCCAGCACATCAAGGGTGGTATCCCAAGGACGGCTCCACGTATGCTGGCGCACACGCTTCACAGCCTCCCACCTATCCTGTACATGACGTACCAAGACCCAATATCAGGCTACAGTAAAGCTCCACGGGGTCTTTCCGTCCCACCACGGGTAACCGGCGTCTTTACCGGTACCACAATTTCACCGAGTCCCTCGCCGAGACAGCGCCCAGATCGTTACGCCATTCGTGCAGGTCAGAACTTACCTGACAAGGAATTTCGCTACCTTAGGACCGTTATAGTTACGGCCGCCGTTTACTGGGGCTTCGGTTCAGAGCTTCGCCTTGCGGCTAACCCCTCCCCTTAACCTTCCAGCACCGGGCAGGCGTCAGACCCTATACTTCGGCTTACGCCTTAAGCAGAGTCCTGTGTTTTTATTAAACAGTCGCCTGGGCCTGGTTTCTGCGGCCCCCTCCAGCTCAGCATCGCTAATACACCTCACCAGAAAGGGCACCCCTTCTCCCGAAGTTACGGGGTCAACTTGCAGAGTTCCTTAGCGAGGGTTCTCTCGTCCACCTTAGCCTACTCAGCCAGCCCACCTGCGTCGGTCTCGGGTACGGGCACCTTGACTCCTCCCTAGAGGCTTTTCTCGGCAGTTTGGCGTCAATGCCTTCGCTCCCGTAGGAGCTCCCCATCAGATCTCAGGGTTAACGGACAACCGGATTTGCCTGGTCGTCCCCCCTACTTCCTTGGACAAGGTATTCCAGCACCTTGCGCACCTAGCCTCCTGCGTCACCCCTTCGGTACAAACGTCGCCAAGGTGGGGCAGGAATGTCTACCTGCTGTCCATCGGCTACGCCTCTCAGCCTCGCCTTAGGTCCCGCCTAACCCTGGGAGGATAAACCTTCCCCAGGAACCCTTGGGCTTCCGGTGAACGCGGTTCTCACGCGTTTCTCGCTACTCATGCCGGCATTCTCACTTCCATGCAGTCCACCAAGCCTCCCGGCTCAACTTCACCCCGCATGGAACGCTCCCCTACCACACCAGTACCTAGTACTGGCATCCGAAGCTTCGGCGCTACGCTTAGCCCCCTACATTTTCGGCGCAGGGGCGCTCGACCAGTGAGCTGTTACGCACTCTTTCAAGGATGGCTGCTTCTAAGCCAACCTCCTGGCTGTCCAAGCTCCCCCACATCCTTGTAACACTTAGCGTAGCTTAGGGACCTTAGCTGTCGGTCTGGGTTGTTTCCCTCTCGACCACGGACCTTCTCACCCGTAGTCTCACTCCCATGAATCCAGTGCCAGTATTCGGAGTTTGGCTGGAGTCAGTAGGACCCCAGTCCCCATCGTCCAACCAGTGCTCTACCCCCAGCACTTTCTAACATGAGGCTGCACCTCAATGCATTTCGGGGAGAACCAGCTATCACCGTACTCGATTAGCTTTTCACTCCTATCCACAGGTCATCCAACAGTTTTTCAACACTGATTGGTTCGGTCCTCCATCCGGTTTCACCCGGACTTCAACCTGCCCATGGATAGATCGTACGGCTTCGGGTCTACTCCACGCGACTTAACGCCCTATTCAGACTCGGTTTCCCTACGGCTCCAGACCTTAAAGCCCTTAACCTCGCCACGTAAAGTAACTCGCCGGCTCATTCTTCAATAGGCACACCGTCATCCAGCATATGCCAGACTCCGATCGCTTGTAAGCACACGGTTTCAGGTCTATTTCACTCCCCGCCAGGGGTGCTTTTCACCTTTCCCTCTCGGTACTGCTGCACTATCGGTCACCAGTAGTATTTAGCCTTGGATGGTGGTCCACCCTGATTCAACCGGAATTCCACGTGCTCCGGCCTACTCGGGATCACGTCCACCACTACACGCTCCCTTTCGCCTACGGGACTTTCACCCTCTACGGTCAGCTTTCCCAACACTGTTCGGCTAAAAAGCGCTTCATGGCGGGTACCTGCGGATACCCACAACGCGTCCCTCAACCCCATGCAGACAACGGCCGCAGCCTTTAACATCTGCACAGTTTAGGCTACTCCCCTTTCGCTCACCACTACTCAGGGAATCTCGTTTGATTTCTCCTCCTCCGGCTACTGAGATGTTTCACTTCACCGGGTTCCCTCCTATTACAGGATGCTTGGACTTCTCCAAGCAGGTTCCCCCATTCGGGCATCTCCGGATCAAAGGCCGCTTGCGCCTCCCCGAAGCTTTTCGCAGCTTGCCACGCCCTTCTTCGGCTACTGGTGCCTAGGCATCCACCGTGCGCCCTTAATACCTTAACCTCTCCATTACCTAATTCACCATATATATCTGTCAATGTGCAAATACCAAAGCAAAAAAATGGTGGAGATGATCGGATTCGAACCGACGACTTCCTGCGTGCAAAGCAGGCGCTCTCCCACTGAGCTACATCCCCGTTACAAATTGGTGGGCCGAGGAGGATTCGAACCTCCGACCTCACGGTTATCAGCCGTGTGCTCTAGCCTCCTGAGCTATCGGCCCAAAGACGGACACAGCGCCTAGTTCAACTACATCTATTCTAATCTCCTTAGAAAGGAGGTGATCCAGCCGCACCTTCCGGTACGGCTACCTTGTTACGACTTCACCCCCCTTACCAGGCACACCTTCGACGGCTCCTCCCCATAAGGGTTAGGCCACCGGCTTCGGGTGCACCCAACTCGGGTGGTGTGACGGGCGGTGTGTACAAGGCCCGGGAACGTATTCACCGCGGCTTGGCTGATCCGCGATTACTAGCGATTCCAGCTTCATGTAGTCGAGTTGCAGACTACAATCCGAACTGGGACCGGCTTTCAGAGATCCGCTCCAGGTCTCCCCTTCGCTTCCCGCTGTACCGGCCATTGTAGCACGTGTGTCGCCCTGGACATAAGGGCCATGATGACTTGACGTCATCCCCACCTTCCTCCGGCTTGTCGCCGGCAGTCCATCTAGAGTGCCCAGCTTCACCCGTTGGCAACTAGATGCAGGGGTTGCGCTCGTTGCGGGACTTAACCCAACATCTCACGACACGAGCTGACGACAGCCATGCAGCACCTGTGTACGCTCCCATACCGAAGTATGGGTCCCTCCCCTTTCGGGTCAGTACCACGTACATGTCAAACCCAGGTAAGGTTCTTCGGTTTGCATCGAATTAAACCACGTGCTCCACCGCTTGTGCGGGCCCCCGTCAATTCCTTTGAGTTTCAATCTTGCGACCGTACTCCCCAGGCGGAATGCTTATCGCGTTAACTGCGGCACAGATGCCCTACGACACCCACACCTAGCATTCATCGTTTACGGCTGGGACTACCCGGGTATCTAATCCGGTTCGCTCCCCCAGCTTTCGCGCATGAGCGTCAGTAACTGGCCAGAGAGCCGCCTTCGCCACTGGTGTTCCTCCCGATATCTACGCATTTCACCGCTAAACCGGGAATTCCACTCCCCTCTCCAGTACTCCAGATATGCAGTTTCCACCGCAATGACACGGTTGAGCCGTGACATTACACAGCAGACTTGCATATCCGCCTGCGCGCCCTTTACGCCCAGTAATTCCGGACAACGCTCGCCCCCTACGTATTACCGCGGCTGCTGGCACGTAGTTTGCCGGGGCTTCCTCGTACGGTACCGTCACTGCCTTCTTCCCGTACAACAGAGGTTTACAACCCAAAGGCCTTCTTCCCTCACGCGGCGTCGCTGGGTCAGGCTTGCGCCCATTGCCCAATATTCCCCACTGCTGCCTCCCGTAGGAGTCTGGACCGTGTCTCAGTTCCAGTGTGGCCGTACATCCTCTCAGACCGGCTACCCGTCTTCGCCTTGGTAGGCCATTACCCCACCAACTAGCTGATAGGACGCGAACCCATCCTAGGGCAGATTCCTCCCTTTAACCTCCCGGCCTATGGGGTATTAGCACCCGTTTCCAGGCGTTATCCCCCTCCCTAGGGTAGGTAATTCACGCGTTACTCACCCGTCCGCCACTAGGTAAGTCAGCTTCAACCCGAAAGCTTCCACTAACTCACCCCGTCCGACTTGCATGTGTTAGGCACGCCGCCAGCGTTCGTCCTGAGCCAGGATCAAACTCTCCAAAAAATTCCAAGAGCCCTCACCTATCTGCCTATATTCCACTGTCAAGGTCCCCTCCACCGCGGCCGTTCCCGCGAGGCGAAGGTAATAATAACCGGCATCTTTGAAACTGTCAACACCTTCAAATAGACGAACTATTTTTGAAACTTACACTAAGGGTTGCTATTTGCTTACAATAAACATATTAATGGTCTTTATGTTGCAAGCAATGCCGTATTATCTCACTCAATAAACACAATCGGCAGGGATTCTTCTCTTGGCCTGCCGATTGTATAATTTATCCATTTCTCTGTTTATTTGGTTACTTATTTAATTATCTTCCTCGACGTCTAGCTCTAGGATTCCTTCTTCTATGTCCATTTCCTCCATTGCTACAGGCTCCTCTTGCTCCTCCTCATGGGGAGCAATCAAAAATCCTCCACTTTCTGCTATTTTCTCCTTGACCTTCCTGGTTATCTCCGCCATAAGTTCAGGGTTGTTCTTTATGTAAGCAGCAACGTTATCCTTCCCTTGTCCCAGAGTCTCTCCCTCATAGGAAAGCCAAGAACCCCGCTTCGTAACGATGTCCATATCCAGTGCCATGTCCAAAACAGACATCTCCTCTGGTATCCCCCTACCATATATCAGCGAGGCATGGGCGGATTTAAAGGGTGGCGCCTGCTTGTTCTTGACCACCTTTATCCATAGCTCATGACCTATATTCTCGTCACCTTTCGTCAAGGCCTTCCCTCTTTTGACTTCTATCCGCACCGAGCTATAAAACTTGAGGGCACGCCCTCCTGTGGTGGTCTCCTGAGGACCGCCATATCCCATAGTGGATATCTTGGCCCTGAGTTGGTTTATAAATATAACAACGCACTTGCTCTTGGATATCGCAGATGTAAGGCGCCTCAAAGCATAGGACATGAGCCGGGCCTGAAGCCCAACCTGGCTGTCCCCAATTCTGCCGTCTATCTCCGCTTGAGGGGTAAGAGCCGCCACGGAATCCACCACGATGACGTCCACAGCACTGCTTCTTACCAACGTCTCTAGTATATACAGAGCCTGCTCACCACTATCAGGCTGAGAAACGTAGAGGGAATCTACCTTTACTCCCATGGCAGCCGCCAAGCGAGGATCAAGAGCATGCTCAGCATCAATGAACGCTGCAATGCCACCAGCCTTCTGGGCTTCCGCTATGGCATGCAAAGCCAGCGTGGTCTTACCACTTCCTTCAGGGCCAAAAATCTCAACTATCCTTCCCCGCGGGTATCCTCCTATTCCCAATGCAAGGTCCAAGGACAAAACCCCCGTTGGGATCACCTCCACGCTTGAGGTCCTCTCCTCACCAAGGCACATTATGGCTCCTTCTCCGAACTTGCTTTTAATGTCCCGGAGCGCTAAATCAAGTACATCCTCTCGAGTTATCTCTTGTTTCTGTTTCGATTTGGCCACTAACGGCTCACCTCCGGTTGCTTCAAATTATACTTGGCTATGGGGCTATACACGGCGCCAGAAGGTCTAAGATCACTTCTCATAAGCATTACTGCATTTACGTTCCATGACAGCTGCCCCAACTCATGCTCGCTTATGGTCCTTATAAGATCCACTGGCACATCGGATGGAGACTTTATCCTGGCTATGGTTACGTGGGGATGAAAAGGACGGTGCTCTCTCTCCAACCCAACGATCTCCGCTGCACCTTCCACTATTTCTACGATCCTGGAAAGCTGATCCTCTTCCCCTCCCACACCTAACCAAAGAACACGGGGCTCCCTAAGACCGGGAAAGGCTCCAACGCCTCCTATCTCTAGACTAAAAGGTCGAACTGTAGTCCTTGCAAAGGCATCCTGAAGGGCGTTTTCAAGTTTGATTACCTTGCTCAAATCTATCTCGCCACAAAACTTCAAGGTTATGTGTAATCCAGAGCCAGAAACCCATTTAAGTCTGGGGGCCAATATTTTGAGCTCCTCAATCCATTGACTGATTCTATTTCTAACCTTCTCATCCAGCTCCACAGACACAAAACACCTAACGAGCTCCACCTTCGCATCCCCCCTTAATGGCTCGCCAAAGTTTCTCAAGACCAAACGCGACAGCCCAATCCCTTATGTTAGAGCGATCGCCAAAAAATTGCCGTTGAAAGACCTCCAAGCCCTTTGGGCTGGATATAGCAAAACACACCGTACCGACGGGTTTTTCTTCTGTACCTCCATCGGGTCCAGCTATACCAGTAACGGAAAGAGCAAAATCAGAACCCAAAAGTTCCTTGGCTCCTAACGCCATCGCCTCGGCACATTCAGGGCTGACGGCCCCATGATCCCTTATTACCTCCTCTGGGACTTTCAGGATCCTTATCTTTGATTCATTGCTGTAACAAACCACACCCCCCAGAAAGACCTTTGAGGCCCCTGGAATCTGGGTTAAAGAAGCCCCCAAAAGTCCCCCTGTACACGATTCAGCAAGGGCCACGGAGGCTTGTTTCTTTTCTGCCTCAAGCAAGACTGCCTCCGCCAGGCTGGAGGCCCCTTGAGGGAGTATATCCTCAGACAACAGATCCCTTACGTAGTTTGCCGCGTTATAGACATCCCCAGGGGTACCCCATAAGGACAACTTAATCAAGTTGGGAGAGGGCAAAATGGACAACTTCACTTCCTTGAATTCTTCCAAAAGGCCTTTCAGTTTGTCCTTTAAAACACTTTCAGGCCAACCAACGACCCTTATGACCTCTCTCACTTTACCTCCCTTATCAAGCGCTGGAAGCACCCTTTCCTCGGCGATGGCCTTAAATTCCCTGGGAACTCCAGGCAAAACAAAGATCTCTGTATCCATCAAGTTCACCTTGAAAGCCAAAGCGGATCCTAGGGGGTTATATATTCCCTCTGCTCCTTCCGGGATCAACGCCTGTTTGTGCTTCGATCTTTCCACGGCTTCCTTTATTGGGCCGGCGTACCTGGCAAGGATGGAGGCATACAGGTCCTCCCTGAGCACAAGAGGTCGACCCAAAAGCCTTGAAACAGCCTCCCTGGTCACGTCATCGTGAGTGGGGCCCAAGCCTCCCGAAAGTACGATGAGATCCACTTTTCCCAGCCATGCCCCTACCGATGAGACTATGAAATCAATTTCGTCAGGCAAAACCTGAATGGTCGCAACCTGCCAACCTATGTCGGACAACTTCCCTGCCAACCAAGAACAGTTACCTTCCCTACCTATCCCAGCCAGGAGCTCATCTCCTATGGCAAAAAGGGCCGCTTCTTTCACCTATCCGACCTCCCCCTCTACAAAGCTCTCCTACCCAGACAAGGCCGGCAAGAAGAACCAAAAAATTCCTCTTATCAGCAAGTTCGTAAAAAGTCCTGCAACCACATCATCGGCCATCACGCCCAGTCCTCCAGGGAGCCTTTCTGCAGCACTTATGGGAAAAGGCTTCAATATGTCAAAAACCCTGAAGAGAAACAAGGCACCAAAGGCCAATCCCGGTGACAATCCCCAAAAGGCTATCCAGCTTCCCACCACTTCGTCAATGACCACCTCTTTGGGGTCGGTTTTTCGCTCTTTTTTCACATATTTGTCAGATGCAAGAATTCCCAACAGGGACGCTCCCACAATCAACCAGACCTGTACCGGATATAGAACGTGTATCAAAAAGGCAACGGAGGAGGCAATGGTACCCGGCATGGAAGTCAAGTACCCTAACCCCAAACACGTAGATGCAGCAGAATACCAGGAGTTAATCTTCACTATCCACTACCTCCCCAACCATGTCGTGTTCATACGCCTCAATAACCCTGACATTGACGAAACATCCCGGAGATAGCTTTTGACGAGACGACACCTCTATTAGCCCGTCTACCTCTGGAGCATCTCTATAAGTTCTCCCCCATCCCCTTTGATTGTCATCGTCATCTACTTCCTCCACTAAAACTTCCAGAGCTCTCCCCACGAACTTTTGCTGCCTTCGGTAGGATATCTCCGACTGGAGTTCCAAGATCTCCGAGGCCCTGCGCTCCCTAACATCAATTGGTATTTGATCGAGCATCAATGCAGCTTGCGTTCCTTCTTCCTCTGAAAAGGGAAAGACTCCAACTCGGTCCAATTGAATCTCCTCAATGAAATCCAAAACCTTACTGTGGTGCTTCTCGGTCTCTCCGGGGAAACCAGTCATGAAAGTAGTTCGCAGAGCAAACCCCTCGTCCAGCTCCCTTGCTATCTCAAAGGGTCTCCTCAGATCCTTCTCCGAGAAGCCGCCCCTGTTCATTTTCGCCAGTATTTCGGGGTCTACATGCTGAAGGAGCATATCAAGGTAGTTCAGGAAGACCCTACTTGAGACCACCGCTGAGATGATCTCCTTGGTCACCCTCGCAGGATGAAGATAGAGTAAGCGAAACCACATTTTCGAGCTGCTGAATTTGCTGTCTAAAGCCTCTATCAACTTCAAAAGCTGAGGTTTACCATTCCAATCCATTCCATAAGCAGTAAGATCCTGCCCCACCAAACAAATTTCTCTGGCTCCCTGTTCCGCCAAGAACGCCGCTTTTTCCAGCACTTCATTCATAGGGACACTGCGCAAAGGCCCTCTTATAGAAGGGATCATGCAATACGAACACTTGTTACTGCACCCCTCGCTTATCTTGAGGTACCTGCTCCAGGTAGATTTGCCAGGAAGGACCTCCTGTAATGGGGCATAATTCCCTGAGCATCCCATGGCAGCCAGGAGGGCTTGCCATTCCTCCGCCTCGGCCCAAAAATCCACCATTGGGAGTTCTTTCTTCAAATCCTCTCCGTATCGATTTAGCAGACAACCCACTACTCCTATCTTTTCCAAGGAAGAAGAGCTTTTCAGCTCCTCAAGATCCAAAATAGCGTCAATGCTCTCCTCCACGGCGGGCCTGATAAACCCACACGTGTTAACTATGGCTATCTGAGCCTCTTCTATATTGTCAACAAGGTAAAACCCAGCCCTTTTTAGGTATCCTGCCAGGTTCTCGCTGTCGACCTGGTTCTTTGCACATCCCAAACTCAAAATGAAGACTTTTTTCCCTATCATGCGTCCCTACATCCTTTTCATTGTCCCATCGGGAAGATATTCATAAGTTACAACCTCTCCGCTTTGGCCGATCTTTTCTTTGGTCTGCCCTTCCCAACGGTTTGCAACCACACCAGCGTTACCGTATCTTATCCTCACAGGGGCATCAACAACTACTTCCTTTGTGTCCCCTTTTCTCAGAGTCCCTTGGAAAACCACCTCATTACCCTTGGTTATCCTGACCCAACAGGGGCCCTCAAATTCAATGGCCAGAACTTTCGTCTCCAATGGCTCTTCGGCCGGAACTTGTTCTTCTTCTTCTTTCTCCTCGCTCTTTGCTTCTTGCTCCAGCACCTCGGCTTCCTGAGGTAAAGGAGCTTCCTCCACTATCACGACCTCAGGCATTGCACCATCCTCCGAGGCCGGAGCTTCTTCAGGCAAAGGTGCAGACTCAACAGTCTGGCTCTTTTCCCGCTCCAGCATCAACCGGGATTTTTCTCTTATTTGCTCCCTCTCCTGCCAAACCATGAACCCAGAGGCCAAGAGCAAAAGGATCGCAGAGCCATAGATCCACCATCTCGATGGTTTCCTGAAACGTTTCTGCGGTGGCATGTAGTTTACTACAGTCTCAAGGTTTCTGGTCTCTCGTTCCGCTGCAAGGCGATCTACTAGCTTTTCATATTCAGGATAAAGATCTTCGGCGTCTATAACCTTAAGATACGCTTTTATAAATCCTTTAACGTATATAACCCCAGAAAGAAACTTAAGGTTACCCTCTTCGATGGCCTCAAGAAAGGCCTTCCTTATCTTGGTCTCTTTGTTTACATCCTCAAGGGTCAACCCCAATGCCTCACGCCTACTTCTTACACTCTCACCAAGCTCTACAGCAACCTTCCTTTCATCTTCCAATTTTCTTCGCCTCCGCAGCTATTCTTCTCATCTCTCTTGCGGTTTCGTATGGGGACTGTGCTTTGAAGATAGCGCTACCTGCTACCACCACATCACACCCCGCCCTTACAACCTCACCTACATTTTGAGTCGATATCCCCCCATCTATCTCTATTAAATAGTCGAAGGGACCTGTTTCTTTCCAACACTTCAGAGTTTTTACCTTCTCTAAAACCTCAGGAATGAAAGACTGGCCTCCAAAGCCCGGGTTAACAGACATTACCAGAACGAGGCCCACTATGGGCAATACAGGCTTCAGCCATTCTACAGGTGTTCCCGGATTTATGCTTACACCTGGAACACATCCCTTTGCCCTTATCATCTCCAACACTCTATGCAGGTGAGGAGCCGTTTCAACATGCACCGTCAATATATCCGTCCCCGCATCGGCGAAAACATCTATGAAGTCTTGGGGCCTTTCGACCATCAAGTGAGTATCCAATAACACATCTGGCCACTCTTCTCTCATACTTCGGACCAAATCAGGCCCGTAGGATAGGTTAGGCACGAAATGACCGTCCATTATATCCACATGAAGCATGTCATACTCCCCTGAAAGAGCGTTCACTGCCTCAGCCATTCTCAAGGGATTTGCGGAAAGCACTGAAGGAGCTATCAGCACTTCCTGACTGCTTACCGATATCGATCTTGCCATACGAATTGTCCTCCTAAATAAATAGTAACTGCCGCATCTCCCACAAAGGGAGCATCAATGGATATATATTCCCCTGAGCTAACCTCCCGCTTCAAAATCGTCCTTACTCCCTTTTCATCAATCAGCTCAATTTTCAGCTCCATGGACCTCGCAAGTGGAGGAACCTGGTATCGTATCTTGGCAACCTTTGTAGGCTCTTGGCTAGGTGGCTGCTCATCTACAGTTTTAGGGCTTTCATCCTTTTTTTCAGTTTCCTTGGGCTTACTTTCGGCAGTATCTTTTTCAGCTTTTTGGGCCTCTTCCTGATCTTCCTTGGAGACAACTTTATCCTCTTTCGTCTCAGGCTTTTTTGCGGTTGCAACGACAAGAACCACAGGACTACCCTCAGACACCTCCTCCCCCGGCCTTGGACTCATGTCCATGACCATGCCGGAAGGTGTCAGCTGGGTATAGCGATACTTAACTTCTTTCACTCTAAGCCCGCTCTGGCCTAAAATCTGCCTTGCCACTTTCTCACTTCTGTCCAGGACGTTGGGGACCTTAACCTTGCCATCGACCCGTGCAGGGCCAAGGCTTACCATCAGGTCTATAGGTCTACCCTGCGCAACCAAGGCCGGAGCTGCGGGGCTTTGAGCAATCACAACACCTGCTGGCCTCTCCTCGCTGTGAACCCTTACAATATCTCCCACGACAAAACCTTTTTCTTTGAGTAAGGCCACGCACTGTCCATATTCCATACCCCTCACATCTGGTAAGGGTAGGCGCTCCCCTCCTCTACTGACCTTCAATATTACAATTTGACCTTTTTTAACCATTGTCCCAGCTTTAGGCCACTGTTCCACTATGGTACCTTCTGGACGGACAGAATCCACCTTATCTATACGGAGCTTTATCCCCATTCCCTCAACAAGGGAAGCCGCATCAGCTACTTTCATCCCCTCCAAGTTGGGAACGGTAGCGTCCCTGAATCCCCAAAAAACCGAGTAAATGGCGAAAGCACCCGAACCCACTATTATCAAAATTGTCAAAAGCAATACTATCTTCAAAAGGTTACGCATTGATAAACCTCCTATGGCCGCTTCTTGAGAACTGCTACATAGAACCCATCAACCCACGGTAACGCCGGCCAAACGTAATACCCCCACGGCCGGCCTCGCCTCACATAATCATATGGCCAGCTCACAGGAATTTCAACCACATCGGGCACCTTTCCGACCACCTCACCGACCACTAACTCATTCTCTGGCCTCAACAAGCTACACGTGGAATAAACCACCTTACCTCCCGGCTTTACCATCTCAAGAGCCCTTAAGAGCATTGCCCGCTGCAGGTCAGTAAGATGCTGCAACTTCTCCTTACTCTGCCTCAGTTTTCCATCAGGATGCCTGGCCCATGTTCCACTTCCACTGCATGGTGCGTCCAAAAAGATCAAAGACGGTTTTTCATTTGGATTTAGCTCTAGAGCGTCGCCCCTTTTGAAGATTATAGAATCCCTCTTTATCCTCAATCTTTCCATTTCTCTTTCGGCTGCCTTCAGCCTGCCTTGGGATAATTCCCATGCCTCAATGGGCGCTCCAGTAAGGACCTGCGCTATCTGAGCTGTCTTCACCCCTCTACCACAACACATATCAAGTATTGCCCCGCCTTCATAATTTGAAGATACTACCTCGGCAACCATCATGGACGACTCAGTTTGTGGCGTTATCCAACCTTTATCGTATCCATAAAGGTTAGGTGGAAAGGCAGAAGACGCCAGCCTGATAGAGTAATCCAACAGAGAGGATTCCCAAGCTCTGTAACCAGAACCTTCAAGGTTAGATATAACCTCTCTTTTGTCTACCCCCGGAGATAACCTCAGAGAAACATAACTTCTCATAGTCATCAATTTCAGAAGCTGCCTAGCTTCTTTCCTCCCCCAACTGTCACTCAGGCTAGTGCCCACCCAGTATGGAACTCCACACACCAAGCACAAGTCCTTGAGTTGGGGGCTATGGAGAAACCTTTCAAGATCCTTTTTTGCTTCTCTGGCAGCTCTCCGCAGAACTGCATTTACGACCGAAACCTCTCTTCTGGAACCTTTCTTTTTCACGAACTCCACCAACGCGTTCACCAGAGAAGCTGGGTGAAACCTGCGAAGCTCGGCTATGCCTGCCACACCCAAAACTAAGGCGTCACCTGCTGCAGGAGAAAATTCTCTCAAGGAACGCCCAGAATACTCCTTGACCAAATATTTCCAAAACGAAGCCCTTCGGATGGAGACGTAAACCAAAGTACTAGCTAAGACCCTGTCCCCTTCGGGAAGCCCCAAGGACTTCTTCCTCAACGCCTCGCTGGCAAAAAGGCCTTCGTTAACATCTCTCCAAACCTCGAGGGCGACCTCTATACCTCGCATCAATCTAAAACCTCCACTTTCAAGGGCTCATCAAGCGTACGGGTCCTTATGAATATCTCTCCAGGAACCAAGACCCTCATGCCCCAAATTCTTACCTCTCTTGGTTTTATCTCGGCACCCGTTATCACAAGGTCATCTACCTCCGCCAGGGTAGTTATATAAGCCTGGGCATATCGGCTAATGTAAGGCCCTAAAATCCAAGCAACTAGGATAGCTAAAAGCACTGTAGCAAGTCCTAGAGTATCTGTAGCAATCAGGGCCAAGATAAAAACCAAAGAAGACAAGGTATTGACCACGACTATGGTTGTTCCACATCTGGCATGAATGGCTAACTCTTTCTCTCCCTTTTTTAGTCTGGACAAAGCTTCTGAAGCCGCTGTAAGAGCTAGCTCTGGGGAAACGGGCCCGTTTACGGAAAACCCTTCCTCCGTGGATATTCCCGAAAGCATGTCTATGCCATATCTTTCTTCGATCACATTTATGGTGGCATGTTCAAGGGCGTGGTTCTTTCTGACCTTCTTGTTGACCATTACCCTTAAAAGCTCTCTCGGACCTATGAAAAGCCAAACCAATGATTTAGCAGCAAAGCCTAAAGGAATCAAAACTAAAAGGAGCAAGGAAAAAGCCAAAAACAAAATGCCCAACCAGGGCATAACAAAAAGAAATAAAATCGCTAAAATTAAAAGGGGCATGATATATCCTCCCATCCACTCAAACCAAATAATCCAAAACCCCAAGGAACATAATAGGGTGACAACCGTCACCCTATTATGATATCACCATAACCAAGAATGCCAACGTTCAGAGTTCAACGGCTAGTCGTTACGCATCCCCCGCAACGCCAAAAGCCTCACAAGCTGCATTGCCGCCATAACCGTAGCCGCTACATACGTAAGAGCCGCCGCATCAAGAACCTTCTTGGCCCCATATAGCTCATCTTGGGTAAACATACCTGTACCGGCAAGAACCTTTATAGCCCTGCCGCTAGCGTTGAACTCCACAGGCAAAGTGACCAAGTGAAACACCAAAACTCCCAGGAAGAACAAAATTCCCATATCCATCATGGTAGGTGAACCGAACAAGAACCCTATGAAAAACAAGGGAAAAGCCAAGCCCGAACCCAGGTTTGCCACAGGCACGATCATGTTCCGCAACTTCAAAGGTGCATACCCATCCATATCCTGAAGGGCGTGCCCAGCTTCATGGGCTGCTATACCTATGGCAGCTATGCTGGCGCTATTATACACGCCTTCAGACAACCTCAACACCTTTGAGCGCGGGTCGTAATGATCTGTCAGATTACCTGGCACGGGCTCTATGGTAACGTTTCTCAATCCATGGCTGTCCAGGATCATTCGAGCTGCGTCTTGAGCCCTTATTCCTCTTATAGTGGCAACTCTACTGTATTCAGCATAAGCTCCCTTGACCTTCATCTGCGCCCATATGGCCAAAAAGAGAGCCGGCAACAGCAAAATTATAGTGGGATCGAAAAAAAACGGATAGAACATCCCAACACCTCCATTTCCTGAATCGACAACATTCAGCAATACTAATTCTACAATATCCAGACAGCTTAATCAATAAAGGTCAAATTATTTTAAGTAGAATTGCCTAATGCTATCGATTACCCATTCCTGCTCCTCAGGTGTTATCTCTGGAAACATTGGAAGTGCCAAACTTTCCTTCGAGAGCGATTCAGAGACCGGAAACTGGCCCTCCTTATAACCTAGATACTGGAAACATTTTTGCAAATGCAAGGGAACCGGGTAATAAACCCGGGTCGTTATCCCCTTATCCTGCAGGAATTTCTGCAATTGATCTCGCCTTTGGCAACGGACCACATACTGGTGGTATGTGTGGTGGTTATGTTCATCTGCCCTCGGGGGCGTTACCCACTCATTCAAACCTTTCTCCGCTATCAACAGATCGTATCTAAAAGCTGCTTTCCTTCTTTCCTCGTTCCAAATCTCAAGGTGCCTCAATCTAACCCTGAGTATAGCCGCTTGAAGGGCATCAAGCCTGCTATTTATTCCTATTTCTTCGTGCATGTACTGCCTTCCCGCCCCATGAACTCTAAGCCGGAAGATTCTATCAGCAAGCTTTTTGCTTTTTGCGACTACCATGCCTCCATCTCCGTAGGCGCCGAGGTTCTTCGTTGGAAAGAAGGAAAAACATGCTAGCTCTCCAAAGGTTCCAGCCTTGATAGCTTTGCCATCAACGAACCTAACGGCTCCGATGGCTTGCGCTGCATCCTCCACTATTGTGATACCAGGGGCTACCTCTTTTATTTCCTCCACCTTTACCATCTGGCCGAACAGATGGACAGGCAGGATCGCCTTCGTCCTCTCTGAAAGGGCATTCTTTATACCATCAACGGAGATATTGTACGTATCAGGCTCTACATCTACGAAAACTGGCCTAGCTCCTAAACGGGCTATACAGCTGGCAGTGGCGAAAAACGTGTAGGGCGTAGTTATAACTTCATCTCCTTCGGAGATGTCTAACGCCATCAAAGCCAAAAGCAAAGCATCAGAGCCTGAAGCACAACCTATGGCATGTTCAACTCCCAAATATGAAGCTACCTCCTCCTCAAAAGCCTTAACCTCAGGGCCAAGAATAAAGTGCTGGCTCTCCAACACTCTTTCCAGCGCCTCCATTATTTCCTCTTTCACTCGTTTAAAGTTCCTCTTTAAGTCGAAAGAAGGAAGGGTTCTGTCTGGCATTTTAAATCCTCCTCTGCTCGAATCTGAATTCAAAAGTTCCTCGCTGATAATTATAGCCTCTCAAAACATAATTTTCCCCTGAGGGGTCATTTTTTGGCAAAAAATATGGCGGGAATAGAATTCCCACCATTTAAAAGCGACACTTAGTGGTTTGTTACCTGAAAAAAACCTACTCCTCGGGCTTTCTGAGGTCCAACAAGGAAAGCTTCAAATGTTCTCTCATGAGTTCTACCGCCTTCTCCTGATCCCTCATCCTCAAGGCCTTTACTATGCCCTTGTGCTGTTCAATGCTGGGGTTGTCTTCTATGTCATAGAAAGGATCATAAAACATTACATAGGCGTTGGTTCTTGCTAGTATGTTTTCAATGTACTCAGCCAATACCCTGTTACCACTCGAATCAGCTATGATCCTGTGAAATTCTTCGTTTACCTCCAGGTACAGCTCCAAGTTCTTTTCCTCAAACGCTCTTATCTCATCTGCAATGGTGTCTTCCAACCTACGAAGAGCTCTCTCTGTAATGTTTTTCGCGGCCAGTTCAGCAGCCAGACACTCAAGGGCTTCCCTTACCACATAAGTATTCTCCATTTCCTTCCTGCTTGGAGAAGCCAAACGTGCCCCGCTGTTGGGGATAATCATCACCAACCCCTCACTCGCCAGCCTCCTGAGGGCCTCCCTAACGGGTGTTCGACTAACTCCCAACTCTGCAGCGATATTCACCTCAGGCAGCCTCTGGCCGGGCTTCAACTGCTTGGTGATGATTTTATGTCTTATCTCATGATACACATAATCCGCAGAGGTTGTGTATAGTTTTGGTTCTCTAATGATGTTCTCCTCCCTTCTACCTGAACTCCAGTCCTCTTCTCAATAATGTACAGTCGGATAATATTTATGATACCATTTTACATACGTGCACACAACAGTTTAAACCGAACAATTTTAGGAGGTTGTAAATGAGACTTATAGTGCTAATCCTTTCCATCGCAACACTGGTGTTTTTCGGTCATGGGATCGCAGGTTTATGGGGATATATAGTGGGAAGACCTGACCCTTTCAGGATAGTCTGGGGATTAAGCGGAGGCTTCGCATGCGCCATAGGAGCCGTCTACTTGTGGCACCGTTATATAGCTTTGTTTTTGCAAGACAAGGATAAAGAAATTAACCCAAAGGACCACTGAAAGCCTTTACGGCCTCTTGAATTAAATCTATAGCCTTCTTCCTTAGATCTTTTATGTCGTGCCTCTGCGTGCTGGCACACCATTTAGCGTCCCTTTCGCACACTAAACACTTTCTGGAAGGTTTATTCATCTTCTCTCTTGAGAGAGCCCCTGCTTGCGTCAAAATGTCTATGTCTAGGATCCTCCCCCACTCTTGGACCTCTTCCAAAGCCACTGCAATCTTCTTGACTTCAACGGCATCCAAGGAAGTAATTCCCAAAAATGCGGCAACCCCCGCACCATTCTCCAACGTCATCTCTACTGGCACAATCCCACCAGCTCTCAAAACCTTTTCGGTGAAACTGGCCGCAACCTTATGAATCAGAACTCTACTACCTTCTACATCCTTCGGGAAACCTGGGATATTGAGGGAAACCTGAGCCACCACGTCTACTTTGCCCAAAAGCCACCTTTGTGCCCTAGCTCTGGCTTCGCGCCCCTCCAAGATCCGTTTCAGCTTCATTGCTTATCACCCCAGGCTTTAGCCAACCTTTCAACTGCCTGTTTCAAATCATTTATCCCCAGACTGCTGACGGAAAGCCGCACGGAAAAGGTCTCCCGTTTATCCTTCGTAAATTCCTTCCCCGGCACCACCGATATATCCTCTGAAAGGGCCAACGCATGTAAGCTTTCATCCGAAAGCCCTGGAAGGGTAACCCAAAGATATATACCTCCTAAAGGCTTCTCAGCCAGGGCATGTGGAAGGAGTTTTTCAATGCTTGAGATTAGGCAGTCCATTCTCTTGGATATTTCCTTCCTTGCCCTTTCCAGGCAGTTTTCCAACAACCCCTCGGAAAGGAAAGCACTTACCAAATACTGCACCAATGAGGAGACTGTCCCAGCAGAACAGGCTAAGGCCTCACGAAACTCTTCTTTCAACTGGTTGGGAACAAGAGCGTAACCGTTTCGCAATCCTGGGAAAAGCAATTGACTGAACGAACCTAGATAAATGACCTTTTCAGCATTTTCCATAGCTTTCATGGCGGGAACAGATTGGGCAGAATACCTCAATTCTCCATACGCATCGTCCTCAATTATCCAAAAACCCTTTTTCTTAGCAAGGGCCAAAACCTCTTTTCTAGTTTCATAGTCCATAGTCCGCCCTGTTGGATTGTGGAAGCTAGGAATTAGATAAAGAGCATCCTTTTCCTTCAGGATGTTACACCTTTCCAGCATATCCGCTGGAGCCATGGGCACTGTTTCGACTTGGAGTTTGAGTTTGTTAATCATTGGAAATATGTCTGGATAAGTCAGTTCCTCAACCCAAATCTTCTGGACCCCTATCTCGGCAAGAGACATCAAGGACAAAAACAGCCCCTGCTTACCGCCAGTGGTGACGACCACATCCTCCCACCTTGCTGGAATACCTCTGGAAGCGGCGTGCCGAACCAGAGCTTTTCTCAGTTCTGGCAACCCGGCCAAAGGCGGAGGCGTCAAAGATAGGGACCCTTTCGCGTATATTATCTCTCTACTTATGGAACCTAGCTCTTTCCATGGGATCAAATCCATTGAGGGAGTACCACTCGCAAGATCCCACGTTGGGCCTTCGGGCTTTGGTAGATCCAATAGGACTTTTCTCCTGAAAGTCACGAAGGCGCCTTTCCTACCTCTTTGTTCAATGTAACCATCGTCTTCCAACAAATCATAGGCCAAAACCACTGTGTTACGGCTAACACCAAGGGTCCTGGCCAAAAATCTAGAGCCAGGAAGGCGCATCCCCACCTGGAGCGTCCCTGACTCTATCATTCTCTTCAGATGATAGGATATTTGCTTATAAAGGGATACGTCTGAACAGCGATCCAGTGGAATCTCCAACAAAGCCCACAATCCCTTCGATATATGTTCGTCCAAATATTTCCTGTTCACGCTATATTATAAAACGACCAAGGCTTAATTGGTTAAGATAAACTTTTGAATATGTTTATTAACCGGCCCATATCCTCTTCTTGCCCAATTGTCACCCTGAACCAAACCTTGTTGTCTCCCTTTTCGTCGGTCAAGGATGAAAACATGGAACTATTTAAAAACTTGACATTAAGACCGTTTATCCTCAGTGCTTCCCTCAAAGCTCCCCTATTGCACTGAGATTCGACCAACACAAAATTGGCAGAACTAGGATAGGCTTTCCAACCACAAAGCTTATTGACGTTACTTATAAATCTGTCTCTGGTGCACTTTATGCCCTCCACCCTGTTCAGCATCCACTCTTTATACTTCAGGGCTATCAAGGCAGCTTCAGCGGATATGATATTGAGATTGAACGGAGGCCTCACCCTCTCCAAGGATTTCCGCAAACCATAAGAGGTGAACCCATAGCCTATCCTCAGCCCAGCCATGCCCCAAGCCTTTGAAAAGGTCCTAAGCACCACCAGATTTTCGGGAAAGTTCTTTGCACCGTAGAAATCCAAGATGGAACCAGTATCAAACTCAGCGTATGCCTCATCCACCAAGACCACGCCACGGGAAAGCTCTATCACCCTTTTTACGAAATTTAAAGATAAACTTTTCCCAGTTGGATTGTTTGGCCTGTCCAGTAAGATCAAATCAGGAGAGTAAGAGGACAGACAATCCAGGAACTTTTCTTCGTCAAATAATACTTGGCCTTGGGACAACTTAAAGGAAACGGCCTTCTGCTCCACGGGGAACACCTTACATAGGTGACAGTACTGAGAAAAGCAGGGGCTCAAAGTCATAACGGTAGAGCCGGGCTTCGTGAAAGCAAGAAAAAGCATCTGAATTATCTCATCCCCACCATTTCCGACCGTCACGTTCTCGGCGTCTAGCCCTGCCTCTAAGGCTAAAGCCTCCCTGAGCCTGCGATTTTCTACATCAGGATATCGATTGAAACTCAAATCCTGCAACCTCATGCGCAACTCCTCCTTCAAGGATGGAGCCACATCATAAGGGTTTTCGTTTTTGTCAAGATACACCGTATTCTGAAAGCTTTCATCCATAAAGCTATCGCCTAGCATAGCATTCTGAAGCATCGATCCTACCTCCTACCTCTTTAGCATAATAACACATCATCATGCACGAAGGGCAGTTTATCACTTGAAGCCAAAGTCTGTCAACAAGCTTAATTTTTAGACTTTACAAAAATGGGGACAGCATGGTAATATTCTTGCTCGGTTAATCTTCTATCTTTTTATCAGGATAAATTATTGCAACGGAGGGTGTCCTATGAAGTGCATAAAGGCCCGAAACGTAAGGGAATCTGTTGAAACAACGAGCCTCGAAAACCGTGTGAGAGAAATACTGCACGCCATCAAGACTGGAGGCAAGGAGGCTTTGTTGAAATTAGTGAAAGAGTTAGATGGATACGAAGGCCCCCTCAAGGTGAGAATCGAGGAGATGGACCGAGCCCTAAAATCCACCCCTCCTGCTCTTTTAAAAGCTTTAGAGAGGGCCATAAAGAACATAAGATCTTTCCACAGAGCTCAAAGAAACATGATCAAAGAGACCACATTGGCCACGGAAAAGGGAGTAATCGCTGGCATACGTTTCGCACCTGTGGAGAGCGCGGCCGTGTATATACCCTCTGGTAGATATCCTCTTCCGAGCACGGTCCTTATGTCCGTCATACCTGCCCAAGAGGCCCAAGTTCCCAGGATAGTGGCCCTCTCCCCAGCAAGAGGCACACAAGGGATACACCCAACGATCCTGGCTGCTTTAAGGCTTTTAGGGATCGAGGAAGTGTATGCAATGGGAGGGGCTCACGGTATTGGTGCCGTTGCTTACGGTGTCGAAGGGATAAGGCCAGTAGAATTTGTAGTTGGCCCGGGCAACGTCTATGTAACGGAAGCCAAAAGACAGCTATTCGGAACAATCGGAATCGACGGACTAGCAGGCCCCAGCGAGGTCTTGATAATAGCCGACGAGACATCGAACCCCAGCTACGTTGCAGCAGACTTGTTGGCCCAGTCAGAACACGATCCCTTGGCAAGAAGCGTACTGTTTTCTACAAGCGAAACCCTTGCTGAGGAAGTCCTAAAGTATCTAAAACTACACCTAAAAACCATCGACAAAACAGGAAGCATAGAAGCCTGTTGGAACGGAAACGGAGAAATATACGTGGGAACCATCAATGAAGCCATCGATTTTGCCAACGAAATGGCTCCTGAACACCTTGAGCTTTCCATAGCTAACGCTGACGCTTACGTAGAAAGGTTCAAATCATACGGTGCAGTATTTTTGGGATGCTGGAGCGCCGAAGCCTTTGGGGACTATATAGCAGGCACCAATCATATTCTGCCTACTGCTGGAACTGCCAGGTGGAATGGCGCATTGTGGACTGGCACATTCATGAGGCCACAATACATGCTAAAGCTCGAACGTGAAGGAGCAGCTTCTTTGTCCAAAAGCGGACAGGTCTTGGCCAGCAAAGAAGGCCTTTTGGCCCACAAATTGTCCATGGAACTCAGAGGTGAAACCAATGACTAAGATCCCCATAGGTTGTCGAATATACAGTGGCCCAAAAGCCGAATCCATGGAAGAAGCCCGTAACACCTTCTTGAAGGTGTTCTCTGCCTTCGGATACAAGGTATTCTGCCCATCCACCATACAGCTTGTCTCGTCGTGCTGGAGCAAATTACCATCTACCATAAGAGAGAAACTTTTGATACTAAACACTCCCCATGGAGAGGCTGCATGTCTCAGACCCGACCTGACATTGACTGCCATATCATACATCTCGTCCCACTATGCACCGCAAGAACGCCCTTTGAGGATCTGTTATGCCGATAGAATATTCCTGGGGCCAGAAGAACCTGAGACCAACCTGGAACGCCTACAACTAGGAGCAGAGCTAATAGGATGGGACGGAAGTGGCGCGGACGTTGAGGTCATCTCCATAATGTTCAAAGTCTTGGATCTCCTTGGTCACAGGGACGCCCAAGTAGTCATCGGAGACACCAACATAATAGACTTCATGCTCAAGAACACCGTTCCCAACATAGCCAAATCTCTTAGGGACGCATTACTGAGACAATCCCTTGCTGAGTATTACAACACCCTGGAAAAGCACCCAGTGCCGGATATTGAGCTATCTGCTCTTTTAGCCCTTCCAACCCTGAAGGGCAAAAGAAGCATACTGAACAAAGCCGAAAGTTTGTTGCCCAAAGGAACACCTCTATCAGACATAAAACATATAATTTCCACTCTGGAGAAAATGGGATATGGAGAAAGGGTTTCTGTGGACCTTGCACTATCAAGAAAGTTGAATTACTACAGCGGTCCTGTCTTCGAGGTGTACAGTCCAAGGGCAGGAAAGCTTCTCGGTGGAGGGGGAAGGTATGACTCCCTACTCTCCTCTTACGGAATCATAGGGCAAGCTATAGGTTTCGCACTCGACCTGGAGGAGATAGCCCTGGTCAAAGAGACAAAAATAGGTTCCAACTCCATAATGATATGGTCCGGCAAAACGCCTCCTGAAGTGGCAATGACAAGAGCAGACCTGCTCACAGATAAAGGATTCAACGTGGAACTTAGCTGGACGGAGAACAGGCAGCACTCCATAGATTTAGCTAAAAGGCGTAAATATAAGTGGTGGCTCAATGCCCTTACAAGCAAGATCTACGATCTGGAGGAAAAAGAAGAACATGAACTAATTGAATGGTTGGGAAAGGAGCAAGAAACATGCTGACTTTCGCTCTCCCAAAGGGAAGGATGCTACAAACGTGCTTAAAGCTCTTAGAGGAAATGCATATGCCTTGCAAAAAAATTGAGAAAAGAGGCAGGGAACTAGTAATAGAGGAGGAACAAGTGAGGTACATTTTAGTAAAACCCATGGACGTACCTACCTACGTCCACCACGGTGTCGCTGATGCGGCCTTTGTAGGGAGCGACGTTATATGGGAAACAGGAGCATCTTTGGTGGAGATAGCAGACACGAAAGAGGGGCTTTGTAGACTGGCAATAGCAGGACCGAAAAGCTTGGCAGAGCGCTTCATGAAACACAAGAGTAGTTTGATGGGAATAAAGATCGCGACAAAGTACCCTCGAATCACCAAGCAGTACTTTTCCCACAGGGGGATACAACCAGAGATAATCCCCCTGAAAGGGTCCATAGAATTGGCCCCAATCCTCGGGTTGAGCGATGGAATTCTGGACATTGTACAAACAGGAGAAACTTTAAGAGCCAACGGCCTGCACGTTTTGGAAGAAGTCGCCCAGGTCTCTCTAAGGATAGTGGCAAACAACAAAAGCATACACGAACACTGGGATAAACTGATCAGATTTATTGAAAAAACAAGGATCTTAAAAGAAAGGAAACACAGATGATGAATGAGACAAGAAGAAAGACAAAAGAAACGGAAATCACAGTGAAGATAAACCTACAGCCAGGTCCCATAGACATGGACATTCCATGCCCATTCTTGGCGCACATGCTGGAGCAGCTGCTGCACCATGCTGGTTGGAGTGGTGAAATACGGGGGAAAGGCGATACCGACATAGACTACCATCATCTAACGGAGGATGTCGGTGTAACCTTGGGCATCCATTTGAACAAAATATTCTCAAAAAACAAATATAAACGCTATGGATGGTGCCTTTTGCCAATGGATGGAAGCTTGGTCATGGTGGCAGTAGACATGGGAGGAAGAGCCTACTGTTCCTTCGATGCAACCTTTCCAGCGCCAAAGTGCGGAGATTTCGATATGGAGCTAGTAGAAGAGTTCTTTAGAGCATTGTCACGAGAAGGACGAATGACTATACACATCAAAGCCCTGTCATGTGACAATTCCCATCACCTGGCTGAGGGAATGTTCAAGGGGGTCGGACTCTCCTTGGGACAGGCCATGACACCCAGCCAATTAGACCCAAGCACAAAGGGAGTGTGGGCATGATAACCATAATAGATTACGGCGCAGGAAACATTGGCAATCTCATAAGGGCACTAGAGGCCATTGGCAAAAACACCTTTGTTGCTCAAAAACCCTCTGATTTGCCAGACAAAACAAAGGTTTTGCTCCTTCCAGGAGTAGGAGCTTTCGGTCCGGCCTCGGAAATGCTCCAAAAAAGTGGTTGGTTCGACTTTATAAAAAATTGGGAAGAACAAAAAAAACCTGTTCTAGGAATTTGCCTCGGAATGCAGCTTTTGTGTAAAAACAGCTTGGAAGGTGGTTATTCGCAGGGATTGGGGTTGTTTGAGGGAACCATAAAAAAACTGACAGATGTACCCAAGTTGCCCCACATAGGCTGGAACAGCGTTAAATGGATAGGTCCTTCTCCCATTCCGTGGGGGGGTAAATACGAAGAAGCTTATTTTTACTTTGTCCACTCCTACGCACTTGAGGTTTCAAGATACACTACGGGCGTAACCAGTTATGGAAGAACCTCTTTTTCTGCCATAGTGCAGAAAAAAAATGCCATCGGGTTTCAGTTCCATCCTGAGAGAAGCGGCATAAGGGGGCTTATGCTCTTGGATTGGGCTATACAAAAACTGGAGGAATGACAATGGAAGTATTCCCTGCTTTGGATATCTTTGATCAAAAAGTTGTAAGACTCTATAAAGGAGATTTCAATAAAACAACCATCTACAGCGAAAACCCCATCAAAACCGCTGAAAACTTTGCAGCACAAGGTGCTAAGTGGGTGCACGTAGTGGATTTGGAAGGAGCCCAAAAGGGAGCTCCTGTACACCTAGATTTGTTAAAGGAACTATCCCAATTGGGCCTTAAAGTGCAGTTTGGAGGAGGCCTAAGAACCTTTGATGACGTAGAGAAAGCTTTAACTTCGGGAGCTTCTCGCGTAATGGTTGGGAGCCTGTTGTTCAAAGATGAAATAGCCCCCATGGTGCTAATCAATAAATTTGGCAACAGGATAGTCCCTGCCATAGACATAAAAAAAGGTATGGTAGCCACTCATGGTTGGGGAAAAACTTGCTCCCTCAGTCCCTCCGATGCGGTAAGAAAACTTTTGGGAATAGGCTACAAAACCTTCCTCATCACGTCAGTGGATCGTGACGGAACATTGATGGGACCTGACATCGCTCTGTACGACGCCATTATCACCCAAGCAACACCCAAGCCGGAAATAATCGCCGCCGGAGGTATAGCAAGCATTTCCCACATACTCGAACTGAAACGGTCCGGAGTGAGCGGAGTTGTATTAGGTAAAGCCCTATATGAGGGGAAGATAAAAATATCTGAAGCACTGGAGGTCACAAACCAATGTTGACCAAACGCATAATACCTTGCTTGGACGTCAAAAACGGACGCACTGTGAAGGGTATAAACTTCAAAGAATTGAAAGATGCCGGAGATCCCGCCGAAATGGCGCTCGCCTACATGAACGAAGGAGCCGACGAAATAGTATTCTTGGACATTTCTGCCTCCAACGAACGCAGAAAAACCATGAGTCAGTGGGTAGAAAGAGCAGCAGAACGCATTTTCATTCCCTTCACCGTGGGCGGAGGCATAAGCTCCGTCGAAGAGGCAAAGTTCATAATAAGCTTGGGAGCAGACAAAATCTCCTTAAACACATCGGCCGTAAAAGATCCAAACCTGATAAAAGAATGTTCCGACCTTCTAGGCAGCCAGGCAGTGGTTTTGGCTGTCGACGCGGCGTTCAATCAAGAGAAAAAACGATATGAGGTATTTGTACAAGGTGGAACTACCCCGACTGATCTTGATGCCATAAATTGGATCAAAAAGGGGGTCTCCATGGGTTGCGGGGAAATACTGCTGACCTCCATAGACAGAGATGGCACTCAGCAAGGATACGATTTGCGTCTTATAAACGAAGCCGCCAATGCTGTGCAGGTTCCTATAATAGCTTCCGGAGGAGCAGGAAGCAAAGAAGATTTCCTATATGCTATACAGGCTGGCGCGGATGGTGTCTTGGCCGCATCGGTCTTTCATTATGGACAAATAAATATAAAGGAACTAAAGAAATACCTAAAATCAAAGGGAATACCCATAAGAGAGGAAGATCTATATGAGTTTCCAAATCGAAAAGGTTAAATTTAACGATCAAGGCCTAATACCCATAATAGTTCAGGACCAAGAAACTGGCTTGGTCCTGATGATGGCATGGACGAACAAAGAAGGACTTGCAATGACGCTCGAAAAAGGGGAACTCGTCTTCTGGAGCAGGTCCAGAGGAAAATTGTGGCACAAGGGAGAGACCAGCGGCAACACAATGAAGCTTAAAGAAATTTTACTGGACTGCGACGGTGACACTTTATTAGCTTTAGTGGAACCCCAAGGCCCTGCATGTCACACGGGGGAAGCATCATGTTTTTTTACCTCTCTCGATGGAGAAACTCCTCCTAAAAAGGACAACATAACCTTTCTGCACCAGCTAGTGTCTACACTGAAAGACCGAAAGTCATCCATGCCGAAAGGAAGTTATACGGCTTCTTTGTTTTCCTCTGGCATAGAGCGCATCGCGCAGAAAATAGGCGAAGAAGGCGTAGAGACGGCCCTGGCCGCAGCGACAGGCAAAAACGATGAGGTAGTTGCGGAAATGTCCGACCTGCTTTACCATTGCTTAGTTGCATTAACATACTTGGAACTGCCCTTGGTGAAAATATGGGAAGAACTTTCTTCGAGGCACGGAGGTAACCATGAAAGATAGAAAAGCACTTATTTTCGACGTTGACGGCGTACTGGTGGACACGTCCAGGTCGTTCCCAAACGTCGTTTTTACAGCAATCCAATGGTGGAGTAAGTATAAATTAGGTCTGTCGATAGATTGCAGACCCTTCGGAGAAGAGCATTATAAAATCACGAAAAATCATCCCTCTTTCAACGACGATTACGACATAGCATGGGCGTTCATATCGTTCCTATCCAGCCGCAAGGCTAAAAAATTATCGGAAAATAGAATAACCCCGGCGGAATGGAGCCGCATCTTGTCTAGTTGCAAAGAAGACAATCCCATTCCGTGGGTTTACTCTACCTTCAAATCTGCCCCCGAAAGGGAAAAAGTTCGTAGGCTCTGCGAGGAAATATATTTTGGCAAGGACGCACTGCAGAATATCAACGGCAGGTCTCCACAAAATATATTTGCAAGAGGACTGTGGCACCTTGAAAGCCCCAACATTACAACCCATTGGAGTCAATTTGATCTTCCAGTAGGCATATACACCGGAAGAAGCCGCTTTGAACTTAAACTTGCCCTTGAGATTTTAGGTTGGTCCGACTTGCCTGAAGAACATTACGTAACATCAGATATGGGAATAACAAAACCTTCTCCGGAAGGATTCTACATCCTTTCAAAAACATTGAAGTTCGACAGCATCTACTATTTTGGAGACACCAAAAGTGATCTTGAGGCCTTCAAGGCCTACGGAAAAGGCACTTTCTTTGCAATAGGCAACTATCTTGAGGGGTACCCAAACAGCTTCGAGAACTTAAAAGAGGCTCTGGCCTTCCTTTTTGCCAGAAAGCTGGCATGCCCCAAATAAAAGATTATTGTATTGTTCACCACTGAGAGCTTTTTATAAGCTGCGCCAAAGCTTTTGCCATAAGTTGATATCCCTTAGCGTTTGGATGAATCAGGTCGCTCTTAAGCTCTGGTCGCGAAAGAACTTTTCTCAAAATTTGTCCCTCGTACAACGCTTCATAACGTTCAGCTACTCTTTCATAAAAGTCCGGGACCACAAGCCCCAAGCCTGGCCTTGGAACTCCTATTATAACTAAATCCGCAGGGGTGGCTTTCACCATCTCCGCCATTGCCGCCAAATCCTTTTCTATAAGCTCATCCGCTCTACCCCGCAAAATATCGTTGCCTCCATGACAAATCAAGACCAAAGAAGGCATGTATTCTTCCAGAAGCCCAGGAAGTCGAAGGGCCCCCTCAGAAATCAGCTCTCCCGGGACTCCAGCATTTATAACTTTAAGTTTGAGCTCTCGCTGAAGCAAGGAAGGGTAAGATTTGTCCTTGGGCGCACCTGTTCCATAGGTTAGGCTGTCGCCAAATGCTAAAATAACAGAGTCCTCCCTCAGAGGCATTATCTTGGCCCCACCCTTTGCCTCTTCTGGTGTTCCTGCAATTCCTGCAGTAATCAAACATACGACAATACTTAGGAGGAAAAGCCTTTGCGCCATCCTGGTTTCCAAACCATCAAATTGAATCTGGCTAATGCCGCCCTGCGCCCTTTTTTATCTTCTCCAGAACGTCTTTAGCCTCGTCAGATACTAAATAGTTCCAGGTAGATTGGGGCACTAGCTTCTTGATGTTCTCCCAATCATCCTTTCTTATAAGATCTCTAACTGTGGAAGCAGAAACCACCATACCGTCTTCGGTAGTAAGCCGTGGAATCTCAACAAGCTCCACACCTCTGGCGGGAAGGATCTCCTTCATGGCTTCATTGTAGGAACTTGTCACGGCACAATACGGCTCAGTTCCTACGAAACGTTTAGAAATCTGAAGAGTGGGCACAAACAAATTTGCAAACAAGGTTACATCCAATCTCGCTTGAATAGATGCTATCTTTTCCACTGAGGCGCCTTTCATAAAATATGAAGGGAACGTAGCAGGGGAAACTGCATAGTCTCCACTCCTAATCACCGTTACGTTATCAAGATGAGCAGTCCCTTGCTTCACCAACTCGAACCTGTGCTTGAACGGGAAGGAAGACAAGTCTGCCTCCACCACTATTACATAAAGAAAGTCAACAGCCCTGGAAGCTTGCTCTATCAAATACTGGTGGCCTCTAGTAAAGGGATTGCAGTTAACCACTACAGCTCCAGCGGTCTTTCCTTCTTCAAGTTCCTTCTTGTTCTCCAAAAGATACTTTTTGAAATGGTCCACTCCTGGATGTCCCATCTCTAAAACTGCCGCATACTCTTTGTATCTCGCCAGTTCCCTGAAACCAAATGAAAGGAATTTGTCCGCTACATCAGGTTTGGTGAACACGAAAAAGTGGGTAAGTCCCTTGCTTCGGCCGTACTCTATCAACCGGGTCATTATGGTTCCAGAGAGGTTGGCCTCCCTCCACTCCTGGTCGATAGCCAACATCTTCAGAACTTTACCCGATAGACTCCCGGTGGCTATTACTCTACCTTGCGGATCCTCCACAATCACTGAAGCGTCAGGTTTTCCTTCGTAAACCAACCCATGCTCTTCCAAAAAGGCTTTTATAATCTTTTCTTCTTCCGGCGAAGGAGGGGTAAACAGGCTTACGTTAATTCCAAACATAACATTCCACCCCCTTTAGCTAGCCCTTGTAGATTGTTTCCCTTAATGTCTTCCATTCCTTTGTCTTCAAGACGTCCTCCCAATGAACGACCGCTGTACCAACCTTTGAAACGGCTACACCTGCCGTTATCATAGCCAATTGTGAGGCGACATGATAGTCCAAACCTGCGGCTATGGACAAGGCCACACAGGCAACTACCGTATCACCAGCGCCTGAAACATCATACACCTCTTGTTCAAGAGCAGGGTAATGAGCACACCCATCCTGAGTGGCCAACATCATGCCATCTCCTCCAAGGGTTAAAAACAACGCCTCTAATTCCAATTCCTGCCTAAGTTTAGATGCCACTCTCTCTGCATCCAATAAGGTATCTATGCTTTCGCCGGACATGATCTCCGCTTCTTTCCTATTGGGCGTGACCACGGTGGCTCCACAATACCCCTTCTTAGCTGGCGGTTTTGGGTCTATAACTATATCCATGTTTCGTTCCCTGGCCCAGTGGATCAGCTTGGCAGCCCTTTGGTCTCCTATCATTCCTTTCCCATAATCGGAGATCACAAGAACCCTACACGCCGAAGGTTTATTCGACAGTCTCTGCCACAAAATTTCCTCTTTGGCACCATCCAATATGAGTTTTTCTTCCCAATCCACTCTTACCACCTGTTGGGCCCTGGCCACGACTCTGGTCTTCCTTATGGTCTTGAATCCCTCAACAACTATGGATTTGTCAAAATTGTACATGTACTTTTTTGCAAGGGCTTCCAGTATGTTGCCTCCAAAATCCTTTCCGTAAAATGCTATCAGGTCAGCCTCCCCACCCAAGCCTACGACGTTAGCAGCCACGTTGGCAGCCCCTCCAGGCCTGTATTCTTCTTTGTGGACGTGTACTACCGGAACTGGTGCCTCAGGAGATATTCTTGATGCATCACCCCATATGTAATGGTCCACCATAACGTCTCCCACCACGACGACGGAGCAGCCAGAGAACAAGCTTTTCATGTGTTTATCACCTGTTTCTAAGTTCTCTTCTCAATACTTTTCCGATGCTTGAACGAGGAAGTTCATCAATGAACTCCACAACCCTGGGGACCTTGTAATGCGCAAGGCGCTCCTTGCAATAAGAAATTATCTCCCTTGGCTGAAGCTCTGCTCCAGGTCTTTTAACCACATATGCTTTAACTATCTCTCCACTTATGGGATGAGGAACCCCTACGACAGCTGACTCCAAAACTCCAGGGATGGACCGAATCACTTCCTCCACCTCAGCAGGGTACACGTTGAACCCACCAACTATTATTATGTCGCTTTCCCTGTCAAGTATGCTTAAGTACCCATCCTCATCTATCTTTACTATGTCACCGGTATTGAACCACCCGTCCTTTATCCTCTCAGCTGTACGCTCAGGATCCTTAAAGTAACCTTGGAACACCGATGGTCCTTTTAACCACAAAATTCCCTCTTCTTTTGGATCTTTAACTATGTTGCCTTCTCTATCCCTAATCTGAACCTCGTACCCCTTCAAGATGGTGCCCACTGTACCCAACTTTCTGACCTTCTGTCCAGGGTTCACCGAAACGACAGGTGAAGTCTCAGTAAGTCCGTATCCCTCAAGAACACCTAATCCAAAAACTTTCTGAATTCTCTGATCTAAAAGAGGGGGAAACTTATCACCACCAGAAACCAATATCCTGATGGAACGAGGCACATCCGCTCCTCTGGCTATGGCCCCCAACATCAAAGCTATCATCGTGGGCACCGCAATTACAGCAGTGACCTCTGCCTCCCTGATCGCCGCCAAAGTGTTCTCCGCGGGCATGAAGTTGGGAAGGATAACCTGCGAGAATTCCCCCAAAAGGGGCAACAAGCTGCTGGTAGTGAACCCTAAGGCATGAAAGTTTGGAAGGACGTTCAAAAATCTGTCCTCAGGTTGAAGCTCCATGAAATGCTCTATGGATTTGCTAACATTGTCCAATAGGTTTCTGTGAGTCAAAGGAACAGCCTTTGGGGCTCCAGTTGTGCCGGAGGTATAAAACAGCACCGCTTTTTCCGCATCTGAAGACTTAACTCCTTTAACCTTTACTGAAGGTAGCGGCCCTTCCAACGGAGCAGTTACAGTCAAGATCCCCATCTCAGTGAGACTTTCTGCTACGCTTTCCATTCCCTCCGGCATGATAGCTAGAGAAACCCCAGCATGCTTCAAGTTCTTAGCCATGTTAAGTCGGCCTGCCTGAAGGTTGAGAGGCAAAAGGGTTCCCCTTAGGCTCCAAACCGCTACGGCCAAAGACAAAAACAAGGGACAATTGGGCATTATAGCAGCTAAAATCTGCCCCTCTCCAAAACCTGCATCCTTCAAGGTGTCCCTACACTTGGATATCATCTCGTACAGTACGTTACGGGACCACCAGGCCCCTCTCCACCAAAAGGCTTTCTCTCCCCCTGCTTTTTTACATATTGCAAAAATGTGTTCTTCTAAGCGACTCAAAAAACTTTACCCCCTCGTTCTAAGAATACTCAAAACATTTAAACAATCATGCCTTGAGCCCCAGATAGGCCAACCAAGCAGCACCCATGGGAATCAAATCCTCTGGCACATCATATTTTGCACTGTGCAAGCCCACATCCAAGCCAGTTCCTAAAAGCATGAAGCAAGACGGAACCTTCAAGGAGTAAAAGGCGAAGTCCTCGCCGTTCAGAATGGGACCGTCCATATTGGAAACCTGTTCCTCCCCAAAGAAAGACCTGGCCAAGCTCACAACCTCTTCTGTCAACAGCGGATCGTTGATAAGACTAGGATAATTCTTGACATATTCCACGCTTGCAACCGCCCTGTGAGCCTGAGCGATAAGAGGGACCATGGTCTCCAAACGATCCTTGATAAAATCTCTAACATCCTCACTGAAGGTCCTTAACGTACCCCACAGATGGGCAGATTCGGGGACAATATTATATATTTCTCCAGCCTCCATTTGCCCGAAAGTTATGACTGCTGTTTTGGTTGGATCCAACTCTCTGGTAAGTATTCCCTGCACTGCCAGCATTATATTTGCTGCTACAATTAAAGGGTCAACACCTAAATGGGGACTTGAAGCGTGAGTGGCAACACCGCGCACGGCTATGTGAATACGGTCTGATAATGCTGTGAACAATCCCTTTTTGGTGCGAAATTCTCCGTAAGGTATCTTGGGCCAAAAGTGAAACCCCAGCATCTTGCCTACCTTAAACTTACTTAAAAAACCTTCTTCTATAATCTTCTTTGCTCCGCCTTTACCTTCTTCTGCTGGTTGAAAGAGGAAAACCACGGGCCTTTTAAGTTTTTCTTTGTGCATGCTGAGTATTCTCGCTGCTCCCAATAAAGCCGCCATGTGAGAGTCATGGCCACAAGCATGCATCATGCCGGGAAAACATGAAGAGAAGGGATAGCCTGTTTTCTCCTGTATGGGCACTGCGTCCATGTTCACTCTGATCACCAAAGCAGGGCCCCCTAATTCTCCACCTAAAACTCCAATGACGGATGTAGGAATACCAAAACCCTTTATTACCTCGACTGAATCTATGGCCTCCAGTGCTGAAACCACTTTGGCGGAAGTTATATTCTCCTCGAAACCAAGCTCAGGAAACTGATGGAACTCCCTTCGCCACGATACCATTTCATCAACAAGGTCTTCAGATTGGGATAAAAGAACCTCTACCAACTCTGGAGTGTCAGACATATCAATCATTCAAGCGCTCCTTCCTCGAAAACATTTCCACTTTAAGATATATCACGGATAAACGTAAAAAACCAAAATATCCTTATTAGCGCCGCCAGTTTAGTGTATTATACATAACTTTCAGGCCTTAGTACACGCCATTAAAAAGAGAGGGGGCATTGCCCCCTCTCTTTTTATGGCGTTGAAATTATTTACAAATAGGTCTCTTTTTAGAAGCCCTGGTCTATCATTGCCTTGGCTACGCGGAGGAAACCAGCGATATTGGCTCCAACAACGTAGTTTCCAGGATGACCGAACTCCTTAGCAGCATCCAAGCAGCTCTGGTGAATGTTCACCATAATGTTGTGAAGCTTGCTATCAACTTCTTCCTTGGTCCAGAAAAGCCTCATGCTGTTCTGAGACATCTCAAGACCAGAGGTGGCAACACCACCAGCGTTGGAAGCCTTACCGGGAGCAAAGAGCACCTTGTTCTCGAGGAGGTAGTCCGTTGCCTCCAAGGTCGTGGGCATGTTAGAACCTTCTGCTACGACCATGCAGCCGTTCTTGACGAGGGCCTTCGCATCGTCGAGATCCAGCTCGTTCTGGGTTGCGCAGGGCATGGCTATCTCTGCCTCCGCAAGACCCCATGGCCTCTTGCCTTCGTAGTACTTGGCCGTTGGGAACTTCTCGACGTACTCCTTGATCCTGCCCCTCTTGACGTTCTTGAGCTCCATGACGTACTCCCACTTCTCGCCGCTGATTCCGTCCTCGTCGATAACGGTACCGCCAGAGTCGGAGAGGGATATTACCTTACCACCCAGCTGGTTGACCTTCTCAGCAGCGTACTGAGCAACGTTACCAGAACCGGAGATAAGAACTCTCTTTCCACCGATGGAATCACCCTTGGTCTTTAGCATCTCCTCGGCGAAGTATACGCAGCCGTAACCAGTGGCCTCTGGTCTGATCAAACTTCCGCCCCAACCGACAGTCTTTCCGGTTAGAACGCCGCCGTCGTGGAGGTTTGCAATCTTCTTGTACTGGCCAAACAGGTAACCTATCTCCCTTGCTCCTACGCCTATGTCGCCCGCTGGAACATCTATATCGGAACCGACGTGACGATAAAGCTCAGTCATGAAAGCTTGGCAGAAACGACGCACCTCGTCGTCGCTCTTACCCTTGGGGTCAAAGTTGCTTCCACCCTTACCGCCGCCGAGGGGCAAGCCAGTGAGGGAATTTTTGAAAATCTGCTCAAAGGCGAGGAACTTGAGAACGCTGAGGTTAACTGTAGGATGGAATCTCAAACCACCCTTGTATGGACCAAGGGCGCTGTTCATCTGGATTCTGTACCCGTAGTTTACTTCGATATCTCCATTGTCCCTCTCCCAGGTGACCCTGAAAATAATGGTTCTCTCGGGGACTATGATTCTCTCAAGAATGGCATGCTTTTTGTACTTGGGGTCGCTCTCCAGGACTGGCCTTACTGCGTTGACGAACTCTGTAACCGCCTGAATAAACTCCTTCTGCCATGGCCATCTTTCCTTGACCTGTTTTTCAAGTACTTCATCCACCCAACTCACGAAAATCCCTCCAATTTTTTAGATAATATGTACACCTTGCTGTATGCAGGGCTTACTATCCTCAGCTTACCTCACCTGAAATCTAATAACGATTATAAGTTTATGTGAAAGGTGGAGCTTGTCAAGGTGAATAAAAAATTTTCAACAATTCCATATAATATGCACTATAAAAAATAGAGGAGGAGATTCTTGATCTCCTCCTCTTAACAGGTTACGCGCAGCCGCAACCTCCCCTTGGAATTCTTGCATTCACGACCTCGATACTTTTACTCCAGAGAAAACCTCTTTCATCAATACGGACAGTATCATCTTCAAAATTCATGGCCTCTGGGACCCATACCTTTAGTCCTTCATCCTCCAAGGCCACGTATCCTTCCTCTACTGGGGGCTTGCCGCTCTCAACGAGAGCAGCGTAACGGGCTCCTCATCCAGCCCCTATCCTTCTCACTATCACGTATGCTTCGTCTCCCATCTTCTTGAGCTTCTCTCTGGCAGAAGCCGATATTTCTAGTTTATTGGCTACCATTCCGTGCACCTCCACGATTATTTTTACAGAATAATTATACCCCCCAATTGTATATATGCCAACCCCTTTCCCTCAGGACAGACAAAAAATCATCGGGCGGAGGTGCATTGAAAGTCCTACCTGAAAGGTACTCTAAGGGCGCAGGAAAATTTTCATCAAACGTTATGGTCCTTGCATGTAGCAACGGTCTTTTTATGCCCTTTTGAACCCACTTTTGGTTTATCTTTTGGTCCCCATATTTTCTATCCCCTATAATGGGATTGCCCACATAGGCCATATGGGCCCTGGCTTGATGGGGCCTCCCTGTGAGAAGCTCCAGACTCACCAAGGCTACATCTCCATTGCCCTTGATCGTACGGTATCTAGTCTCCGCATTGAGCCCCTCTGATTTTACCGGCGTCACCATATTTTTTGAGGTGTCTTTGACCAGAGCGACTTTTACAGTTCCCTTATCCTTAGGATTCCCCGACACGAGGGCAAGATACTTCTTTCTCACCTTTCCATTCCTCCAAGCTTCGTTCAGAACCCTTAGAGCCTCTCCATTCAAGGCCACCACCAAAATTCCAGAAGTATTTCTATCCAATCGGTGAACAGGGGTGGGAAGGAAAGAATTGTCCCGCCAACCAAGTTCCTTTATTATCCTCGCTATTACAGAGTCATCGTTCCTTTTGGCTGGTTGTGTCAACAAGTTCCATGGTTTATTGATTATGCATATGTTGCTATCAGCATAGATTATGTCCAGATGAACTCTAACCGAAGGCCCTTGAGGAGTAATGTTTTTCTTCACAGGGGAGTCATCCCATGGCACCTGTATTTCCTGTCCTGCAATCACTTTGTCATTGTAATTTGCGGGGCTACCATTTACCAAGATTTGTCTTTTTCTGAAGTATTTCATCAATGCCCCCAGAGGCAAATTAGGCCATTTACCCCTCAACACCTTGTCTAGCCTGCGCCCCTGCTGATGATTATCGATCTTGAACTTAAACGGCATATTTTATTCTCCCTTTTTGTCTTTTGTCGCTGACCGCTTCCAAAAGCGCCTCTGGGCGGAATAGCTAAAATCAGTGATCTCGCCATCTCCCTGTACTCCGGTCGCTTCCCAACAGTGCAATATAAAATCAAGCTCATCCGCCATGGAGACGATCAAAGCCTCCGGGGTAGCCGGTAAAACTGGAGACCCATATTCCTTCCTTCCATGATGGCTTATTATTATGTGTCCCACAGCCAAAGTTACATCTTCGCAAAGGTCATATTCCGACGCAAGATTGATGAATCTAGCGTAGCCTAACGGGATGTGGTCTATTACCGTCCCCTTGAGGGTCATACTTGGAAAGGGTTCAAGGGAATAAGCCTCAACTTTGCCAAGATCATGGAGTAAAGCCCCTGCTATCAACGTATCCATGTCTACAGGAAAGTCCCTGGCAACGTAGGACTCGCCTATGGCAATCGCTGAACTCGCTACAGCTAGAGTATGCTCCAAAAGGCCATGTACGTAAGCATGATGGTGGGATACCGCAGCAGGAGCGTCCCTGAAGGTTTCCCATAAGTCGCCTCTGAACACAAAATGCAAAAACCCCTTAACAGGGTCCCCGCATTTTTCCACTATGCTCCAGAAATTTTTTTCCATCTCCGCCAAAGGAACAGGGGATTTCTGAAGGAAGCTGGAAATGGGGTGTTTCCCCGGATCCAAAAGATAAACTTCGTTGAAGTTATACTGCAACCTGCCCTTGAATTCTGTAACTACACCTATTACCCCCACAGGCTTGTTTAAAAGATCTTCTTGGGGGTTTATGTTTTCAGCCACCATGGGCTCCTTGTTGCCATTTTTTGCGTTCCACCATTTGGCATCAGACCAAACCTTCGCCTCAAGGTTTCCAAAGGAGTCCATTACGGATACTTCCCAAAAAATCCTGTCGTTTTTATCTCTCCTTTGCTTTGCCGCGGTGAGGGCCACAACAGCCCGAAAACGCTCGCCAGGTTCTAGGTTTTTTATGTCTCCAATATTCCGGGTTTTCGGTAGATTGCTTACCGGAGAAGCCAAGTCCATCACCTTTTTTATGTCCTTATGCTCCAAACTTCTTCAACCGCCTTCCATGGGCCAAAAGCAGCCCCATAAGCTTCCATGCGGGTATTATACCCAAGCTGCCTCTTGCACAATCCCTCTCCCCAAACGTGGAAATCCCATCGGGTCTTACATAGGGACTCAACAAAACCAAAGGGGATGGGTGCCAAGAATGCCCTTTCATCCTCGACGGGGTACTATGATCTCCCGTCACAACCAAAACATCGGGGCTCAACTCCATCAGCAATGGCATGACTTTGTCCACCTCTTCTATTACCTTAATCTTGCCCAAGGTGTCCCCGTCCTCTCCCCTGCTATCCCCATGCTTGACATGCAAGTAGAAAAAGTCGTAAGCATCCCACCTAGCCTGCAACTCTTCAATTAGCTTGATTGGGTTGTTTTCCACCTCCAAAACGTCCATACCCACTAAGCTCGCGAGTCCCCTGTACATGGGGTACGAAGCCAAGCCAAGGGGTTTGATTTTATACAACTCTCCAAGATGAGGGATATCTGGAACTCCTGAGAAACCTCTCAAAAGGCAGCCGTTTGCCTTGGGCTCACCATCTAAAACATTCCTTGCCTCACGAATGAACTTATTTACTATGTCGGCCATTTTGGATCCTTCCTCGGACAAAGGCTCAGCCCACCTCATAGAAGCCCCATCCTTTTGAGGGTCGGCGTCACTCACACAGTCACAAAGGCCATCACCGGAAAACACCACTGAAAATCGGTGCTCCAAACCTGGATAGTACGTAATCCTCACTCCGTCTATCTCCTTTATTGCCTCGCTAAGCCTTTCTACGAGCTCTCTTGATTTATCCGTCTCTATCCTTCCAGCCCTTCTGTCCAGGATTACGTCTTGCACCCCCCAGGTCGCGAAGTTGCCCCTAGCACATACATCTCCTCGGGAGACCTTGCCCCCTGTTCCCAATACTTCAAGTATGCCCCTCCCCACGGTAAATTCCACGGGGTCGTAGCCGAACAGAGCCAAATGTCCTGGTCCACTACCAGGGGTTATCCCTACATCCACCATCTCCAAGAGACCTGTCTCACCCCTTGATGCTATTTCGTCCAAGTTGGGTGTGAACGCCCTTTCCAGCTCCGTCATGCCATCTTTGTCCGGCAATCCGCCTAGACCATCTATGACCAACATAACTATCTTGGTCGGTGCTTCTGTAGCAAGCTGCTTTAAAATTTCCATCCTCTTATTGAGCAAAACAACCACCTCCCCACGAGATGTCACCACTACACTTTGAAAATACACCCAAAAAAAACATATGTCCACGTTTCAAGTATCGCCTTAGAGCCCAGCCTGTTTTTCCCAATCGTACCTATTGGAAGCCCAAGGCCTTTCTCCCAAAAGGTAAATGCAAAATTCTTTTCCCTTTCTCTCAATCATGGTAACGGAACAATTGGCCACATGAAAACTCCAAAACTTGGCCAAAGGCAACTCCAAAAAATGGCACAAAAGCACTTTTATCACTGCGTCATGGGTTACAACAGCCACTGGGTCTTTTCCCTCGCCTAGGATAAACTCCAACGCACCTTTTGCCCTATTCGCAACCTCCTCCAAAGTCTCTCCAGAAGGCATTTTAACCTTTTGGGGTTCCTTATACCAAAGATCATAGAGCTCAGGCCAGAGAGCCTTTACCTCATGAGCATATTTGCCCTCCCATTCTCCATGGGAGATCTCGGTAAGTCCCTCATGGACTTCAAGGGGACAGCCATGCTCTTGGGATATATACCAAGCAGTCTCTTTGGCCCTGCTTAAGGGACTACTCCAAACCTTGTCAATGGTTACACACTTCAAGGACTTGGCTAACAATTCAGCTTGTTTCTTCCCCACTTCATCTAGAGGTACGTCTATTACGCCCTGATACCTTCCCTCCGAATTCCAATTAGTGCGTCCATGGCGTATGAGAAAAAAACGCATGTCATCTATCCCCCTCAAATTTAACGCTACTTACCCACACAAAATCTTCAGCTTCATTAAGATCCTCCAAAACCTGCTGATCTACCTCTCCATCGACCTGCAAAACCCCAAAGGCCAAGCCGCTTCCATTTTTTCTTCCCAAGTAAAAATTGGCTATATTTATGCCCTTCTCTCCAAGGTAGGTCCCTATCTTACCTATAACTCCTGGCCTATCATGGTTCTGAAATATAATGAAACTCCCGCTGGGCTCAAAGTCCATCCTGTAGCCGTTTATGCCTACTATGCGCTGCTTCTCATCATCTTCTGTGACAGTCGCCAATATCACAACTTCCTCTTTGTCGCTTTTTACCTTCAATTCCATCAGGTAGCGATAACGTGAATCGGAGATGCTCGCCTCCTCTACGTATATGCCCCTCTCCTGTGCAAGGAGCGGAGCCTCCATGTAGCTTATACCTCGCCCCAAATGCCTCTCTAGAACACCTTTAAGGGCCGCAATAGTATAAGGACAGTGGCTACAATATTCATAAGCTCTTGCCTCAACCACATCATCAACAGGTATGCCCCTCATGGAAAACTGCACACTCCCCGGCGCTCCTGCAACGATTGAGGCTGCCAAGATGCCCATTTTTCGTGCCAAAGCCAAGAACCGTTTGCCCGAAGCAGAGAGCTTATGCTCCATAAAGGGTAGGTTTACTGCATGCTCGTAAGGCTCTCCCTTCAATGCCGCCAAAAGATTCTTAGCTATTATGAGAGAAACAGCCGATTGAGCCTCATGAGTGTTGGCCCCTATATGGGGGGTAAGGACTACCCTATCCCTTATATCCTCCGCGAAAAGCGGGTGATCATTTTTAGGGGGCTCCTGGGAAAACACGTCGAACGCCGCACCTGCAAGGCGCCCTTCTCTTATAGCATCCGCGCAAGCCTGCTCGTCCACCAATCCCCCTCTCGCACAGTTTATGAGAATTGCTCCTTTTTTAAAGGCCTTAAGAGTCCTTTCATCTATCATTCCCTTGGTCTCCGAGGTCAAGGGGGTATGCAATGTAACCACATCAGCCAAAGCCAATGCGCCTTCCAACTCAAGTGCCCTTCTAACCCCTAATTCTTCCACCTTCCGAGCGCTTATATAGGGGTCATAGGCCAAAACCTCCATTCCAAAAGCTTCTGCTCGCTTGGCTACCTGGCTGCCTATCCTGCCAAGCCCTATTATTAGGAGGGTTTTACCATGAAGCTGCATTCCCATAAAAGCCTTTCTGTTCCAACCGCCCCTCGCCAGGTCGTTGAACCCGTGAGGCAACTTGCGGCAAATAGACAGAAGGAGAGCAAAGGTGTGTTCAGTTGCAGCAAGAGTGTTTCCTGTGGGAGCGTTTATAACGACTACACCTTTCCGACTTGCCCAATCAAGATCAATGTTATCCACTCCAACCCCTGCCCTGGCAACGACCTTGAGCCGTTTGGCTTCATCTAGTACCCTTTTGTCAATAGAGGTACCACTCCTGGTCACGAGAGCATCTACGTCTTTGACCAAGTGAAAAAACTCCTCTTCACTCATGTCCACTTTTTCCAGCAGTTCCACTTCCGGATCTTTCCTTAGCTCCTTTAATCCTGAAGGATGAATCTTCTCAGTGACTAGGATCTTCCACATCTATCTGCACCTCCCAGTGTAAAGTTCCTCTATCTTGCCGAAGCTCATCTTATCGACGGCAACCCCCAATTCTTTACAGGTTTCTTCGAGAGCTTGAATGAAATCCCAAAGCTCCGACAAGCCCTCTCTGGTATAGTGACCAACCCTTATTATTTCGTTTCTCAAAGCGCCCTGCCCTCCAGCCACTTCTATCCCTTTTTCAAGCAATCCCTTCCTCACTGACTCTGCCTTGCCTGGAATTCGTATAGCAGTAACGCCACAGGACCTTGAAGGCTTGTTTTTGACCAACAACTCAAGCCCAAGGTCCTCTACTGCCTTGCATAATGACTGAGCATAGGCCTTGCGCTCCTCAAAACGTCTCAAGAACCCCCCTTCTTCTTCTACCTCCTCAAGGGATGCATCCAAAGCGAAAAATAAAGACACAGGAGGCGTAACAGGAGTTTGAGGAAGCTCTTTTTCAAGGTACTTCCTCATTAGAAGAAAATCCATGCTGTAAGAGGGACAGGTTTTATTCTGACGGACCTTCTCCCAGGCTCTACGGGAAAGCCAAACAATTCCTATACCAGGAGGCGCCATAAGCCCTTTCTGGGAACAAGTGGCCAAACCATCTACGCCCCATTTCTCCGGATAGCACGGCATCGCACCAATGGAACTAACGGCATCCACTAAGACCAGGGGGCCGTCTGCAGGAAGGCCTTCTATTATCTCCTCTATGGGGTTAGCTGCCCCAGTAGATGTTTCGTTGTGGGTTATTAATATGGCAGAAGCATCACTATAAAGATTTACAGCGCCAACTACCTCTTCTTTTGTGAAAACTTCTCCATAAGGCTTATCGAAAGATAACACTACGGCTCCAATACGAGAGGCAATTTCACGGAATCGTTCGCCAAAATGCCCGCAAGAGAAGGAAAGAACTTTATCGCCCCTAGAAATCAGATTTACTAATAAAGCTTCGAGTGCCGATGTACCGGAACCAGGAAAGAGTAAAACGGGTTCTTGGACATTCAACAACTTTCGCAGCTTTAACTGCAAACCCGACATCAAACTGGAAAACTCCCTGCTTCTGTGGCTTATCATTTGTCCCTTCGTGGCTTCTTTAACCTTCTTGCTTAACTCTACCGGCCCTGGCGTAAACAAGTATCTTCTCATCCTCATCCTCCTCTGCCCTTTTAGTTTAAGCACCTAATAAAAAGGAGGGAGCCTTTTAAGGCTCCCTCCTTTAAAATTTCCCCAACTGCTAAAATCTACCTCAGTAATCCGTTTCGGGAGCCCTCAAAAATAAAACAATAGAAGAACTGTCTCCTTCCCAAGAGGAGGAAGAAGAACCCATAGCTCCCGAACAACCTATACCAAGTAACCTTTTCTTACTTTTAGTCATTGCGTCATCTCTCTGTTCTTGTAAAATATGTTTTGAATGGAGGTTTTATAACACAAAAAATTTGCCATGTAAAGACTACGAGGCAAATAATGTATAATTTAGTTTATAAGAAAGCCATTTGGAGGTAATTTATTGCGAAAACATATAGTGGGTCCTTTCCTTTGCATATTAATTACCTTTGTATTTTTGTGGTCCCCTGCCTTGGGGGCAGTAAGCCCAAAACAGGCCCAAAAGGTATGGGACAGGCTCAGTACAGTGTCTGGGCTCGGAGGAAA
Organism: Thermovirga lienii DSM 17291; assembly: GCA_000233775.1. NCBI lineage: Bacteria > Thermotogati > Synergistota > Synergistia > Synergistales > Thermovirgaceae > Thermovirga > Thermovirga lienii. Next base: position 864,606 of record CP003096.1, on the reverse strand, counting down.
CAAAACTCTAGTCGTAGAGGACAAAGAAGAACCCAACGCCTGGGTCTCCTTCAGGGGGTCTGATTACTCAATACATGTGACCAAAGGGCTTCTCAACATAATGGATCAGGATGATGAAATAGCAGGAATCTTCGCCCATGAAATAGGACACATAAAACTGGGCCACTACAGAGAGACCGTCTCCAGAAACCTAATTTGGTACTTGTTATATCGTGCCTTTGGGAAAGACGACAAAACAGCTTCCACCATCCTGAGGTTGGGGCTAGCCTTGGCCGAATCGGGATTCAGCAGGGAAATGGAGGTCGAAGCCGACGACTTTGGCGTACAGCTGGCACATAAAGCGGGCTACAACCCTTGGGGGCTCTACAATGCTCTCCTTCGGATGAAGGAGGCGGGCTACTCCACCACCCCAAACGGTTTCAACTCTCACCCCCCAACGGAAAGACGCCTTGAACACATTAGAAATACCACTATTTCCATATCTGGGGGAAAGGGAGCTAGCTAAAATGATCTAAATAGCAGAGGAAAGCAGAGAATCTTTACATATGGAGGGGATGGGAATTGAGTAATTTTTTGGAAAGCTTGTACAGCCAAGCCACGTTTAATTTGAAGCCTTCGCCTATCAGAGAAATGCTCCACCTGATAAGGAGGCCTGGTATGATATCCTTCGCAGGAGGAATGCCAGACCCAGAGATATTCCCTGTGGAGCAGTTCAAGGAAGCAGCAGGCATACTAGACCGTGAAGGCAAGGATGTACTGCAATACGGAACCACTGAGGGCTATCTGCCCCTAAAGGAGTTCCTCGCGGAGTGGACCGCACCTAAAATGGGACGTAAACTCGCAACCGATGAAATCCTAATAACAACAGGTTCCACTCAAATTGTAGACCTATTGTCCTGGGTCTTGATCGACAAAGGAGATTGGGTCATATGCGAAGAACCCACTTTCCTGGGAGCCACATTAACTATGAGAAACCACGGGGCCTCATTCCTCACCGTTCCATGTGACGAGAACGGAATGAAAGTGGACATGATACCCGAGATGGTGGAAAAAGCCCGAAAAGAAGGCAAAAAAGTCAAATTCATTTACACCATAGTAAACTTCCACAATCCTCTGGGATGCGACCTTTCCCTCGAAAGAAGGAAAAAACTAATAGAAATCGCTGAGAAATATAATCTTCTTATCCTAGAAGATGACCCTTACGGATATGTGCGCTTCGACGGAGAGGAGATACCATCCATATTCTCAATGGACACCTCGGGGAGAGTGGTTTTCGCCTGCAGTTTCTCAAAGATTCTGGCCCCCGGAACCCGCGTGGCCTGGTGCGCAGGAAACAAGGAAGTAATAAGAAAGATGACCGTCTTCAAACAGGGGGTCGACGTTTGTACCAGCGTAGTAGCCCAAGCCATGGTATATGAATACTGCCGACTGGGGCACCTCGACAGCTTCTTGCCCAAAATAATAGATCACTACAGGAAGAAACGAGATGCCATGGAGGAAGCTTTCCGTAAATACCTACCTCAAGGAGAAGTCAAGTGGTTGACCCCTAGAGGAGGCTTTTTCTACTGGCTTGAAACTCCCAAAGTGAAGGCCAAAGACTTATTTGAGAAGGCGGTAGAAAAGAAAGTTGCCTTCGTGTTGGGCGAACCCTTCTTCCCCAATGGAGGAGGCGAACACAACTTCAGGATGTGTTTCACCTTTGCATCAAAAGAGCAAACCGAAGAGGGAATATCCAGATTGGGAGAAGCACTGAGAGAGCTTTTGTAAACAAATAAGAGTAAAGTTGATATATAATACTGCCTGCAGCTGGGGATGCCGCAAACTCGGTGTCCCCAGCTGCAATATAGCTGGGTAAAAGGGGTAACCATATGGGACAAGATATAATTGCGGCCATAGCGACCGCATGGGGAGAAGCTGCAATATCCATAGTTAAGTTATCAGGCAGAGGCTCAAGGGACCTCGTGGACTCCATTTTCAGAGGCAAAAGACCGCTGAAAAGTTATCCACCCCGTTTCATGTGCCACGGATATATCATAAATCAAGAGGGCGAAGCCATAGACGAAGTTTTGGCTGTGTGGTTCCAGGCCCCCTACAGCTACACGGGGGAAGAAGTCGCAGAGATCCACTGCCACGGCGGAACCCTGGTCGCAAGACTGTGTCTGGAAGAACTACTGAAAAAGGGGGCAAGGCTGGCAGAGCCGGGAGAGTTCACCCGAAGGGCGTTTGTCAATGGTCGTATAGATCTATCCCAAGCAGAATCAGTGATAGGCATAATTCGAGCTCGGAGCGAAGAAGCCCTGAAATCAGCTACAAGAAACCTCGTTGGAAGTTTCTCGGAGAAGATAAAGCATCTTTACGACGAGATAATGGAGTTTTGCGTACTTCTTGAGGCCAACCTTGATTTTCCCGAGGAAGACATTCCCCCTCTTTCCGCAAAAGACGGCATCCTTAAGCTTACCGAACTGCGAAATGAGACCGCATCAATTTTGGATAGTGCAAGAAAGGGAAATCTTCTTCGGGAGGGCATAAGGGTAGCCCTGGTGGGGCGCCCCAACGTTGGCAAATCCTCTCTGCTTAACGCTTTCTTGAACGAATCAAGGGCCATAGTCACTGCTATACCAGGAACCACAAGAGACATAATAGAGGAAGTTTTGACCCACAAGGGGGTTCCATTAAGGTTAGTTGACACCGCAGGAATAAGGGAACCCTCCGATGAAGTGGAAGCCATAGGTGTCGAAAAAGCACAAAAAGCCCTTCACGAATCCGACATTCTTTTATGGGTGATAGATGGCAATGAAAGGCTTCAACAAGAAGATCTCAAAGTCGCTTACGCCCTGAAAAACAAACGACATATAGTGGTCATAAACAAGGCGGACCTGCCTCTGGTAGTGACAGAGAAGGACATATCCAAGATACTACCTGAAAGCAAGGTGCACATAATCTCCGCAAACAACCGTACTGGAATCGAGGAACTAAAGGACAGTATCGTTGATCTATTTCTCCAAGGCGGAGACGTAAACGAGGGACTCAATGCCACAACAAGACAGATAGAAGAGCTAAAAGGAGTCCTCACAAACATTGATACAGCTTTAGAAGCATTGAGTACCAACTTAGGGGAGGACGCGGCAGCTGCGTGTCTTGCTGAAGCCAGGAAATGTCTGGAAAGGATATTGGGCGTGGAAGCAGATGAAGCCCTTCTTGATGCCATATTCAGCAGTTTCTGCATAGGTAAATAATGGACAAGAGGTGATAAAGTATGCCAGTTGTACAAATCCATTTTTTGGAAGGCCGAAGCTACGAACAAAAAAAGAAACTAGTTTCAAAGGTAACGGAAGCAATATGTGAATCTTTGGAAGTTCAACCGCAGCAAGTACGAATCATCCTAGATGAAATGCCCAAAACCCACTACTCTATAGGAGGATTTCTTATTTCTGAAAGGGACCCAAGGCCTAAGTCCTAGCGCCAACGCCGGTGCATCCATAACCATTGTTCCGGTGCCTTTCTGATCATCTTCTCAATAGCCTGGTTGGCGAGCGTCGTTAACCTGTATGTTTCCTGTTTACTATCGCCCTTTCTTTGAGGTTCTATTGGGGGATAGGCCTCAAAAACATAATCGAACTTTCCTCGCCTGAAGGCAGCTATGGGTATAATTGGGGCTCCCGTCAAGATAGCATATACTGCAGGTCCAGATGGAGTGCTACATGTCTTTCCAAGAAAGGGAACTTCCAGCCCCGCCCTACCCCAATGTTGATCCCCAGCTATGGCAACAAAATTGCCTTTTTTTAACTGCCTTATGGGCTCCCTAATGTTGTCCTTATCTATTATCTTGAGATTCATCCGCTGCCTGTAACCATCTATAAGATCTTCCAACTCTTGGTCATCATGCTTTCTAACCATTGCATAGACAGGGTAGCCAGACAGTGCAAGCCAACCTCCCAATAGTTCCCAGTTACCCAAATGCCCAAAAAGTAACACCGCTCCTCTACCGCTGGTCAAAGCCTCATCCAAGTATTTTTTCCCTTCTACCGTCTTGAACCATCCTGTTAAACGATCGGGCTCATTCAACGCCACTATGTACTCCACGAGGGTGGAGGCAAAGTGGCTGTAGACTTTGCTCAGCATGTCTTTACGCCACTCTTCAGTACTTTGGGGAAAGGCTATGGAAAGGTTATCCATAGCTACTTTCCCCCTGGGTTTCGTTGTCTTAAGCATCCCAGACAAGAGGTAATCAAGTAGGGTTGCTCTTGTACCACCTTTACCCACATACAAAGTAACAGCTTTAAGGAAGGACGATATATAGGACACTACTATTTTGCACCTCTTTTAATTTACTGGTTCTCCGCTATGTGATATCTCTTTTTACCCAAGCGCAAAAATACGTACTTTCCTAACAAAAGGTCCTCTCTTTGAATAAGCTCGTCTTCCGATGATACCTTCCTTCCATTGACCGCCAAACCGCCTCCCTTTATGAGCCTTTTGGCCTCCCCCTTGCTCTTGCATGCTCCACTGGCAACCAGCACATCTACTATGTTTTGGGAATCCTCCATGGAGAAATGGCCCGAGGGCACCTCGCGCCTTAGAACCGAAAGCATATTTTCATCCAATTCGGAAAGCTCAAAAGAGCCACCGAAAAGTATTTCGCTGGCTCTTCTCACCGAAGCTGCAGCAGTTTCTCCATGTACCACCTTGGTTACTTCCCATGCCAAGCGTCTCTGCGCGGACCTCTTCTCAGGACTTTTTTCGTGCTCCTCCATCAACTCTCTGATTTCTTCGAGAGGTAAAAAGGTAAACAACTTCAAAAGCTTTTCCACATCCCTGTCATCGGTGTTTATCCAAAACTGGTAAAATTTATATGGAGATGTCTTTTGCGGCGACAACCACACAGCTCCGTCCTCTGTCTTGCCAAACTTCTGACCCGAAGCTGTCAGCAACAAAGGATATGTTATGCCGTAGGCTTGGCCTCCAGCCTTCTTTCGTATAAGATCAATGCCTGCTATAATGTTCCCCTGCTGATCATTACCACCCATCTGAAGTTTGCACCCATATTCCTTATATAGATGATAAAAATCATAAGCCTGAAGAAGCATGTAAGAAAATTCCGTGAAGGAAATGGATTTTTCTGGATCCTCCAGGCGGCTTTTAACGTACTCCCTACCTATCATGTAATTGACGGTAAAATACTTGCCCGTATCTCTGAGGAACTCAATCAAACCCAACTTACCAAGCCAATCATAGTTGTTTATTATAAGCGCCGAGTTAGGACCACAATCGAAATCAAGGAATTGCTCAAGCTGTTTTTTAACACTCACCATGTTCTGTTCCACTTGTTCCAATGTGAGCAGGTTTCGTTCTTTGCTCTTTCCTGAAGGGTCGCCTATCAATCCGGTCCCGCCTCCAGCTATTGCTATCGGCCTGTGACCCAACCGCTGCATCCAGGCAAGTCCCATTATGGGTATCAAATGCCCCACGTGAAGACTATCTGCTGTCGGATCGAACCCAATGTATCCAGTAACCATCTCTGTGGAGAACAAAGAACCAAGCTCCTCAGGGTTGCTGCACCATTCTATGCAATTGCGCTCCATAAGTACCGCCAAGGCATTTTGTACCATCCACTAAATCCCCCTTTTGTTTAAGCACTTGCTTTCAATTCATATTCTCTAAACTCAATTGCTGGGCTCCCAACGAGCCTCGCCACTTTTTAAGTCATAAAAAACCATTTTAAGCCTGCCCAGTTGTTTGAGTCTGCTTATAGTCTGTTCAATCTTCTCCAAGTCTGGTGTATTAGTAACTCCGACCTTGGTTGAAAGACTGCCTATTTTCTGTAAATCCTCCAACGCCTCCGCTGCCTTGGGGAAATCAACGTAAAGCCAACCCAAGGAGGGTTTGTCATAACCAATTATCTCTGTGACACTCTTATTTTTTATCAAGGTGTTTAAATCTATAGCTCCTAAAAGCACTAATCTCTCATCAGCCGCCCCTATGAGGGTAAAGGGGAAAGCAACAGCTCCCCCCGCAGCAAAACCCTCGATAGGCCTTGGATCAAGCCAGAAAGAATCCCATAATTCGTTGACTGCCTCAACGCCTTTGTCGCCCCTTTCTGGCAATTGAACGAGTATCCCAGGCAAGGACAACAAGGCCACTCTCGATTTTCCTCCGACCATGGAGATAATAGCCCCATCCAATAGCTCCAATAGCTCTTTCCTTTCACTGTAAGCCTTGGAAGCAGCCTCCTCAAACCCTTCCATCATTGTGTCCGCCACAAGCCCCTTTGCATTGAAGGCAAAAGCAGCAACCAGTGGATCTGGGACGAAAAATTCTCCTTCCCAACTTATGGGCTCAATACGATCTGCAACATCATTTGAAGCGAAAACATCTTCAAGCCCATTGATATTCCAGAATATATTCCCTCTATCATCTGAGGACTCCCATCCAAGGGTAAAAGTCAAAGGTAAAGATTCTCCAAGGTCTTCATCTACGCCAAGTTTTTCCCCCAACTTTGAAGCCAACTTTCCATCATCAAAGACCACCAAGTGGGCTGGCAAAGAAGGCTTCACATCCCACTTTACCTTCATTCGCTTCGACGGGGTTTCAATGGCTTCGTACATCTTAGAAAGGCCCTGAGCATCCTTCGATAGAAGCAATGTCCCCCTTTCGACCGCACCCACCACAGGTTCTGAGTCTTCCGAGAACTTGATTTTAATCGCTCCTTCTGAGGTCTCGCCAACTACACAATTTGGGAACCTGCTTCTCCAGCGTTCTGGAGTTTTTAATGCCCTCAAAGAGTCAATTTCCTCCTTCGGCATTTGAAAGGCTCCATACCACCGATCGCCATATGGAAGCTGAACCCAAAGGGCAACCTTGGACGATAACGAAGACAATCCCAATATATCTTTGGTAAAGACCTCTACAGTACTAACTTCATTTTTGTCCTCGGGCCACTCCAATAGGCTCAATTGATCCCCTGGCGATTCAAGCAAAAGCCAAGATTGATCTGCTTCAACTTCAGGTATGGCATTAAGCGGGTCAAGCAAGGAAGGTTTTCTTCCTAGGTAAAAGAAACCTCCCACGATAATAACTGCCACTAAAATAAAGGCCCCCCAGAAAAATAGTCCTCTCTTCACAATAAGCCCCCCTTCGATACGTAGGCCTTTAACCTCCAAACCACGTTGTAAATGGGAGGTATCAGGAACAAGGCCATGGTTCCACCTGCAATCAGTCCCCCTATTAAGACTATGGCCAATGGGGCTCTATATTGGCCCCCTGTTCCCATTCCCATGGCCAAAGGCAATAAGGCTATCAACGTTGTCACGTCCGCCATTATTATAGGCCTCAACCTAACGTTGCAGGCCTCTATAACAGCTTCATCAGGCTTGTATCCCCTCTTTCTCAACAGTTCAGCGTAGTCGACTATTATTATCGCATTGTTGACAACGAGACCCACCAGCATTATCAGGCCCAAAAGTCCATAAATGGACAGCGTCGTCCCAGTAAAAAGCAGCGCCGGCACAACGCCAATTATGGAGATAGGAACCGTAAGCATTATAACGAAAGCAAAAAGGTAGGACTCAATTATACCGGCAATCATCAAGAAAGTTAAAAACGTCGCCATACCAAAGGCCGTTATTAGCCTTCTGAAGTTCTCCTGGATGTCCTCAATTTCTCCTTTGTATATAAACCTATACCCTTGGGGCAACTCAATCTTCCTGACTATCGGCTGAATGTCTCTGAAAACTTCTCCTACTGATCTTCCAGCCACTTCTCCTTCCACTGTAACTTTTCTTTGTCGGTCCAATCTATATATAGCTGTGGGACCTTTCTCATATTTTACATGAACCAACTCCTTCAACGGGACGAAACCTTTTGGAGTCCAAAGAGGCAATTCCTCCACCTTTGAGGGGGCGTCTCTCCACTGTTCGCCCAACTGCACAAGGATGTCGTACTCATAACCCCTTTCCCTATATACTCCTGCCTTTACTCCGCTTATGTATCCCCTTAGTTCGGAAGCCACATCATCCAAAGTAACACCCAAACCCGCCAACTTGAAGTGGTTCGGTAAGAGCCTCAATTCCTGACGTCCTACTTCCCAATCAGAGTCAAGGTCCACTAAACCTTCTACTCCTCTCAATTTCCTTATTAATTCCTGAGATTTTTCGTTCAGTACATCCAACTCTGGACCAACCAAGGTGATCTGTATGGGCTTGGAGTTACCACCACCCCTTCCATTGGAGACATTTACCGATATCTTGGCATCAGGCACAGAAGCAAATTCCTTGCGCAGCATGGAAGCTATGGCAAACGCAGATGGCCTACGCCCCTCCTCAATGAGGTAAGCTCTTACCTGTCCTGTATTTGCACCGCCTAGCCTGGAGCCTCCACCCACGTTGGAACTTACCGACTTGACGTAGGGTTTCTCCTTCAGCGTTTTTTCTACATATTGAACTACCTCATCTGTTGCATCCAAAGATGCGGTGCTGGACAACTCTATACTTACCGTTATTATTCCTTCATCAACCCTTGGGAAAAACTGGAACCCTATATACCTCGAAAAGTAAAGGGCCACCCCGAGCATCACAACAAAGAACACCAACGTTCGAACTGGATGGCGCACGCACCGTGGAACCAAATAATGGTGAGCATCCTCAATCGTGGAGTAAACTTTTTGCCACCATCCAGTGAGAATCATGGCAGGTTTGGAGACCCTATGCACCCCGCCTAATCTGGCTGCTGCCATAGGAGTAACCGTGAAAGCGGCCCACAGAGAGAACAATGTTGCAAAGACCACTGTCAACGCAAACTGATAGAAAAATTGACCCACTATACCTCCCATGAAAGCCACAGGAATGAAAACTCCTAGATTTGTGGCAGTCGTGGAAAGGACCGCTACCTCTATCTCCCTTGTACCCTTGATAGACGCATTTATTGGAGTCTCTCCCATGTCCCTGTAGCGGTAAATGTTTTCCAAGACCAAAATAGCATTGTTCACTAAGACCCCCACTGATATGGCCAATCCCAAGGTGCTCATGACGTTCAAAGTGAAGCCCATAAGAAACATGGGAATAAACGTTGCTATAATTGCCGCCGGCATGGAGACCGCCACCGCCAAGGTAGCACCGAATTGCTGCAGGAAAAGAAAGATGACCAAGGCAGTAAGAACGGTCCCTATGGTCATGTCCCTTATCACGTTTTTTACCGCTTTTTCAACAAACTCGCTGCTATCGTAGATTGCTTCCAGTGAAATGCTACCCCTGAAGGCAGGGGCGACTTCTTTTATGACTTTTTTTACCTGCTTGGCGACCTCAACCACGTTTGCGTTGGGTCTTGCCACGAGCTCCAATAAAATTGCAGGCTTGCCGTTGTAACGAGCCTTGCTCCGCTCTTCGGCCAACCCGTCCTCAATCTCCGCAATATCTTTAAGGAGAACTACCTTGTCCTCTCCCAAAGGAATACCTATGTTCCCCAACTCCAAAACAGATTTGGGTTCACCCACTACGCGGACCGATGTTTCCTTTAGCCCCTGAGAAATCCGTCCGGAGGGGGAATTGAGGTTGCTCCCTGCCACATAGGAAGAAAGCTTTCGCAAACTTAAATTCCTGGCCACTAATTCCTTAGGAGAAACGTTCAAATGAATCTCCCTCGTCCTCCCACCAACAACGTCAACGTTCGCCATCCCTGGGATCTGAGTGATTCGTTTGGCTATCTGCTCCTCCACTATGCTTTTAGTCATATATGGCGGAAGGTTGCTTTCAGCGACCATTATCATGAACGGTCTAGCGTTGATGTCAAATTTCTCAACTACTGGCTCATCCGCATCTTCGGGAAGAGAGCCTATAATTGACCTTATCCTCGTAGATATATCTAGGGTTGCCTGCGTCACATCCGTCTCGTAAGTCAGTTGGGCAACCACAAAGCCAGTTCCTTCAATTGCGTATCCGTTTATTTCATCGACTCCCTCGACCGTGGCCACCGCATCCTCTATGGGTTTCACTACCAAGTTCTCCACTTCAAGGGGACTAGCTCCTTTATATGTGGTCCTTATCAGCACAACAGGGATATCAACCTTGGGCAGCAAGGCCACACCTTCATTAAGGAAAGCATAGATACCCAAAAACAAAAGAATTACAATTATTACAGACGTCAGTATGGGCCTTCTTACAGAAACTTCCACCAATCCCATGGCCCTACTCTCCTTGAAGCCATATCTTCGCGTTGGGATAAAGCCTGTCTGAACCTCTTACCACCACTTTTTCGTCTCCATCAAGTCCTGAAATTATTCGCACATAGCCGTTAAAGGATTCTCCCAAGACCACCTCTTTTTGAACGGCAACATCCCCCGATACCACGAAAACGGCAGCTTTTCCTTCATCAGGCCGCTGAATCGCCTCGTAAGGCACATATATGGCTTCGGCAACATTTTCGTCCTTTAATTGACCTTCAACTGTTTCTCCAGGCCTTAGTCCAGACTCAGAAGGCACTTCAAGTATCACCTTCAGCAAGCCTGTTTGGGCATCGGCAACGGGATCAACCCTTTTAACAGAAGCATCAATCCACCCTTTTGGGGTATTAACCCTTGCAGCGTGGGCATTGGCTAGCTTTAGTGCATCTTTTGGCGAAGCTACCAAATGAACTTCCAAGGAGTCAAGGTCCGCCACCTTAAACAAAACCTTTCCAGGAGAAGCCAAGTCACCTGGTTCCACGAACTTCTCCATTACGATGCCCTCTATTGGAGAGCTCACCTTAGAGCGATCAAGGTCAATTTCCAACTCCTTCAGCTTAGCTTCCCCGTCAAGGTAAGCGGAAAGAGCACTTTCAACCTCCTGGGCGCTAGCTCCTCCTGCTTTTTTCAAAGACTGCAATCTCCTGTAATTGTCCAAAAGCTCTCTGACCTTGGCCCTCTGAGCCTCGTATTTCTCTTTGATTTCCCTGGTATCCAAGATTGCCATGGCATCACCAGGAGACAAAAGGTCACCAACATCGCACAAGACCGCTAAAACATATTCCTGCCGATCAGCAGAAATCTGCACAACTTTTGAGGATTCGACCGTTCCGTAAAGACTGATCCAGTGCTCCCAAGGACCTCTCCTGGCCTTTTCTGCAGTAACGGGAATTCCCTTTTGAGCGTGGATAGTGGCCACACTAGTAGGCGGAGCTTGTTTCGGTTTTGTAGCCACTTTCCATGTCCCGTAGCCAATAACTAAGATTATTACTGAAACCCATATTAATACTGCTTTCTTTCGCCTTTCCATGCAACGAACCTCCTAAGGCAACCGTCCTTCTGCAGCGTCAAGCCTGGAATAAGACACCAGCACTTTCTTTTTTGCATTTATATAATTTGCCAATGAATCAGCGTAGCGAGATTGTGCATCCAAAACATCCAGCTGGGATGAAAGCCCCTCGTTGTACCTTAAAACCGAAATCTCTCTCTCCCTTGCGACTAACTCTAATCGTTTCTTCGAAGAAGCGAAATCCTCCAATGCAGACCTATAATCTTCCCAAGCGGAGAAAAGCTCCTCCATGACAGCTGCTTTCTCTTTACCGAGTTCTGCCCTTGCAATATTCAGCTGTGCCTTCGCCTGACTTACGCTCCACTTAGTTTTACCACCATCGCTCAATGGTATGCTCAATGTGGCTTGGGCGCTCCACCTGTCTTCAACGCTGGAAGAAGCACTGCTGGAGCCTTCCTTGAACAAGTTCCTGGTGCCAGATATGGAAACCTTAGGGGCCATGCCCGATTTTGCCAATTTCACCAAGATCTCGTTCCTTGCGACTTTGAGAGACTGCAGGGCAACGGACGGATGACGTTCTACGACTCCAGAATAGTTAGGAGCTTGCTCTCTTATTGGGACCTCAACCTTTTCGAAGGCCTCTTTCAAAGGTTCTATATCAGTCCAACCCGCAAGCCCCTTGAGCATAGCATAATAGTTTTCCCGAATGGCTCGCTTGGAAGCATAGCTGGCTTTTGCCTCCGCGAGAGCACTTTCAGCCCTTAAAACATCAAGTTGAGGAACGACACCTTGTTCGTAGCGCAGCTTTGCGTCCTTCAAGAACGCCTCTCTCTTCTTTATTTCTTCCTCGGCCGCCCTCAGCGCCGCATTCGCTGCAACCGCGTTCCAATAGGCAAAGGATGCATTTCTGAAAAGTTGAAGCTGGGAAATCCTATAGGCCAATAGGGCTTCCTCATAGGCTATCCTCGCTGAGGCTATCTCAAGTTCCTCCTTGCCCGCAAGGTTCAATGAATAACTGAGGGTAATCCCACCCACAAAAGAATCCGACGCTCCTTCAAGCATGGCCTCAGTGACAGCCAGATCAGCGCTGATCCTCTTACCTGCACCTGCTAACTTCAAAGATGCTTTGGCAACCTCCACAGCGTAGAGAGTCGCTTTCAAAGATGGGCTTTTATCGGTAATAATGCGCCAGGCCTCTTCCCAGCTCACCTCTTCTGCCGTGCACCTTCCAGACATGGAAGAGAAAAAAATCGCAACCAACAAGAACAACAGCAATTTCTTCACTCTTTGACCTGTTTTTCTTGATCTCACTTGTTGGCCGCCCTCTCCTTTTGGTTTTCTAGCTTCTCCCTGGCAGTCTTAAGCAAGGTCTCCGCAGAAACTATAAGAGAAATAACATACGAATCCCTTATATTTCCTTCCAACTTTAAAGCTTCTGCAGCTTGCTCTATTTGTTCCAAAGCCAGTGCTAGCCTGTCCTCAAAGGTCTCCTGGCCGAAGACAGGAGGCACCTCCTGAACTGAAACAACCTCCTTCGCCTTGGACAGAACAAATTCTTGCCCCAACTTAGGAACTACGGCAGAGAAGCCTTCTTCCTGAAGTGACGCCGCCAGTGCACCTGATGCTTCAGGCTCTCCGTGAGTGACAATAAATAAAGGGTTGGTCTTGAAGTTCTTGGCCCAAGCTAAAAGGTCGCTCCTGTCCGCATGGGCCGAAAAACCATTTATAGTGTGTAGTTTTGCCTTTACGGAGACCTCTTCTCCTGCGACTCTTACTACTTTGCTGCCATCTATTAGCCTTCTGCCCAATGTTCCCTTGGCTTGATAACCTACGAATACTACGTGAGCGTTCTCCCTGAAAAGATTGTTCTTCAGATGATGAACTATCCTGCCTCCGTTACACATACCGCTGCCTGCAAGCACTATGGCATGTTTAATGTTGTTTATGGCCTTCGATTCGTCCACACTCTCCACGATATGAAGTTGTTTGGGCGTAAAAGGATCCCGTCCTTGCCTTGCTTCTTCCTGAATCTCAGCGGAAAGGAGAGATATATGCTCACTGTAAACCGCGGTAGTCTTCATTCCCATGGGGGAATCAAAATATATCGGCACGTTATCCGGGAGTATTCCCTCCTGTTGCATAAGCTTCAGTTCGTATAGAACCCTTTGGGCCCTATCCACGACGAAAGTAGGTATCAGGACCTTACCGTGGTCTTTCAGCATCTCCTTCATGGTCTGTCGAAACTCTTCTCTGCTCTCCAGGTTGGTTTTATGGTTTCTGTTCCCGTACGTAGACTCTATCACTACGAAATCTGCATCCTCCACGACCGCTGGATTGGCCTCCATGACCGTCTCCTGTGGGCCAAGGTCCCCTGAAAATACCACCTTTACTTCTTCGTCACCCTCGTTGAGCCACACTTCCAAAATCGCACTGCCCAAAATATGGCCAGCGTCCCTGAATCGCACCTTCAGACCATCGACTATCTCCACTACGTCATCGTATCCTACGGACCTTAGACGCTCTAAAGAACGTTCCACATCCTCCAGGGTGTATAAAGGTTCTACAGGCGGAAGCCCCTTGCGCATGTTTTTCCTACTCTGCCATTCGGCGTCCTCTTTTTGGATATGTGCAGCATCCCTCCACAGGATATCGCAAAGTTCCAAAGTAGGTCTCGTTCCATAGACCGGTCCTTTGTAACCCTGCTTGACCAATAGGGGAACTTTGCCAGTGTGATCCAAGTGAGCATGGGTCAAAAGTACTGCATCTATCGTCGAAGGATCGTAATCCAGCGGAACGTGATTATCTCCAGAGTTTGCACCTTGGTAAAGACCGCAGTCCACCAAAACTCTCCTCCCATCAACCTCCAAGAGATAGTTGGACCCTGTAACCTCTTGTGCTGCACCAAGTATTCTAAGTCTCATCTCTGCGCCCGAAAGCAGGCTTCCCTCCCTTTCTTCCATATCATCGCTTATTAAAGCCCTATTCATATGTCATATTCTATACTAAAATGAATTAGTACGCTAAAAGCAGCTCAAGCACTACCGCTGCTAAAAATTTCAAGCTCGAGGAGGCGATCTTAATGGACATTGTAGGACCTTTGCTCATCTTCTGCTCCAGGCTCCTGGATGTCCCCCTTGGGACGTTCAGAATCTTGCTACTGGTCAGAGGAAAGAAGGTTCAAGCCTCCATAACGGCCTTTTTCGAATCTGCCATATATCTTATTGCATTGGGATATATATTGAAAAGCGGAATATCTGAGCCAGAGCAGATAATAGCCTACGCTGGCGGCTACGCAGCTGGGAACTTCCTGGGAGTCACCCTTGAAGAAAAATTTTTAAGCTCCTTTGTCCTTATAGAAATAATAATTGCAGACACGGAGGAAGCCTCCCAACTGGTCCAGCGGTTGAGAAACGAAGGCTTCGGCACCACCGTCCTTTATGGCTCGGGCAGAGAGGGTAGAAGGTTGATTTTAAAGGTGCTGTGCCGCAGGGATGAAATACAGCATCTATACGGTATCACAGGCAACTCAGGCGTAGTTTTCGTATCTGATGTAAAAGGTGTATGGGGTGGACATTTCAGGCAAAAGCGCAAGTAGCGGACACCTTGCACAGCACGGTGGTCCCTTTCCCTTCTTCCGAAAACACCTCAAAGCTTCCTCCAATAAGGCTCATTCTTTCACTCATATTGGCCAATCCTCTATGTCCGCTAAGCCTCAACGCCTCCACATCCAAGCTCGGGTTAAATCCTATACCGTTGTCATAAACCTCCAAGAAAACATAACCCTCGCTTTCATAAACTTTCACGTTCACCTTTGTAGCCTTACCATGGCGGTAGGAGTTGTGTATAGCTTCCTGAACCACTCTAAAAAAAGCTAAGCTCACATCCTTAGAAAGACAGATCCCCCTATGGACTTCCACTTGGATCGTGACGTTAAAGTGTTTGGATATCCTTTCGGCCAATTCCTCCAAAGCCTCTTTAAGCCCCAGCTCCAACCATGGTGGTGATAGTTCATCACATAAGGCCCGCAAGTCCCTCACCGCTACTTGTGCCTCTTCCTCCGCCAATAGCAACCTCTTCATGCTTTCTTCATGCCCCTCAAGCTCCATCCTTGCTAATCTTATCTGCTGCATCAAAGCTGTTACTTCCTGAAGGGGGCCATCGTGTATCTCTCTCGCCAAACGGCTCTTCTCCTCTTCTTGAACTTTAACGATATCACTGACATACCTTTTCATTAACTGTGCTCTATCTATAGCTGATTGGGCCAAATGATAGATGACCTTTCGGAGACGGTCTACCTCAAACACTGCCATGGGGTCCTCTTTTTCCGGCAGATCCGACCCCCATCTCAATGTTGACACTTCATGAGAAAGATTTCTCAACGGGGCAACCAACCACTTCCATAGAGCATATACGGATAAGAGACCCAACAATCCTATGAGCCCCACAAGAAGTGGCCATCTATTGAACTTGATCATTGGCCCCATCAGTTTATCCCAAGATACTGCAGCAACCACGAACCACCCTGTAGTTCCCGCAGGATAGACAGCAAGGGTAAAACGCTCTCCTTCAGGGCTCTCAAGCTCCAATGCCGTCTCTACGGGAATTTCCCTGTTCCACAGCGATGATAGTATCTCAGCCCCTGCAGTGGAAACTAATATGCGACCTTCGGAATCAATTATGGCCAACCATCCTGGAATAGAGACATTGAAGGCCAACCAGTGGAATTTTGCCATGGTGTGAAGCCGCGCCATGCTGAATCGGCTTCCCCAGTCAAATTCAATCTGAGTGGCGACACTCTGCGCTATGTCCTTAACGTACGATTCTGCGACCATCTCCATCGCTCTTCTATGTTGAACTATCCCCAACCCTGCCACAAAAAGAGCTGCAAAAGACGGAAGCAGTATAGCGACAGTCAATAAAATCAAAAGGTGTTTTTTCATTCTATGAGTTCCTCCAAGGCCACCACACCATATTTCAGTGCAAGCAGCATGGCCTCCGTCTTGTTCTTTGCTCCAAGCTTATCATAGATGGATGCGAGGTGAGCGTGCACGGTCCTTTCGCTTATATACAACTCTGACGCTATCTCCTTGCTGGAAAGCCCCTTTGCTGCCTTCAAAAGCACCTCCCTTTCTCGGTTCGATAAAGGTTCAGGCGAAAAGTCGTCATGGACCGAAGAAGAAACCTCAGCATCCAAGTACAACTTGCCAGAGGCTACCGTTCGTATGGCCTTCGCCAACTCTTCCGGGCTCGCCGTCTTGAGCACGAAACCCTTGGCACCGGCACGTAGAGAGGAAATTACGTACTGTTTTGCATCATAGGAGGTCAAAATTATCACTTTTGTTTCAAGTCCCTCAGCAGCCAGTCGCCGAGTCAGCGCCACACCGTTTTCTTTAGGCATTCTTATATCTAGCAGCGCTATGTCTGGTTGCTTTTCTTTTATCCCTTTAAAAGCTTCCTCTCCATCTTCTGCCTCACCCACCAATTCAAAATCTTCTTCTCTTTTTATGTAATCCCTTAAACCTGCCCTAGTCATAGGGTGATCGTCCGCCAAAAACACTCTTATAGTCACGGCTATCCCCCCTGCTCTTTTTATATGTCAAAAATTATCCTTTGGCATCCGTCATATTGCTTAATCAACACCCGCTAGGCTATTACCTTTGAAACCATAGGCGCTTTGTGCAAACTTAACTCCGTTTCTTATGGCTTCCGATAACGCTTCTGCTGCCATAATTCCTACGCCCAAGACGGAGCTATTCTCCCCTCCCGTTGAGGCACAAAAGACCACATCTCCATCGAAAGGTGTATGAACAGGTGATATAGCTCTTGCCATACCATCGTGAGCCATAATGGAAACACGCTTGCAATCCGCCTTGGAAAGTTTGGCATTAGTTACAATCACCGACAAGGTAGTGTTCTGCCCCCAAAGTAGAGAACTTTTATCTTCCTCCCCGAAGTTGTCACATGGAACCAAGTATCCAGCTTCGTTCAGCGCACCAGCCAAAAGGGCCCCATTTGGGTCAACAACTCCACCGAAGGAGTTAACCACAGCCAAAGCATACACCTTAATTTTTCCTTTTCTAGTTACATGCCATCCCACACCAGATTTCATGGCTCTATGGAGACCTAAGTACTTTCCCACGGTAGCCCCAGTTCCTGCACCCCAATTTCCCATGGGAAGTTTGAATGGATCTTGCGCGTTCCTACAGGCTTCAATCCCCATTTCCCGATCTGGCCAAGACAACTTTTCTCCCACGCTGAAATCGAAAATGCAAGAAGCTAAAACTATAGGAACCAAACCAAAACCTGTATCGAAACCCATGTTGTTTTCAAGGCACCATGACATTACTCCGTCAGCTGCGGCTAACCCAAAGGCGCTACCACCAGCAAGCAAAATAGCATCAATCTTGTCCACCAAACAACTAGGATCCAAAAGATCCGTCTCTCTGGTAGCAGGGGCTCCGCCCCTTACATCACAGGAGGCAACAGCTCCCTCAGGGAAAATTACAACGGTGCAACCCGTGGCTTTGCTCAAGTCCTGCGCGTGCCCAACGCGAAAATTCACAAAATCTCCCCCTCTCTGGTAAGTTTCTCTTCTTGAACGGTGTCTCTGCTCCATTGTCCATGGTAGACTATTATTAGACTACTAGGACTCTAGGAGGAACAGATGACCAAAAACAAAAGGCTTTTAGTAACCGTTATGGGGTCGATACTTCTTTTATCCGCCTTTTTTCTAGTCTTTTCCCATTACCGCGAAAAGATAATGCAAAAAGACGAAACTATACTAATCTTAACGGAAAAGTGCAAAAAATTTGAACAGATCATAGGAAACTTAGAATTAAAACTTCCGGACCAACCAGATTGGGCTAGATATGAAAGGTTAGGCCTTGCAGATCCAGAGACTAATTTGAAAAAGGACCTCATGAAAAGAAAAGACTTAATACCCTGGAAAGGCGTCATGGGGGGTAACATGGCCATATACAACGAAGATCTAATTTGGTTCATGGCCCCAAATTGGTGCCTTGCATACTTTGAAGATGGCCATATAGGAGGATATATGCTTTTGGAATTTAAAGTTCAGAATGGAAAAATTTCTTGGAATTTGATTGACGCTAAATTGACTGATTGAGATGCACCTAAAAGGGTGCTAATGTCCTGTCAAACACATCCAGGCATCTACTACATCCTCATCGTAAAGGACGCCCTTACCATTGTATAGCTCTTCTAAAACAGCATCCTTTCCCAGCGCGGGCCTATATGGCCTGTGAGTTTCCATGGCATCCACCACATCGGCAACAGCAATTATACGGGCGGCAAGGAGGATATCGTTCTTCTTCAGTCCTCTTGGGTAACCACCTCCATTAATCCTCTCATGGTGCTGATACACGATTTCGGCTATGGGCCATGGGGTCTCAAGCTTTGATAATATCCTTTTTCCTGCCTCTGGATGCCTTTTTACTAGTTCTCTCTCCAAAGAAGTCAATTTGCCAGGTTTTGCCAAAATCTCCGATGGTATTTCTACTTTTCCTATATCATGCACCATGGCTGCCACATATATTGGATAGATCTCTTCTCCTGACAGACCCAATTTCCTTCCTATCTCTCTGGAAATAACAGCAACATTTTGTTGGTGCCCTGCGGTATATGGGTCTCTGGCCTCAACCACCGACGAGACAAGGCTTATGGTTTGTTCCCAATACCTCTTCATGGTTCTCATTTCAGTCTCTGCATAGGCAACTTTTTCTTTTAAGACCTGTTCGGCCTCTTTGCGCTTGGTTATATCCTGATAGATAGCGAAAACTCCAACTACCTCGCCGTCCATCAGAACAGGAAACCCTATAAAGGATGCGTAAAAGAGACTTCCATCCTTCCTTCGACGCACATCCTCAAAAACCACTACTTCCTTTTCTGAATGCAGCTTTCTTGTGTATTCCTCACCAGAAAGTCTTTTGTCGTCTGGGAGTACCAAGTCATCCACAAGCTTACCGTTCATCTCTCCGTAGCTATAGCCAAAGATCTCATGAGCCATTCTATTGGCCCTGACGATTACCCCTCCTGGAAGGGTCTGCATAATACCCAGCGGAGCGTTATCGAAAAGATACTGAAGCAAAAGGTCCTTTTTCTTAAGCTCTTTCGCTAAATCCAAGTGACTTAAGCCACCATCTTTTTCTTCAAATGCAAAACTTTTCTGGTCTTCATCGTCCAGATGCATCTTTGCTCTCCTTTTTGTTGTTTAAATCTGGAAAGTTTAAATTCATCACCTATGATACTCCTTACCAGGTAAAAAATAAAGGAGGCCACACTCGTAGCCCCCCCTTTGCTTCCAGGCTCTTTTGTGTTTCAGTTTTAATTTTCTCCTAACCCTATTTCCTTCTCGATAGGCTTAAGGGCTTCTATCACTTCACCTATGAGCTCCTCCAGGGGCCTTCCTAGGATTTCGGCTCCCTTGGCAATTACCTCTCTATCAACTCCTCTGGCAAAGGCCTTGTCCTTCCATTTCTTCTTAACTGACTTGACCGTTAAATCCTGTAGAGACTTCCCTGGTCTAACCAGGGCAACAGCCGTAATGAATCCCGTCAGCTCGTCCACTGCATAAAGGTATTTTTCCATTAAGCTTTGAGGCTCCACGTCGGAGCATATTCCCCAACCATGAGACAAAACAGCCCTCACCACCTCAGGAGGGAACCCTTTTTCCTCCAAAATAGAGGCCCCTACATGAGTGTGTTTCTCAGGAGTTTCTTGGGTCAACTCCCAATCTATGTCATGCAACAGCCCAGTTATACCCCATAAATCCCCATCTTCACCTTCTTTTTCCGCAAAATATCTCATGGCCGCCTCTACAGCCAAGGCATGCTTGATATGGCTTTGCTCCTTATTATATTGTTCCAATAGCGCCAGTGCCTCATCACGACTCATCATAAAACTCTCCTCCTTATCCATTGTTAATAATATTCCCATCATATGAAAGCAAAAGCGTCTAGGACCTCAGCACTTATAGGTTCTGCTATCAGCTTTCTAAGGCCCGTGTTCTGCTTTACCAAGTCATCTACCTTTTTCTTCAGTGTCGGGGCAGCATTAAGTTGAAATGACAACCTCTTGGCTTCATTTACTCGCCCAAGAGCGATCATCGAAACAGCCATGGCATACAAGGTCACTGGGTGAAGGAGTACAGTATGGCTCCTTTTGAAGTGTTCCAAGGCCGTTTCCCATCTTTTCATATGGGCCGCGGCAATGCCCGCCAAGTATTCCAGCTCTTCTTTCAATTTGCCGTCTTGAAGCTCCCACAAAACAGGGCCATGTTGAGCCTGTTGGGCCTTCTGGGCACATCTATAAAGACCTTCCCATTCTCCTATTCCTGCCAAGCCGACGCACAAAAGGCCTAAACCATCCATGCCTAATTCGCTCGAATCGAAACTTTTGAGGGAAGGGGCAACAGACTTGTCTCCTGATACAACTCTTGCCATTAAAGAGGCAAGTCTCAACCATGGAGGAGCACCTTCGTTAACCACTACGCTCCTCGCTTCATATAGATCCTTAACCGCAACAAGTGTCCTTATCTTCCAATAAAGATAAGGAGAACTAAGCTCTTCCGGCAAAGGTCCAATTCCCCTCAATACGGCCTCCGCCTTCGACCACATCCTGGCCTCTATAAGAGCCCTGGCATACCAAAATTGGCCTTCAGGAGATAATTCCGATATCTCTACTTGCTCTAGATACCTCATGGCCTCAGAGAAATTACCCTTGACCGCTTTCATCTGCCCTAAACGATCGGCACAAAACGTTTTTTCTTCCTGGGACAACTCCTGTCGCCAAGCTTTCTCATATAGCCTTTCTGCTTCTTCCTTGTTACCCTTTTGTTCTTCCGCCTTCGCCAGATCCAAGGCTAGAGCACCTGCACCAACTTGTTCATACACCACATCATGGAGGACTTCCTCGGCTTTTTCTTTTTGACCCGCAGCAAAATAAAGTTCCGCAAGAAGCTTCCAGTCTTCTATGTTCCTTGGCTCCAATTCGAGGGCAACCTCCAAAGAAACTATGGCCTTCATAATTTCTCCCTTATGCTTGTAGTAATGGGCCAATCCCCTGTGGGGTCTGGGATCATCAGGCATGTTGGAGAGAGCGGTCCTCAAAGCTTCTTCAATTACATCTGGCACAGATCCGCGCGACGTACTCAATAATAGTGCTTCGGCAAAAGAAATTAAGGCTTCATCTGGATTGTTAAAGTCCTTGAGTACAGCCCTTTCCAAAGCTTGTCTTACCTGCTCATCTTTCAGATCCTTGTAGGGCAAACTTCTCAAAGACTCTGGCGGCAAAATGCCCTCCCGCTTTTTAATTAGCGCAAGCCCCTCACGAAAAGCTTTGAAAGATTCTCCCCATTGGCCTTCTAAAAAGTAAGCAAAAGATAGGGCCAAATAAAACTCTGGGTATTCTCCTGTCTTTTCTGAAGCATCCTTCAAGAGCTCTATAGCTTCTTTTCTCTTTCCTTCCCATAAGGCCGAAATACCCTTATGAAACTCATGCTGCGGAGTTAGGTTTTCGCCGTCTAGATATTCCAGGGCTTCCTTATGTTGTCCCATCTTCGAAAGAGCCATACCCAAGAGGGCCCTAGCAGGAGGAGATAGTTCCTTTGCCACCGGTTCCAATGTGGCAACCACATCAGACCACAGCCCTGCATCCTCATAACGTTGAGCCAACTTAAACCTAAGCTCCTTGTTTAAGGGATCTGCATACATCTCTTTTTTTGCTAGCTCTATATTCTCCACCAAGAAAGATGTTTCTCCATAAGGATCATCCAGGTCCAAAATGGTTATGGTTTTGAGATCCCAGGAGGTTACTTTTCGTTTGTTGCGTAACCTCGACGACATCTTGGTCTTGGCGTGATCGATCAGGTTGCGTATCTCCCGGGCATTGGAGAAATCTTTTTCCTTAACGCGTTTTTTCATCATGTTCATAATGGCCAAAGACGCTTGTTCCGAGATCTCAAGGTTCTCCCTGGAGGCCATAAAGTTAGCTATCTCCACTAATTCCAAGGGGGTATAATTCTCAAACTCCAAATGGAAGGGGAACCTGCTTTTTAACCCTGTGAAAGAATCGAAAAGCCTATCCATTTCATGGGTGTAACCTGCAAATATAACCACAAGACAATCGCGGTAATCCTCCATGGCCTTTAAAAGAACCTCTAATGCTCTCCAGCCAGGATCAGATGTGTCTCCCCCTCCCGATAATGCGTATGCTTCATCCACGAACAGCACTCCATCCAAAGCGGAGCGAACCGTTCTCAGGACCTTTACCTCGGTCTCTCCCGGCGTGGGCCCCACTAATTTGGCCCTATCCACTTCTACCACATCTCCAGAGCGCAACAAACCATACTTGCGGAATATTTGTCCAATAAGGCGAGCGACGGTAGTCTTTCCTGTACCTGGGCTACCTTTAAACACGAAGTGAAAGGACTGCAAACTCAACTCTCCGAGATCTTTCTGTTTTCTGTGCTTATTGAGCCAAAGCATAGACTCTATCTTGCGAAGCTCTCTTTTTATCGATTGCAGCCCCACAAGCTGTTCAAGGTCCTCTATACCTCCTCTTCTGTCCCCACCTTTTTTTAATTCTATAGGCATCCCAGGAGTTCCCCCTTTCCAAAACTTCACCTTTCCAAGATAAGTCTTTCTACTTTTATGCCCGCTTCCGAGAGCAATTTTCTAGACAGGGCATCGGGGTAACTTTCTTTGTATATAATTTTTTTTATGCCTGCATTTATTATCGCTTTTGTGCAAAAAGAACAGGGCTCATGGGTACAATATATCACAGCCCCTTCAGTCGACGATCCCACCGACGCAGCCTGGACAATTGCATTTATCTCTGCGTGAGATCCTCTGCATATCTCGTGTCTTTCCCCCGCAGGTACACCCAGCTCTTCCCTCAAGCAGCCAGTTTCAAAACAGTGAGGGATACCTTTTGGTGCACCATTATAGCCAGTGCTTATTATCTGCTTGTTTTTCACTATTACCGCACCCACCTGTCTTCTTATGCAAGTACTTCTCGTGGCCACGACTTCCGCTATAGACATGAAATATACATCCCAATCGGGTCTATTCATATGAACCAAACCCTCCAGATATTACTTCAAAATATGTTCCAAAAGGATCTTAACTCCAACGCCTATGAGAACAACCCCACCTAGCAAGGTAGCCTTAGAACTTAAACTTTTGCCTAACCTCTTCCCGAAGATCATCGCAACAGTAGAGAAAATAAACGTCACTACACCTATCACAGCTACCGTATTGCCTATGGGAATATCTTCTATGCCAATAAAGCTTATCCCTGCAGCAAAAGCATCGATACTTGTACCTATCGAAAGCACAAGTACCGTGGTGGTACTCAGCCGATCTGTCTTTTGGGGTAAGGTTCCATCTCCATGGAAGCCCGAATAGATCATGTGCAGACCTATAGCGAATAACAGGAAAAAAGCAACCCAATGGTCCCAAGCTTTTATTATGTTCACGAACCTATCTGCCAAAAGCCACCCTGCAAGGGGCATACCAGCCTGAAATAGTCCAAAGCTTGCTGCCAACTTTAACATGTCAGAAGACCTTAATCTTATGGATGCCAGAGCATAACCGAGGGAAACGGCAAAGGCGTCCATGGACAGGCCAAAAGCCAAAGCTAAAGTTACTCCGAGATTCATCGCAATAACTCCTCTATATTTCTCTTGGGGAAAGGAACCTCAGGTGCCGGACCTAATATTTCCCTAGTCTCCTCCAGCTCGAAATTGTATAAGGCATCTGAGATGGCTAAATGAATTACATTATCTGTTTCAAAGGGGATACCAAAACGTCTATATCCAAACTTTTCGGCGAAAAAGCCTCTGCTGCTCTTCTCGTTCCCAGCCTTTCTCATTAACTCCTCAAGGGCCTCAAGGCACCCAAATTCATTGAATATTATCTTGTCGCTTACCATCACAATGGTCTTTAGCTCATCAACAAGCATGTTGCGGTCCCAAATACCGCAAAGAGCCAATCCTGCCGTTATACCTGGAAACACACTAGTAAAAAAACCAATCAACTTTTCCATGGCCTTGGAGTAACCAAAAACCATGGAAAACCATCCAACGTGCCTAAGTTTTCTTTCCGGATCAAATATATTCTGCCTGAACAAGGCTCCAGCCTGCCCAGTGGTTAGGCCATCCACACATAAAAGCTCGCTATCCAAGGCCAAAGCCATCGTGGCTATCCGCCCCAACTGTTCGCTGTACATGGAATTGATCGATATAGGAGAAAAATCCAGTCTATAAGGAACCCAAGAATCTATTTCCAAGTCCACATTTCTATCCCAGTAAGGCAAAATCCCCATTATATGCGTATCCCCCCAACCATCTAGTTCGAGAAACCTGCTTAACTGTTTAGGCTATTGGGTTATTATAGCCTAATGTCCCTTTTTCATTCTATTTCCACAACAGATTTCAAGAAACTCTTTTTTATTTAAATCTGGCCTTATTCCAAAGCGCGTCAGCACAAAATCATATTTCAGCGGATCAAGAGGATTTATCCTTCTGAAAAACTCCGTCACGTCCAAAGCCGCTTTGAAATCGGCGCTTTTCCTGTCTGTAGCTCCCAAGGCTCTAGCAATAGAAAAGATATGGGTATCTAAAGGGTATATTAGCTCACTTGGCTTCAAAGCGCTCCATCCTCCTGGATCTATGGAATCTTTACGAATCATCCACTTTAAAAACAAGTACAACCTCTTACATGCGGAGGGCTTTCTCGGATCCGGCAGAACTGAGCTCGGCATGCCGTGGCGAAGCAGGCTTTCAAATAATCCAGTTATCGCTTCTTTGGCTTTCAGGTGTCCTTCATTTACATAACATTCAGCGCACATTTCCAACGAACCATATTCGAGAAGCACACCCCTTATGCCATAAAAGAGACCTGCAACGCTCTTGCCATCTGTAAAACGGTGCTTGAAATCCTTGAAAACTTTCTGGAGCTCTTTCAAGGAATGGGAAAGGACAAAACCCTTAGGGCTAGCTCCCATTACCTCAAGCACTTGAGATGCTTTTTTTACAATCTGGGATGCCCTTCCGTAGGCAAGGGCCGCGGCCAAAAGGGCGGCAACCTCCCTATCTCCTGTTTCCTGATAACAATAAAGAAGCTCCACTGGGTCAGGGTGGACAAATTCACGTCTGTTGTAGCGTAGGTATAAGTCCTCGAACAATGCCCTTAATTCAGCATGCTGGGGAATCTCACCAAACGAAAACATCTCAATATTTTTAAATTTATCGGACCTTACCTGTATCCAGCCCAAAGGTTGGAGCGTGCTTGGGTGACTTGCCTTTCTTTATTTCGTGGTAATAGGAATAAGTCATAGGTTTACCTTCCTTCAAAACCTTCGCGTATTTCACCTCACCCAAAAAGAGCACATGGGTAAAGACTTCTTTTACATCGATCACCTCAGCCTCTATGACAGCCAATGAATAATCAGGTGAATACGGAACCTCTCTTGATGTAAACTCACAGGCACAGGAGCTGAACTTTTCTATATCCCTACCCGACTTGAATCCGAAGTTTCCTATGAAAGTCATTGGAGTATCTTCCTCTAGTACAGAAATAGTAAAAAGTCTACTATCCTTTATGCACTGGGTCGTCAAATTTTCTTTGTGTAAACAGCATGCCAATACCATCGGGTCAGATGTGACCTGCATAACAGCATTTGCCACTTGGCCGTTTAACTTGTCTCCCATTCGCGAGGATACTACGTATAACCCATAAGAGATCAAAAAAAGCGCCCTCTTATCTATCCCATCTCCACTCATTCCTTTACCTCCTCTGCAGGTAGTAGTATTTAATTTCCATGCTATTGAGGTTATTGTATCACCTATTGGAGTCCACTAAAAAGCCCAGAGGGATATTCCCTCTGGGCTAAACATCCTGACTTTAGCCAACTATCTAGTTTAATTCTGTTTCTTTCTGCTAACTAAACCTCTTTCTTCCTGAGTCCCGGGAACTAAGGTGTCCCAAAAGGCTGCACTTATACCGGCAACAGCCATTGGGGTCTTGAGTATGGCCCACAAGACCTGTCCTGGGATACCATAAGCGAAAAAGGCCTCCTGCTGTCCCTCCACCCAACCTGGTAGCCCAAGGGCCATTAAAAATGCAAAACCGACTATAAGGACGTTTCGTTGACTTCCCATATCAGCCCTCATCAGAACCTGTATTCCCAAAGCTCCTATTATTCCAAAGAGGGCAATATATGCTCCACCGATAACTGGGCTAGGGATTGTGGCTATCAGGGCGCCCAATTTCCCGATCATGCTCATGATTATCAAGAGCACTGCACCAGTCCTTACGACCCATCTCGACGCCACACCAGTCAAACCTATAAGCCCTATGTTTTCAGTGTAGGAGGTGGTTCCTACTGCGCCAAAGATACCAGCTAAGGCACAGTTTAATCCCTCAGCTCCTATACCTCTGCTTATAGTATCCGAGTCGGGATCATCCAGGCCGGCCGCATAGGAGCAGGAGTGGTAATCTCCAATAGACTCAATCATGACCGCAAAAAAGCCAGCTATTATCGCCCCGAAAGCCAAGAAACTGAACTTGGGAACGCCCCATGGCATTATCAACTTAAACCTAAACCACGGAGCCAGCACGACCTCTTTCAAGTCTACGAAGGCAGGATGGCCTGGCTGGAAGAATCCACTGAAGCTTCCAAGGAGGCAAACCAAGTAGGCTATGACTATCGAGGACAGTACGGCAAAAATATTGATGAACTTGTTCTTGCTGATAAGACTGAAAAAGAACACACAGAAGACCACTAAAAGGGATACAGGCCAGTAGTTGGCTGCGTTGTACTGTATGGCTACAGGAGCAAGGGAAAATCCTATAGCCATTATGGTCGGTCCTATGACAACTGGCGTTATTATCTTTCTTATTACCCCCACGAGACGACTATAACCAATAATTGATAACATGAGCCCCCCAGCCACCAAGGCGCCGCCAATGTACTGCATAACCACATTGGGCCCCATAGCTTTGTATGCACCAATTATGGTCATGATAGGAGGAATAAAGCTGAAACTAGACCCCTGCACTATAGGTAATCCAGATCCAATCTTGGGATGAGTCTGTATCAACGTAGCCACGCCCATGGCAAAATAAACACAAGATATGAAGAAGCCGATTTGCGCCGGTGTCATGCCCATTGCGGGACCAAAAATAAGAGGAACTAGCGTCGTCGCTCCAAAAAGGGTCAATACATGCTGAAAGCCGGCCAACACCATTATGGGAAAAGGCGGCTTGTCGTCCACTCCATACACTATCCTTCTTCCTGGCATATCTGCCAACACCTCCTTAATGTTTATGCCCAATAAGAGC
This sequence comes from Thermovirga lienii DSM 17291, assembly GCA_000233775.1. Lineage (NCBI taxonomy): Bacteria > Thermotogati > Synergistota > Synergistia > Synergistales > Thermovirgaceae > Thermovirga > Thermovirga lienii. Next base: position 837,020 of record CP003096.1, on the reverse strand, counting down.
CACCATATTTTAGCATGTTGTGTAACCGGTTGCATAGCTTTTTCTTGTATAATTTTTCCGTTGCCTAGTTTTTTATGTTCACCAAAGGAGGTGGTTCATTTGGAGGGGTGTTTCGAAAAGATCCCTAACTGTAACTTAGCTCAAATATGTGCCGATGAAATCAAGAAGGCAAACAACATAGTCCTGCTAAGCGGCGCGGGCATGTCAACCAACGCCGGGATACCAGACTTTAGAGGCCCTAACGGCATATATAGAAGGCAACTAGGTGTAAACCCCGAAAGAATATTCGATATAGACTATTTTCTTGAGGACCCTAGTTTCTTTTACAAGTTCCACCGCGAATTTCTCCAAACCTTAAAGAACATAAAGCCAACATATGCTCACAAATTCTTTGCTGCTCTGGAAAAAAATGGAAAGTTGAAAGGAATAATAACGCAAAATATCGATTCATTGCACCAAATGGCAGGAAGCAAGAACGTCATGGAAATCCACGGAGGCATATGGAAAAGCTTCTGCATTGACTGCAACAAAACCTGGGATTACGAGGAAAGCATGAAGTTGGTCTTTTCCCAGGAAGTTCCCAGGTGCGACCGGTGCGGCGGAATCATAAAACCCGATATCGTCTTCTTCGGTGAAATGGTGAAACACCTTGAAGAAAGCCAAAAGCTTGTAAAAGAATGCGACCTGCTCTTTGTAGTAGGGTCTTCGCTAGTGGTTACTCCCGCTGCCCTACTTCCAAGACTTGCTAGGGGTAAGATAATAATCGTAAACAAAGGAGAAACCAATAAATCATATCTTCCCAGCAACATACCTACGCTACACGTAGAACAAGACATAGATGAGTTCTTCAAGGCGGTAAACTACCACATAGGATTGGATTTTGAGTAGTTTTATTATTGGTTATTTATTGAGAAGTAGTTATGGGGTTTTATGAGGAGTAGAAAGAGATAGAGGTTTCTGGCGGCGACCTACTCTCCCACGATTACCCATCGCAGTACCATCGGCGCTGGAGGGCTTAACTGCCGGGTTCGGCATGGATCCGGGTGTTTCCCCTCCGCTATGACCACCAGAAACCTCTACAAAACTTAACACACTGACAGCATATATGATGCCTTAGGTAACAGAGAGGTTAAGGCCTCGGTCTATTAGTACCAGTCAGCTAAAGCGCTCACACGCCTTACACCTCTGGCCTATCAAGCACGTCATCTCCGTGCGACCTTACCCGCTTAACGCGGCAAGTGGTCTCATCTTGGGGCCGGCTTCCCGCTTAGATGCCTTCAGCGGTTATCCGATCCGCACATAGCTACCCGGCTTATGCATCTGGCGACACAACCGGTACACTAGAGGTGCGTCCACTCCGGTCCTCTCGTACTAGGAGCAGCTCCCCTCAAACCACTTACGCCCGTGGTGGATAGGGACCGAACTGTCTCACGACGTTCTAAACCCAGCTCACGTACCGCTTTAATGGGCGAACAGACCAACCCTTGGGACCTGCTTCAGCCCCAGGATGCGACGAGCCGACATCGAGGTGCCAAACCTTGCCGTCGATAGGGACTCTCGGGCAAGATCAGCCTGTTATCCCCGGGGTAGCTTTTATCCGATGAGCGACGGCCCTTCCACTCGGAACCGCCGGATCACTAGGACCCGCTTTCGCGACTGCTCGACCTGTCGGTCTCACAGTAAGGCTACCTTATAACCCTTGCGCTCTAAAAGGCGATTTCCATCCGCCTCGAGGTAACCTTCGCGCGCCTCCGTTACTCTTTAGGAGGCGACCGCCCCAGTCAAACTGCCCACCTGACACTGTCCCGCATGACGATTCAGCCTATGCGGTTAGAACCCCAGCACATCAAGGGTGGTATCCCAAGGACGGCTCCACGTATGCTGGCGCACACGCTTCAAAGCCTCCCACCTATCCTGTACATGACGTACCAAGACCCAATATCAGGCTACAGTAAAGCTCCACGGGGTCTTTCCGTCCCACCACGGGTAACCGGCGTCTTTACCGGTACCACAATTTCACCGAGTCCCTCGCCGAGACAGCGCCCAGATCGTTACGCCATTCGTGCAGGTCAGAACTTACCTGACAAGGAATTTCGCTACCTTAGGACCGTTATAGTTACGGCCGCCGTTTACTGGGGCTTCGGTTCAGAGCTTCGCCTTGCGGCTAACCCCTCCCCTTAACCTTCCAGCACCGGGCAGGCGTCAGACCCTATACTTCGGCTTACGCCTTAAGCAGAGTCCTGTGTTTTTATTAAACAGTCGCCTGGGCCTGGTTTCTGCGGCCCCCTCCAGCTCAGCATCGCTAATACACCTCACCAGAAAGGGCACCCCTTCTCCCGAAGTTACGGGGTCAACTTGCAGAGTTCCTTAGCGAGGGTTCTCTCGTCCACCTTAGCCTACTCAGCCAGCCCACCTGCGTCGGTCTCGGGTACGGGCACCTTGACTCCTCCCTAGAGGCTTTTCTCGGCAGTTTGGCGTCAATGCCTTCGCTCCCGTAGGAGCTCCCCATCAGATCTCAGGGTTAACGGACAACCGGATTTGCCTGGTCGTCCCCCCTACTTCCTTGGACAAGGTATTCCAGCACCTTGCGCACCTAGCCTCCTGCGTCACCCCTTCGGTACAAACGTCGCCAAGGTGGGGCAGGAATGTCTACCTGCTGTCCATCGGCTACGCCTCTCAGCCTCGCCTTAGGTCCCGCCTAACCCTGGGAGGATAAACCTTCCCCAGGAACCCTTGGGCTTCCGGTGAACGCGGTTCTCACGCGTTTCTCGCTACTCATGCCGGCATTCTCACTTCCATGCAGTCCACCAAGCCTCCCGGCTCAACTTCACCCCGCATGGAACGCTCCCCTACCACACCAGTACCTAGTACTGGCATCCGAAGCTTCGGCGCTACGCTTAGCCCCCTACATTTTCGGCGCAGGGGCGCTCGACCAGTGAGCTGTTACGCACTCTTTCAAGGATGGCTGCTTCTAAGCCAACCTCCTGGCTGTCCAAGCTCCCCCACATCCTTGTAACACTTAGCGTAGCTTAGGGACCTTAGCTGTCGGTCTGGGTTGTTTCCCTCTCGACCACGGACCTTCTCACCCGTAGTCTCACTCCCATGAATCCAGTGCCAGTATTCGGAGTTTGGCTGAAGTCAGTAGGACCCCAGTCCCCATCGTCCAACCAGTGCTCTACCCCCAGCACTTTCTAACATGAGGCTGCACCTCAATGCATTTCGGGGAGAACCAGCTATCACCGTACTCGATTAGCTTTTCACTCCTATCCACAGGTCATCCAACAGTTTTTCAACACTGATTGGTTCGGTCCTCCATCCGGTTTCACCCGGACTTCAACCTGCCCATGGATAGATCGTACGGCTTCGGGTCTACTCCACGCGACTTAACGCCCTATTCAGACTCGGTTTCCCTACGGCTCCAGACCTTAAAGCCCTTAACCTCGCCACGTAAAGTAACTCGCCGGCTCATTCTTCAATAGGCACACCGTCATCCAGCTAGCGCCAGACTCCGATAGCTTGTAAGCACACGGTTTCAGGTCTATTTCACTCCCCGCCAGGGGTGCTTTTCACCTTTCCCTCTCGGTACTGCTGCACTATCGGTCACCAGTAGTATTTAGCCTTGGATGGTGGTCCACCCTGATTCAACCGGAATTCCACGTGCTCCGGCCTACTCGGGATCACGTCCACCACTACACGCTCCCTTTCGCCTACGGGACTTTCACCCTCTACGGTCAGCTTTCCCAACACTGTTCGGCTAAAAAGCGCTTCGTGGCGGGTACCTGCGGATACCCACAACGCGTCCCTCAACCCCATGCAGACAACGGCCGCAGCCTTTAACATCTGCACAGTTTAGGCTACTCCCCTTTCGCTCACCACTACTCAGGGAATCTCGTTGATTCTCCTCCTCCGGCTACTGAGATGTTTCACTTCACCGGGTTCCCTCCTACTACAGGATGCTTGGACTTCTCCAAGCAGGTTTCCCCATTCGGGCATCTCCGGATCAAAGGCCGCTTGCGCCTCCCCGAAGCTTTTCGCAGCTTGCCACGCCCTTCTTCGGCTACTGGTGCCTAGGCATCCACCGTGCGCCCTTAATACCTTAACCTCTCCATTACCTAATTCACCATATATATCTGTCAATGTGCAAATCTATAAATATAGGCAGTAGGTGAGAACTTAAACACTCTTCCATCATTGCTCCTTAGAAAGGAGGTGATCCAGCCGCACCTTCCGGTACGGCTACCTTGTTACGACTTCACCCCCCTTACCAGGCACACCTTCGACGGCTCCTCCCCTTAAGGGTTAGGCCACCGGCTTCGGGTGCACCCAACTCGGGTGGTGTGACGGGCGGTGTGTACAAGGCCCGGGAACGTATTCACCGCGGCTTGGCTGATCCGCGATTACTAGCGATTCCAGCTTCATGTAGTCGAGTTGCAGACTACAATCCGAACTGGGACCGGCTTTCAGAGATCCGCTCCAGGTCTCCCCTTCGCTTCCCGCTGTACCGGCCATTGTAGCACGTG